>NZ_JBVIIE010000097.1:0-19341 GCF_055569945.1 Streptomyces sp. NPDC031340
ACGATACTGGGGGGCTCCGCGGTTGGGGGCGTTTTTCGTGCATGGAGGTGGCGCGGCGTGGGGGGACACGGAGCGGTTCCCCCCCCCCCCGCGGTGGTTGGGCCCCCCCCCCCCCCCCCACGTCGTCGGGGCCGTCGGCATCTCGTCGGCCGGGCTCGGTCCGGGCCGTCGCGGCAGAGGCAGCCGCGTCCGTGGACCGGGTGGCGGACGAGACCGTCCACCGACCCGAGGCCGAAGCACAGCAAGGCGGGAAGGACCCATCCGCTTCTCGCGGATCCTGATTGCGCGGTGCGCGGCACGAGGACCGTTGCTCCGCGTCTTCGCCGGGTCCTTCCCGTCACCTCCAGCACACCACGCCAATCACGCGCCCACCAGGGCCGATCGGCCCCGATCACCCGAGCAGAGCGACATCATGACCACCGCGGCCACCACCGCTCGGCTTCCGGGGTGGTTTCGGCACGGTCACCGGCAGCAGGTTCCCGGTCCGGGGCGTTGCCGGCCTGCCGACGGGCGCCGGTCACCGTACCGCCGTCGGCTGCTGAGCGGCGGGAGGCGGCGGGGCGCGGCGCCGGCCGTCGCGTACCCGTCGAGCCGCCGTGGATCCGCACCGGCTCCACGCCGCACCCGTTCCACGCCGCACCCGTTCCACGCCGCACCTGTTCCACGCCGTACCCGCTCCGCGTCGCAGCGCCCGCCGTCAGCCGTGCGTGAGTTCCCCGGCGATTCCAGCAGCCCAGCGGTCGATGGTGTCCCAGTCGCGGAAGTCGCCGAACCGGCCGCCCATCAGCCGGAACACCACTCGCCCGGCCAGGGGCAGTTGGGCGGGGCGGACGACACCCGAGAACAGCCGGTGACCGCGGTAGGGCACTTCCCTCGGCAGAGCCCGCACGATGAGTGGCTCCTCCTGCGGCCCCATGCGCTTCCACGGACCGCGCAGGGCGGCCGGCATCCCGACGCTGAAGATCCACACCGGCCGCGTGGCCAGCACGTCCAGGTTGGCGCGCAGGAACGCCTTGGCCGGTTCCAGCCACGCCTGCCCGTGCACGGCGCTGCCGAGCACGAACGCCCCGTAGGCGTCCGCGTCGTCCACGACCGCCAGGTCCCGCGCCTCGGCCTTCAGCCCCGCCCGGCCCAACCGCCGGGCCAGGTGCGCGGCGATCTCGCGCGTCGAGCCGTGAGCGGTGGCGTATCCCACCAGAACATCCATGGCGACCTCCCGTCCGGCCTGCGTCCTCCGCTCTCCGTCCTCCGTCCTCCGGTCTCCGTCCTTCGGCCCCCGGCCGCTGCCGCGTCAGGCGACGACGACCGGCCGCGGTGCTGGTGCCGGAGCCGGAGCCGGCTCGAGCGGGTGCCCGGACCGGACGGGGACCGGCGCGGGCACCGTCACCACCGGGACCGTGGAGTACCGCAGGCACTCGCGGCCCACCGCGCCCGCGGCGGGACGCTCCCACTGGCCGTGGGCCTCGTGCCCCAGGGCGAGCAGCCGCGCGCCGCGCGCCTGCTGCAGCAGTACCCGCGCGGGCGGCCCCTGTACCAGGACGGCCCGTACGGCCGGGCCGACGCGCGGGCCGAACACCTCGCGCACGCACGAGGCGAGGAGCTGGGCGGCCCGGTCGCGCTGTTCGGCCGCCGTGGGGCAGGCGGACGCCGGAGCGTAAGGCGCGTACCGCTCCGCGGCCGGCTCCCAGGCGTGCACGGCGACGACCTCGGTGTGCGGGGAACGGGCCTGTTCCCCGGCCCAGCGCAGGGCGGCCAGGGACCCCTCCGACCCGTCGACACCGACCACGATGACGTCGGCGATGGCGCTTTCGGTCATGACTGCCTCCAAGAGTGGCCTGGACTTCCAGGCTGCCCGGGGCGCGGCGGCGCGGGATCCGGGCCGACCGGCACTCGCGCGCGCCGGTCGGCCCCTTCTCGGTCCCTCGGGCGAAGGACGCGGATCACGGCCGGTGGTGGCGGTGGTCCCGGTGCTCGTCGTAGTCACCCAGGTAGTGACGCTCCTCGATGACCGTCCCGTGCTCGCCGGGACGCCGGACCATGCCCGGGGTCGCGAGGAACATCAGCAGGCCGAGCACACCGACCACCATCAGCACGAAGCCGACGACGAACGAGCTGTAGCCGAACACCAGGCAGGCGCCGAACACCGCCACACCGACCAGGACGAGAGGTAACATGACCGCCTTCTTTCGTGCTTCTTCCCTGCTTCATCCGCGCCGGTGCGTGTCACAGCCTGCGCAGATGGGGATCGTTGCCGCGGCGCGGCACGAGCCGTACGCGGACCTCGACGGCCAGGACGCCGTCCGCCCCGGCCAGCAGCGGATCGAGGTCCGCCTCCGCCAGTTGCGGCAGGTCGCAGGCCATCCTGGAAAGCCTGTGCAGGAGGTGCCCGAGCGCCTCCACGTCGGGCGCCGGGCCGCCGTCGCCCCCGAACAGCGCGGGCGCGCACCGCGCCGACGTGATCAGTTCGCGCGCGTCCCGTTCGGTGAGCGGGGCGAGCCGTCCCTCCCGGTCGCCGGGGAGCCCGGCCGGCGTGCCGCCGGGCCCGAGCAGCACCAGCGGCCCGAACACGTCGTCCTGCACCACCCGGGCCGACAGTTCGGTGCCGTGTCCGGCGAGCGGCCGGACCACCACGCCGGTCAGCCGGTCGCCGAAGCGGGCCACCAACTCCCGGTGGACGGCCCGCAGCCGGGAGGTGTCGCGCAGGTCGAGACCGACGGCCCGGTCCGCACCGAGGTGTGCCGGCCCCGGCCCGTACGCCGTCATCACGAACCGGCCGTCGGCGCCCGTCAGCCGTTCGGCGGCGGCGATCGCCTCGTCCTCGTCACGGGCCCAGGCCCAGGGGATCTGCGGAACCCCGTAGCAGCCGAGCAGCGCGGCGGTCGTCCGCGGGTCCAGCAGCCCGCCCTCCGGATTCTCTTCCAGGAACGCGTCGACGATCGTCCGCGCCCGCCCGGTCTCCACGTCCGGCAGCGCCGGTACCGGACTGGCCGGCTGGGCGAGCCAGGCGGCCCGCCGCACCGCGTGGGCCAGGGCGCGGGCCGCGTCCTGGGCGTCGGAGTACGCGGGCACGCCGCCCCCGCCGCAGGTGGGCAGCAGCTCCACCCGGGCCGCCTGGGCGGGCAGCACCGCGACCACCGGGCGGGGGCGGGCCCCCGGGGCGGTCACCGCGCGCACCAGGTCGTCGCCGGTCGCCGCGGCGACCGCGGTGGGCACCAGACCGACCAGGACGGCGTCGACCGCGGCGTGGCCGGCCAGCAGGTCGACACAGTCACGCAACTGCTTCTCGCCGACGGACGCGGTCGCGTCCACGGGGTTCCGGGCGTCGGCGCCCTCGGGCAGCAGCCGGAGGAGTTCGCCGGCCACGGCGGCCGGTAGCTCGGGCACGGTCAGCCCGGCGTCCGTACAGGCGTCCGCGGCCAGGACGCCGGCGCCGCGCGCGTTGCCCACGATGGCGACCCGCGGCCCCCGGGGCAGCGGCTGCGCGTGCAGCAGGGCGGCGGCGTCCAGCAGTTCGCCGAGGGAACGGGCGGCGGTGACGCCGGCCTGGGTGAACAGCGCCTGCCGGGTCACGGTGCGGGCGGCCGCCGCGGCGGTGTGCGCTGCGGCGGCGCGGCGTCCGGCCTCCGAACGGCCGGCGTCCACCGTCAGCAGCGGCATCCGGCGGGCCACCCGGCGGGCGGTACGGGAGAAGGCGCGCGGGTTGCCGAAGGACTCCAGGTGCAGCAGCGCCAGGCCGGTCCGCCCGTCGTCCTCCCACCACTGGAGCATGTCGTTGCCGCTGACGTCGTACTTGTCGCCGAGCGAGATGAACGTGGACACGCCGATACCGAGCCGGGTCAGCCCGTCGAGCAGCGCGATGCCGACCCCGCCGGACTGCACGGCCACCCCGGCCGGGCCGGGGCCGGGCGCGTGGGTGGCGAAGGTGGCGTCCAGCCGGACCCCGTCCTCGGTGTTGGCCAGGCCCAGGGCGTGCGGGCCGGCCATCCGCATGCCGTGACGGCGGCAGGCGTCCAGCAGGGCGCCGGTCTGCCCGGCGTCCAGGTGCGAGGAGACGACGAGCAGGGCACGCACGCCCGCCTCGCCGCACTCCCGCGCCACGGTGGGCACGTCCGGCGCGGGCACGGCGACGACGGCGAGGTCCGGCACTTCGGGAAGCCGGTCCACGGCCGGCCGGGCGGGCACCCCGCACAGCAGTGTGGCCCGCGGGTCGACGGCGTACAGGCGCCCGGCGAAGGACCGGGTCCGGATGTCGCGCAGGATGGCGCGCCCCACCGACCCGGGGCCGCCGCCCGCGCCGATCACCACGACGCTGCGGGGCCGCAGCAGCGGCCGCAGGCTGACGGTGTCGGCCAGCCGGCCGCGGGCGTCCACGGCGCGCAGGTAGTCCTCGGTCTCGGCGAGGTCGATCGTGCAGCGCACCCGGGGGCCGTCGGCCCTCCGGGTGTCGCGCAGGCCGAGGTCCCGCACCAGGGCGAGCGGTCCGTGGTCGTCACACAGCGAGTCCGCGGTGAAGGCGGTGACGCCGTCGGCGCGGGCGGCGTCCGCGAGGTGCTCCACGAGCAGCGTGCCGACGCCGCGGTGCCGCCAGTCGTCGTCCACGGCCAGGAACAGCTCCGCCGCCGTGCCCTCGCGCGGCTCCCCGCAGGCGGCCACCCCGAGGAGGCGGCCGGCATGCTCGGCGACCAGGGCCCGACGGCCGGGGAACCACGGCGGCTCGCCGGCCGGCGCCTGTCCGCACAGCCGCAGCACGCCACCGCGGTCGGCGGGGCCCGCCGGCCTGATGCGAACGATGGTCCCGTCCGTGAGCAGCGCGTGCACGGGGGCTTGCTGGACCTCGGCCATGGCGCACCTTCTCCCCGGCTCGTCCTCAGTCTCCGGTCCACGCCCGCGGGCACCCCAGGGGCTGAACGGGCAGCCGCCTGGGCCGAACGTCCCCCTGCGGCGGCCCCTGGGCGATGCGACAGTGACCGTGGGGGCCCGCGGCCGGGACCCCGCGACGTCCGGCGAAAGGCGGTGGACACCATGGAGGCGGCGCTGGTCGTAGGTGTCGACGGATCGGAGGCGAGCCTGGAGGCGCTCGACTGGGCGGTGCGCGAAGCGGCCCGGCACGCCCTGCCGCTGCGCCTGGTGTACGCCTCCCTGTGGGAGCGCTACGAGCCCGCCGTGCCGTCCGCCGTCGCGCGGGACTCGTTCGAGCAGGTGACGGTGGAGAACACCGTCGCGTCCGCGGTGCAGCGCGCCCGCCGCGGCGACCCGGGGGTGAAGATCCACGCCGACGTGGTCGCCGACGACCCGGCGGCCGCGCTGCTGCGGGCCGGACGGGACGCCTTCGCGGTGGTGACCGGCTCACGGGGCCGGGGGGAGCTGGCCGGCCTGCTGCTCGGCTCGGTCGGCCTGACCGTCGCCGCACGCGCCAGCTGCCCGGTGATCGTGGTCCGCGGCGACCAGGCCGGCATCCACGGCACCCACCAGCGGATCCTGCTCGGCGCCGACGACCCGGCCCGGGCCGGGGAGGCGGCCGGCTTCGCCTTCCGCGAGGCGCTGGCACGCGACTGCACCCTGGACGTCGTACGCGCCTGGCGCCGCCCCGCGCCCGGCACCGCCGACCGCCGCCCGCCGGCCGGGGAAGCCGCGTACGACCACGAGCAGCACGCCTCCGCGCTCCTCGACGACCTGCTGAGCCGGCCCGCGGCGGAAGGACTCGGGCCGAGGCTGCGCCGGCACACGGTGGAAGGACCGGCCCGGAGGGTACTCGTGAACCGCTCGGCCGCCGCGGACCTCGTGGTCATCGGCGCGCGGCGCCGGCACGGCCACCACGGCCTGCAGTTGGGGACGGTGGCGCACACGCTGCTGCACCACGCGGCCTGCCCGGTGGCCGTGGTGCCGCAACGGGCGTGACCGGGCGGCCGGTCCGCGCCCGGCACCGCAGTACGCACCGTCAGGCAAGGCGAGGAGAGGACGGGTCGAGTGACGGACGGCATCTGGGAGTACGAGGGCTACGACCCCATGGACGAACAGCTCCGGGAGTCCCTGTGCACCCTCGGCAACGGCTACTTCGCCACCCGCGGGACCCTCCCGGAATGCACCGCCGACGAGGTGCACTATCCGGGCACCTACATCGCCGGCTGCTACAACCGGCTCACCTCCGAGGTGGCCGGACGCCGGGTCGAGAACGAGGACATGGTCAACGTGCCGAACTGGCTGCCGCTGCGCTTCCGCGTCGACGGCGGGCAGTGGCTCACCCCCGACACGGCAAAGGTCCTCGACCACCGGCAGTTGCTGCACCTGACGTCCGGCCTGCTGGAGCGGTGGACCCGCTACGGTCTGGGCGAGGGCAGGGTGCTGGTGGTGCGTCAGCAGCGGCTGGCGCACATGGCCGACCCGCACCTCGGCGCGCTGCGCACCGAGTTCACGGCCGAGGGCTTCTCCGGCGAACTCCAGGTCGAGGCGGCCCTGGACGCCAACGTCACCAACAGCGGAGTGGCCCGCTACCGCGACCTCGACGGCCGCCACCTGATCCACGTGCATACCGGCAACGCCACCACCGACACGGTCTGGCTGCGCTGCCGCACCCGCACCTCCGACATCCGCATCGGCATCGCCGCGCGGCTGACCGCCGACGCACCCGCCACCGTCCGGCACGAGGGGCGGCGGGCCGTCCAGGAGGTCCGCCTGCACCTGGCGGAGGGGCGGCCCGTCGTCATCGACAAGACCGTCGCGCTGCACACCTCCCGCGACCCCGCGATCAGCGACCCGCTGTACGCGGCGACCCACCGGGTCGGCCGGGCCCCCGGGTTCGACGCCCTGGTCGAGGACCACCTCACGGCCTGGGACCAGCTGTGGCGCCGGGCCGACCTCGACGTGCCCGGCGAGTCGGGCCGCGTCCTGCGCCTGCACCTGTTCCACGTGCTGCAGACGCTCTCGCCGCACACCGCCGAACTCGATGTCGGCGTGCCCGCCCGGGGACTGCACGGCGAGGCGTACCGGGGCCACGTCTTCTGGGACGAGCTGTTCGTCCTGCCGTATCTCAACCTGCACTTCCCCGAGGTGTCCCGCTCGCTGTTGCGCTACCGCCACCGGCGCCTCGAACAGGCCTGCACCGCCGCCCGGGACGCGGGCCGCCGGGGCGCGATGTTCCCGTGGCAGAGCGGCAGCGACGGCCGGGAGGAGACCCAGCAACTGCACCTCAACCCCCGCTCGGGACGCTGGCTGCCCGACCACTCGCGGTTGCAGCACCACGTCGGCTCCGCGATCGCGTACAACGTCTGGCAGTACTGCGAGGCCAGCGGCGACGCCGAGTTCCTGCACACCAAGGGCGCCGAGATGCTGCTGCAGGTCGCCCGCTTCTGGGCCGACGCGGCCGTCTACGACGAGGGGCTGCGGCGCCACCGCATCAGGGGTGTCGTCGGCCCCGACGAGTACCACGAGGCCTACCCGGACGCGACCCGGCCCGGCCTCGACGACAACGCGTACACCAACGTCACGGCCGCCTGGGTGCTCAGCCGCGCCCTGGAGCTGGTGGAAGCCCTGCCCGAGCCGCGCCGCCGCGAACTCGTCGAGCGCACCGGACTGGACGGCAGCGAACTGGAGCAGTGGGAGGACGTCTCCCGCACCCTCCACGTGCCCTTCCACGAGGGCGTCATCAGCCAGTTCGAGGGCTACGGCAACCTCACCGAACTCGACTGGGAGGGCTACCGCGAGAGTTACGGCGACATCCGCCGCCTGGACCGGATCCTGGAGGCGGAGGGCGACAGCGTCAACCGCTACCAGGCGTCCAAACAGGCCGACGTGCTGATGCTCGGCTACCTGTTCTCCCCGGCCGAACTGCGCGGCCTGTTCCACCGGCTGGGGCTGCGGCTCGACGAGGACACCTGGATCCGCACGGTCGACTACTACCTGAGCCGCACCAGCCACGGCTCCACCCTCAGCGGTCTGGTGCACGGCTGGGTGCTGGCCCGGTGCCGGCGGTCGGAGGCGTGGAAGTTCTGCCAGGAGGCCCTGCAGGGCGACATCGCCGACGTGCAGGGCGGCACCACGGGCGAGGGCATCCACCTGGGCGCCATGGCCGGCACCCTCGACCTCGTCCAGCGCGGCCTGACCGGCCTCGAGACCAGGAGCGGAGCGCTGTGGCTGGACCCGGTGCCGCTGCCGGAGCTGTCGTCGTACGGGTTCGCCATGCGCTACCAGGGCCACTGGGGCGTGGGGCTGCGGCTGCAGCGCGGGCAGATGGAGATCATCGTGCCGTCCTCCGAGGAGTCCCCGATCGACGTGCGGCTGCCGGACCGCGCGGTGCGGCTGGAACCGGGGGAGACCAGCCGCCTGACACTCCTCGGCTGACCGCCGGCCGACCGGCCGGTCGGGCCGGGACGACGGCGAGAGCGCCGCGCGGTCAGGCCGGGACCACGGCCAGCGGGCCGCGCGGTCAGGCCGAGACCACGGCCGGCGGGCAGGCGGTGTGGCGGGCGACGGCGTACGCGACCGGGCCGAGCCCGCCCCGGCCGTCGCGCCCCACGACCAGCAGGTCCGCGTGGTGCGAGGTCCGGATCAGCGCCTGCGCCGGATCGAACAGGACGACGTCCTCGAAGACCCGGACGGCCGGGTACTTCGCCCGCCAGGGCCGCAGTGCCCGAGTCAGCAGCCGCAGTTCCCGCTCCGCCCGCGCGGCGCGGCGCGCCGCCGCCGTCGCGCGCTCCGTGGGCCCGGGCGCACGCAGCGGAGGCGGCCCGGCGTACAGCGCGTTCAGGCGCACCCCGTGCAGCCGCGCGGTGTCGAACGCGAAGTCGATCGCGCCGTCCGCGGGATCGTCGGCGTCCACGGCCGCCAGGATCTTGTACGGATGGCCGTCCGGGGGCCGCGGGGCCGGCCCGGCCGGGACCAGCACGACCGGGCACCGCGCGGCGCCGGCGACGACCCGGGCCGTCGAGCCCGGCGTCAGCCCGGTGCGCCTGCCCTCGCCGCGCAGGCCGAGCACCGTCATCGCCGCGTCCGCACCCCGTTCCAGCAGGACGGCGCCGGGCTCGCCGGTCAGCCGTACGCTCTCCACCGCCACCGTCAGGCACCGGGCGGCGGCGAGAGCGGCAGCCACGGCCTCCGGGTGCGGCGCGTCCGGCCCGGCGGGCGGCCCCACGTGCACCACACACAGCGGCAGGCCGCGCAGTACGGCTCCCCGCGCGGCCCACTCCACGGCCGGGCGGCTGCGCGCCGACCGGTCCACCCCGACGACGATCACCTGCTTCATGGCGTCGGCCTCCAGCCCGGCGTTCCGTCCCCCTCCATGCCGGCGTGGCTCGGGCGACGCCGCCGAGGATGGGCCGGATGGTCCCGTGCCGAGTGCCGGCGGCCCCTACCCGCCCGCCGACGGGCCGGGGAGGCTGGCCATCAGGGGCGGTACGCACGCCGAAAGAGGCGGGCTCCGCCGCGCGTGGCACCGCACGAACGGGAGGTGGCGGCCGTGATGTACTGGAACCGGCACGGCATGTCGGGCTGGACCTGGTCCGCCGGGTCGGTCGGCATGGTCCTGATGTGGGCCCTGCTCATCGTCGTCGCGGTGGTCGTCTACCGCGCGGTGAGCCGGACTCCCAAGCCCCCGCACCCGCCCGCGAAGACATCGCCCGAGCAACTGCTCGCCGAACGGTTCGCCCGCGGGGAGATCGACGAGGAGGAGTACCGGCGCCGGCTGAGCGTGCTGCGCGCGGACGGCCCCACCCTCAGCAAACACTGACCCGCGACACCGGCCGCCCCGGCCTCCTGCGAGGGGAGGTGCGCCATGTCGGCGCAACCCATTGACACGACCACCATCACGGACCTGGTGGCAGCCGCGACGGCCGCCCCCTCGATGCACAACGCGCAACCGTGGCGCTTCCGGTACGTCGCCGCCACGCGCACCTTCGAACTGCGCCCCGACCTCGGCCGCGCCATGACGCACACCGACCCCGACAACCGCGCGCTGTGCCTCGGCTGCGCGGCCGCCCTGTTCAACCTGCGCGTCGCCGCGGCCCACGCCGGCTGGGACGTGGACACCCGGCTGCTGCCCAGCCCGGCCGACCCCGACCTCTACGCCACCGTGCGCCTCACCGGCACCGGCGGCCCGGACCGCGAGCTGGCCCGGCTGTTCCCGGCGATCGGCCGGCGCCACACCAGCCGGCACCCCTTCACGGAGCAGCCGATCCCCAGGGAGGTTGCGGACGCGCTGTGCGACGCCGCCCGGAAGGAGGGCGCGCAGCTGGCCTTCCCCGACGTCTGGCACGTGGAGGCGCTGCTCGACCACGTCCGTGACGTCGAGGGCCGCGACAGCGTACGGCCCGAGCGGTTCGAGGACATCCAGCACTGGACCCGCATCGGGCCGCAGGAGGCCGAAGCGGCCGTCGACGGGATCCCGGACTACGCCTTCGGCCCGAGGAAGTCGGACGGACGGGCCCCGGTACGGGACTTCGCCGGCCGCCGCCCCGTCCCCGGCCGGACGGCTGCGGTCTTCGAGGCCGTGCCCCAGTTGGCCCTGCTCGGCACCACCAACGACCGCAGGGCCGACTGGCTGCGCGCCGGCCAGGCGATGGAGCGGGTGCTGCTGCTCGCCACGCTGCACGGACTGGCCACGTCCCTCAGCTCCCACTCCCTGGAACAGCGCGACCTGCGTGAGCTGGCCCGGGACCCCGTCTCCGCGATGGGCTTCGTCCAGATGGTCCTGCGCCTGGGCTACGGCCCCACAGGCGTGGCGAGCCCCCGCCGCCCAGTCCCCGAGGTACTCGACATCGAGTGACGCCCCTCCCGCCCCGGCCACCCGCCCCCGCCCTCGTCGCCGGCGCCCCGGCACCGGGGGCGGGTGCCCGTGCCCTGGGCACCGGGGGCGGGAAACTTCGTACCGACGGCAGCGTGGCCGCGGCCAGCCGGCCGACGGTGCCTACTGAATCGCCCCGAGCCGGTCGGTGACACCCGCGCGCGTTCCCAGGGCCTTGGCCTGCCGCCGACACGGCAGACCCCCGTCCGCTCGGCCTGACGGCCGGTTGTTGCCGACGGGGTGAGTGCGGATCCGGTGTGTCGGGTGGTGGGCCGGGGGTGGTCAGTCCGGGGTGTCCAGGGACTGCGCGGCCAGCTCCTTGATGCGGGCCTTCTTCGCCCGTAGCCGCTCGCCCTCGAGGCGCCAGCGGCGGCGGGCCAGCGGGTGCCGTCGGGACGGTTCGCGGCGCTGCCAGTCCCGCAGCGCGATCACGGCGCACGCGTCCTCCACGACCAGCACCATCACCGTCGGCAGCACGAGCGCGGCCTCCACGCCCACGGTGCGTTCGGCGCACGGCAGATGCAGCAGGGTCGCGGGGCGCCGGTCCGACCGGCGGGAGGGAAGCGCGTTCATGGGAACCACCTCCGGAGGTCCTGCCGGCGGTCCACGGCCGGCGACGGACAGGGCATGTCGCCATCCTGCGGGTCCCGGAGCCGGTGCGGCATGGGCCGACCGGCCCCCCGTACGGCCCACCGGGCCCTCGACCCGTCCCGTGGCGGCCGGGCCCGACTCGACCGACAGACGTGCGGTGGATGCGGTGCGCGGCATCCCTCCAGGTCAGCGCGGCGCGGGTGGCGCGTCGAGGAGCCGGTCGCGGCCGGAGTCGCACCGGACGTCGATGCGGGCGTCGGTGCCGGCGTCGTAGACGTCCGGCCAACCGGCCCGCGGCGGACGTCGAGCTGCCGCGGTGGGCCGGAGGCGCCGGCACCGTCACTCCGGGGATGGTCAGCGGGCGAGGGAGAAGTAGTTCTCCTCCTCCTGGGTGAAATGGAGGCGCAGGACCGTGTGCAGGCCGTAGAGGCTGGCCCGCAGGTCGTCGAGCTGTTCGGGGGCGAGCGTGCCGTCCGGTCCGGCCAGCGCGAGGTGGGTCGCGATGCGCCGCGAGAGGCGTTCGATCTCGGCGTGGGCGCGGCTCATCGTGGCCGTCGCCTCGGGACCGCCGAGCGCGGGCGCCAGCGCCGGATACAGCTCGTGCTCCTCGGCGTACTCGTGCGGCAGCAGCCGTTCGGTCAGCAGCCGGTGCACCTCGGCCACCGGCACCAGGGACCGTGGACCGGCGCCGTCGGCGAGGTGGTCGGCGGCGTCCCGCACCGCCTCGAGGACGTCCTGCAGGTCGTCGTGCTCGGCCGCGAACCGGTGGATGAGGGCCTCCGCGGCGGGCTGCAGCTGCGGCCGTTCGGCCTGGTCGTCGCGGAGCGCGCGCAGGGCGTTGAGGATGACCGCGACGTCGATGCCCTCCTGCAGCAGCGCGCCGACGGCGGGCGGCAGCAGCCCGAAGGCGGCCGCGGCCATGGCGGCCAGCGACAGCAGCATGCCGCCCAGCGCGCTCTGCACGGCGATCCGCCGGGACCGTACGGCGATGGCGACCGCGTCGGCGAGGCGGTCCACGCGGTCCGTCGTCAGCACGATGTCGGCGGCCTCGGAGGAGGCGGTGGAACCGCGGGCGCCCATCGCCACGCCGATGTCCGCGGCGGCCAGCGCTGGCGCGTCGTTCACGCCGTCGCCGACCATCACGGTCACCGCGGACTCCCGTTCGGCCCGCACCGCGGCGACCTTGCCGGCCGGGGTGAGCCCGGCCCGCACGTCGTCGAGGCCGAGCACGGCGCCGACCTCACGGGCGGGTTCGGCGCGGTCGCCGGTGAGCATCACCAGCCGTTCGAGCCCGGCCGCGCGCAGCCTGCGCAGGGTCCGCGGCGCGTCCGGCCGCACCGGGTCGCGCAGCAGGACGGCGCCGACCGGGTGCTTGTCGACGCTCAGCCAGGCCACGGCCGCCCCGTCCAGCAGCGCCCGGTTGTCCGCCGCCCGCGCCCAGTCCGGCCGTTCGGCGTGCTCGTCGAGTTGGCCCACGGCCATCCGGCGTCCCGCCACGACGCCGGTGACCCCGGTGCCGGGCTCCTCGGTCATGTCCGAGGGCACCGACAGGTGCAGCCCCCGCGCACGGGCCGCGCCGACGATGGCCTCCGCGAGGACGTGCGGGGAGTACTGGTCGAGCGAGGCGGCCAGCCGCAGCACCTGGGCCGGCTGCCACCCGGGCGCCGCCACCACGTCCAGCACCCGCGGGCGCCCGCCGGTGAGCGTGCCGGTCTTGTCCAGCAGCAGGGTCCGGGCCCGGCCGAGGTTCTCCAGCGCCCCGCCGTCGCGGATCACCACGCCGAGGCGGGACGCGCGGGACAGGCCGGAGACGACGGCCACCGGCGCCGCCAGCAACAGCGGACACGGCGTGGCGACCACCAGCACCGCCACCGCCCGCACCGCCGACCCCGACACCAGCCAGGCCAGCGCCGCGACCGCCACCGACAGCGGCAGGAACCAGGCCGCGTAGCGGTCGGCCAGCCGGACCAACGGAGCGGACTCGGCGCCGGCCTGCTGTGCCAGCCGCACGATCTCCGCGTACGTGCTGTCCCGCTCGGTCGCCGTGGCCCGCAGCTCGAAGGCGCCGCCCGCGTTGACCGCGCCGCTGCGCACCGTCTCGCCCTCGGGGCGCCGCACGGTCAGGGACTCGCCGGTCAGCACGGACTCGTCGAGGACGGCCGGATCGCCGACGACCCGGCCGTCCACGGGGACCACCTCGCCTGGGCCGACGACCAGCAGGTCGCCGACCTCCACCTCGGCCACCGGCACCGTGCGCACCTCGCTGCCGGTGCGCCGCCGCGCGTTGCGGGGCGCGTGCTCCAGCAGGGCGCGCAGGTCACGGGAGGCCCGCCGCTGGGCGGCCGCCTCGAGGGTGCGTCCGGTGGCGAGCATCAGCGCGATCAGCGCACCGGCCAGGTACTCGCCGACGGCCAGCGTGCCCCCGAGCGCCAGCACCGCGATGACGTCCACGCCCGCGCGCCCGTGCCGCAGCGCGTCCACCACCCACACCACCGCGGGCACCACGGCCGCCACGGTCCCCACGGCCCAGGACAGGTCGGCGAGGTCCGGCATGCCGAGGAGCCGGAGCAGACCGCCGGCCACCAGCGCCGCCGCCGTGACGGCCAGCAGGAGCGGTTCCAGCCCCGGAGGCCGGAGCGAGACCAGCGTGCGGCGTAGCGGTGTCCCCGGCATCATGTGCTCCTTCATCTTTCCCCGGGCCGTCAGTCGTGCGGGACGACGGCGACCGGGCACGGCTCGTGGTGCAGGGCGGCGTGCGCGACCGGCCCGAGCTTCCAGGCGAGGTGGGACGGGTGCCGGCGGCGCCCGACCACGGTGAGCCGGCTGTGCTCGGAGGCCGACAGCAGCACCTGGGCCGCGGAGCCCTGCGCCATGTGCTCCAGCACGCGGATGTCCGGGAACTTCTCCCGCCACGGGGCGAGCACCGCCGTGAGCCGGGCGTGTTCCTCCGTCTCGTGCAGCACGGCGGCCCCGTGCGGGTGAGGCAGCGGGGACTCGGGCGGCAGTGCGTGCACCGCCCGCACCGCGCACCGGTGGGTCTGGGCGGCGCCGAACGCGAACTCCAGCAGCGCGTCGGAGGCGGGGCCGTACTCCTGCACCCCCACCACGATCTCGTCCCGCTCGCTCGCCGCGGGGTGCTCCCACCCCTCCTCGACGGCCGGGTCACCGGCCCGGACGGTCACGATCGGGCACTGTGCGAGGGCGAGGACGTGCAGGCTGATGGAGCCGAGCAGGAAGCTCGTGACCGAGCCGAGCCCGCGGGAGCCGAGCACCAGCATGGCGGCGTTCTCACTGAGCTCCAGGAGCGCCTTCGCGGCCGGGTCCGAGACCAGTTCGGTGGTCACCGACAGGTCGGGGTAACGGTGCAGCAGCTCCGTCTCGGTGCGCTGCAGCACCTGCCCGCCGTACCGCTGCTTGCTCAGGGCCTCCTGGGCGATGGGCACGTCGAGCGGCTGGGTGGTCCAGGAGTGCAGCAGCAGGACGGGCAGCCCCCGGTCCACCGCCTCGCGCGCGGCCCACCAGGCGGCCGTCACGCTCGCCGGCGAACCGTCGAGCCCTGCGACGACGGGACGACTGGTCATGGCGCACCTCCCACTCGGACAGCCGGGGCAGCGCTGCCGCGCGTGATTCCCCGATTTCAGGGTCGTACCAGGGGCATCCGCCCGGGAGGGCCGGTCGGTGTGCTCTTCGGGCCCGTACGGCCCACTGCGGCGCGGCGGCGCGGGACGGAGGGTGGGACGCGTAGGAGTGAGCCGGGGGCCGCCCGGCCGACGACGCCGGGCCCCGGGCACTGCCGCACGCCGTGCGACGGCCTCCGGGACCCACCACGAGGGAGGCCTGCGATGACCGGTCCGGCTGCGGCGGGGACGGACGGTTCGCCGTCATGACCGTGAACGAGCCGGCGACGGCCGAGCCCGTCCGGCCCCCCTTCCCGGGGGTGTCCTCCGCCGGGCTGCCCGGCGCCTGCCGGTTGACGCCCCGGCAGGTCGCGGCACGCCTCGGCGTCGACCCGGCCGACGGACTCGGCTCCCGCGAGGCCGCCGGCCGGGCCGCCGCCTGCGGGCCCAACCGGCTGGCCGAACCGGCCCGGCGGCCCGAGTGGCTGAAGTTCCTGGACCAGTTCCGCAACTGGCTCATCGGCGTCCTGCTGATCGCGGCCGTGGTCGCCGGAGCGGTCGGCGAGGTCAAGGACGCCGTGGTGATCACCGTCGTGCTGCAGATCAACGCCGTGCTCGGCTATCTGCAGGAACGGCGCGCCGAACGCAGCCTGGAGGCGCTGCACCGGATGCTGGTGCCCACCGCCCGGGTCCGCCGCGACGGCCGGGAGCGGCTGGTGGACGCGGCGGACCTGGTCCCCGGCGACGTGGTGGTGCTGGAGGCCGGTGACCGGGTGCCGGCCGACGGACGGCTGGTCGTCGCGGAGTCCGTGGAAGCGGCCGAGGCGGCCCTGACGGGGGAGTCGCAGCCCGTCGCCAAGAACCTGGCGGTGGTCGGAGAGGGGACGGACGCCCCGGTGCAGCTCGCCGAGCGCACCGGTGAGCTGTTCATGAACACCTCGCTGACCAGGGGCCGCGCCGAGATGATCGTCACGGCCACCGGCATGCGCACCGAACTCGGCGCCATCGCCGAGTCGCTGCGCACCAGCACCGAACCGCCCACGCCGCTGCAGGTCCAGCTGGACAGCCTCGGCCGGCGGCTGGCGCTGCTCAGCGGCGTCGCGGTCGTCGCCTACGCCGTCATCTCGCTGCTGCGCGGCGAGTCGCCGGGGGACATCGCGCTGCGGGCCGTCGCGCTGGCCGTCGCCGCGATCCCCGAGGGACTGCCCGCCGTCCTCGCCCTGACCCTCGCGCTGGGGGTGTACCGCATGGCGCGCCGCGGCGCCGTGGTCAAGCGCCTCGCCTCGGTGGAGTCCCTCGGCTCGGCGACGGTCGTGTGCAGCGACAAGACCGGCACCCTGACGCTCAACGAGATGACCGTGCGCACCCTGTGGACCCGCGGCCGCTTCTACGACGTCACGGGCGAGGGCTACGACACCGCGGGCGCCCTCCGCCCGCACGGCGGCGACGGCGGTGAGCGCGACCGTGACCGTGACCGCGACGCCGGCTCGGGTGCCGGCTCCGGTGCCGAAGCGCTGCGGGCGGCGGTGATGCCGTTCGCCCTGTGCAACGACGCCCGCCTGGCCGACGGCGGACCCGTCGGGGACCCCACCGAGGCCGCGCTGGCGGTGCTGGCGGTGAAGGCGGGGGTGGACGTCGACGGGCTGCGCGCGCGCCGGCCGCGCACCGGCGAGGTGCCCTTCGACGCGGCCGCCAAGTACATGGCCACCTTCCATGCCGAACCCGCCGAACCCGGCGGACCTGGTGGACGCACCCTGGTCCAGGTCAAGGGCGCCGTGGACGTGCTGCTGCCGCTGTGCGACAGCGTCCTCACCGACGACGGCGTACGCGACCTCGACGACCGGCGCAGGAGCGAGATCCTCGCGGCCGCCGCGGGGTTGGGCGGCCGGGGCCTGCGGGTCCTCGGGGCGGCCGGCGCCGTGCTGGACGGCGCACCCGCGGCGCGGGGCGGCGGCGGGCTGGGCGGGCTGACGCTGACGGCGGTCGCCGGTATCGCCGACCCGCCCCGGCCGCAGGCGCGGGACGCGCTGGCGCTGTGCCGCACGGCGGGCGTCGCCGTCAAGATGATCACCGGGGACCACGCCGACACCGCGGCGGCCGTCGCCCGCGAACTGGGTCTCGGCGGCGAGGTGGTGACGGGCGCGGACCTGGACCGGATGACCGACGGCGAACTGGCCGCGCGCATCGAGGACATCGGCGTGTTCGCCCGGGTCGCCCCGGAGCACAAGGTCGCCATCGTGCGGGCACTGTCCAGCCGGGGCCACATCGTCGCCATGACCGGTGACGGCGTCAACGACGCGGCGGCGCTGCGGGCCGCCCACATCGGGGTGGCCATGGGCCGCACCGGCACCGACGTGGCCAAGGAAGCCGCCGACATGGTCCTCACCGACGACGACTTCTCCACGATCGTGCGGGCCGTGCGCGAGGGACGCGCCATCTACGCCAACATCGTCAAGTTCGTGCGCTTCCAGCTGGCCACCAACATCGGCGCCATCCTGACGCTGCTGGGGGCCTCCCTGGCCGGGCTGCCCGCGCCGCTGACGACGGCCCAGCTGCTGTGGGTCAACATCATCATGGACGGACCGCCCGCGATGGCGCTGGCCGTGGACCCCGCCCGCGACGACGTGATGCGGCACCCGCCGCGCGATCCGGCGGAGCGCATCCTGGACGCCCGCCGGCTCCGCGCCATCGGCCGGGCCGGAGCCGTCATGGCCCTCGGGACGATCGTCCTGCTCGCCGCGGCCCGCTCCGCCTACGGCACGGACACCGCGCTGACCATGGCGTTCACCACGTTCGTCCTCTTCCAGCCGTTCAACTCGCTCAACGCCCGCGCGGACGACGGGCCCGTGCTGGGCCGCCACCAGCTGCGCAACCGGACCCTGTGGCTGTGCCTGGCCGGCATCGTCGCCGTGCAGGTGGCGGCCGTCCACGTGCCGTGGATGCGCGACCTGTTCGGGACCGTGCCGCTCGGGGCGGCGCAGTGGGCCCTGTGTCTGCTGACCGCCTCCACCGTGCTGGCCGTCGAACTGCTCGTGCGCGCCGTGGGCCCGCGCCAGGCACGGCGCCCGGCCGCCGGCTGAGGGCCGGTCGGTGGGGCGCCCGGGACCGTACGGCCCAACGCGGAAGGCGGCACCGCGGTCCGAGGCTGGAGGCGGCAGGCGCGACCCGCCGCGGCCGGGCCGCCGGACGAGGGCCCGGCCGCGCGGACGCTGCCGCCCGCGGTACCCGGCCGCCGTGACCGGGCCCGCACGGAGAAGGGATGAGTTGCCATGCGTGAACCGGTCCTGGTGGGGGTGGACGGCACTCCGTCGAGCCTGGCCGCCGTCGAAGCGGCGGCGTGGGAGGCCGACCGGCGCGGGGTGGGACTGCAGCTGGCGTACGCCGTCGCATGGCCCTCGGACCCCGGGCCGGCGGGCGTGCCGCCGTGGGACCCGGACGGCGCCGGGCCGGACGGGACGCTGAGCCTGGCCGAGGAGCGGGCCCGCCGGGTCGCCCCCGGCCTGCCGATCACGAGCGAGGTCCTGGTGGGCGAGGCCGCGACGGTGCTGGAGAGCGAGTCGCGTCACGCGACGCTCACCGTGGTGGGCGGTGCGCACCCGGGGCGGTTCGGCGGGCCGGCGCGCGACTCGGTCGCCGGACGGCTGACCGCGCACGGCTCCTGTCCGGTGCTCGTGGTCCGCGGAACGCCGCAGCCCGGCGGCCCCGTCGTGCTGGTCGACGACGCCTCGACGGCCGGCCGGGCGGTGGCCGCCTTCGCCTTCGCCGAGGCCGCCGAGCGGGGTGTCGACCTGGTGGTCCTGAACGTGGACGGCCGGCTGCCCCACGTGCCGTTCGGGCCGGTGGACGGCACGAAGTCCGCCCACCGCGCCGCGACCCTGTCCGTGCTGTGCCAGCGGCACCCGGACGTCACCGTGCGCCTGCGGCGGAGCAGGGGCCGGACCGGCGCCGCCGTCGAGAAGACGACCGCCGGCGCCCAGCTCGTCGTGGTCGGCGCGCGCAGCCGCGGCCGGGTCGCGGAGGCGGTGCGGGGCTCGGCGGGACGCGCGGTGCTGCGGCACGCGCGGTGCCCCGTCGCCGTGGTCCCCGCCCCGACCGGCGCCGTGGTCCCCACCGCGGACCGCGAGGGCGCGGAAGTCGCCGTGGTCCGCACCCCGAACGGCGCCGCCCCGAACGGTGCCGCCGCCCCGAAGGGTGTCGTGGTCCCCACCGCGGACCGCGAGGGCTGACGGCCGCACGGTGCGAGCGGGGGGGGTCCCGGGGGGGGGACCCCGGGACCCCCCCCCCCCCCCTTCCGGGGAGACCCCGTTCTGTCCCGCACCCCCCGCGCGCGAGGAGGGGGTCCACTTCTTCTACGAGCGA
>NZ_JBVIIE010000098.1:0-18764 GCF_055569945.1 Streptomyces sp. NPDC031340
TTTGGACCGCAGCTTCGCAGACGAGCCCCCGGACCTCGGCAGACTTTGATGTTTACCGCCGCCCCCAGATCCACAGGTATTGACTATTCCTCCCGATTAACCATGATCGCCACGCCCGGATCATGCCACCTGCCTGGCACGACGCCTCACCCGCTATCACGCACCAACTCGTAAGTGCTGCTCAGCACCGTAGTCGACTGGGCATGCGGGCGTGATCGCGCACTATGCGGTCGCAACGCCCAGAAAGCGCAGCACCGCCAGGACGCGGCGGTGGTCGGCGTCGGCCTTGGGCAGGTCGAGCTTGGTGAAGATGCTGTTGATGTGCTTGGCGACCGCGCTCTCGCTCACGACCAGCTCGGCGGCGATGCCGGAGTTGGACCGGCCGCCCGCCATCAGCTCCAGCACCTCCCGCTCGCGCGGTGTCAGCCGGTCGAGCGGATCGCTGTGCCGGCGCACCAGCAGCTGCGCGACGACCTGCGGGTCGAGCGCGGTGCCGCCGGCCGCCACCCGGCGTACCGCCTCGGCGAACTCCTCGACGTCGGCGACCCGTTGCTTGAGCAGATAGCCGACGCCCGAGGTGTTGGCGGCGAGCAGATCGGCGGCGTACCGCTCCTCCACGTACTGCGACAGCAGGAGCACGGCGGTACGCGGGTACTGGCGGCGGATCACCAGCGCGGCGCGCACTCCCTCGTCGGTGAAGCCGGGCGGCATGCGCACGTCGACCACGGCGATGTCGGGCCGGTGCTCCTCGACGGCTGCCAGCAGCCCTTCTGCGTCGGCGACTTGCGCGCACACCTCGAAGCCGGCCGCCTCCAGCACCTTGACCACGCCGATGCGCAGCAAGAGGGAATCCTCGGCGATCACGGCGCGCACGGCAGCTCCACGGTGATGACGGTCGGGCCCCCGGCGGGGCTGCGGCAGGAGAACGTGCCGTCGACGGACGCGACGCGCTTGGCGAGCCCGGCGAGCCCGGTGCCACCGCCGGCCGCCGCGAGATCCGCGCCGCCCGCGCCGTCGTCAGCGACGACCACCAGCAGTGTCTCCCCGATCCGCTCCACGGTCACGTCCGCCCCGGTCGCATGGGCGTGTTTGACCACGTTCGTCAGGGCTTCGGAGACCACGAAGTACGCGACGGCCTCGACCGTGGGTGAGGGGCGCTGCGGCAGGTCCACCGCCACACGCACCGGGATCGGGAGGCGGGCGGCGACCCCGGACAGCGCGGCGTCGAGGCCGCGGTCCTCAAGGACGGCCGGATGCAGGCCGCGCACCAGGTCGTTCAGCTCGGCGATCGCCTCCTTCGCCTCGCGGTGCGCCTCGTCGATCACCTTGCGGGCGTCCTCCGGCAGGTCGCCGAGGGTGGACCTGGCCAGGCCCAGGTTGACGGCGAGTGAGACGAGGCGCTGCTGTGCGCCGTCGTGCAGGTCGCGCTCGATCCGCCGCCGCTCGGCGTCGGCGGCGTCGAGCACACCGGCCCGGCTCTCGGCGAGGTCGGCTACCCGGCGGGCCAGCTTCTCCGTGCGGCTGGGGCCGAGCAGGACCTCGGCCGCCCGGGTGTCCAGCCGCACCAGAGCGCCGGTCAGCCGGGGCCCGAGGAACAGCAGGGCGAGGCCGCCGGCGGTGATGTACGCGGCCTGCGTGGTGTATCCGAGGTCGGTGACCCGCCACTGCGGGGGCAGCGCCCAGATCCACACGTAGATGGAGGCGGCCACGAGAGCGGCGGCCCAGACGGCGAGGACGGCGAGGTCCAGGACGGCGAGCAGCGGACCCGCCACGGCGTGGTAGCAGACCTGCCGCCACAAGGCCCGCGTGGTCAGACGACGTACCGCCGACTTCCAGTTGCGTCCCGGCCCGGGTACGGCGGGGCGCGGAAGGTCCTTGCCGACGAGCGCCCGGTAGCGCCGCCGCTGCCCGGCGGTCAGCAGGGGTGTCACCACGAGCGTGAGCAGCACGGGCAGCGGAGTGACGTACGGCACCAACGCCGCCAAGGTGCCGAGCAGCCAGAGCCACACTGGCACCACGGCGAGGTGGAGCGGCAGGCCGGCGGCGACGAGCGCGGTCCGGTGTCCCGCCCTGCGGAACGGCCGGCCCACTACCAGCTGCAGCCACGTTGTGAGTTGCATGCGTCAAACGGTAAAGCCGCAGGCCATCCCCGTGCCATGACGCTCCCGCCCGGTTCGAGGGTGCACTTTTCTGCACCCCGGGTCGGAACCCTGCGTGACTGACGGCGCCCTGGTGTGCGGCGGAGGGTGGAGCACGTGAAGGGGAGAGCCGGCGGGGAGCGGGGGAAGACGATGCGTCAACTGGTGTTGCGTAATGACGAATTGGCCGGTGCCGAGGGCTTCGACCGCGCCAAGGTCATCCCGCTCCACGAAGAGGCGGAGGAGCCGCGCCCGGCGCGGGGCATGCGGCGGGCCGGGTGGCTGCTGGTCGCCTGCGGGCTCGCCCTGCTGCCGTGGCTGTACGTGCTGGCCACCGGCCTGCCAGCCACCGCGACCGCGGCGCACTGGCCGGTCGCCTGGGTCGGGCTCGACGCGCTGGAGGCGCTCGGCCTGATCGCCACCGGCCTCCTCGCCGCCCGCGGTGACCGGCGGCACGCCCTGGCAGCCGCCGCGACCGCGACGCTGCTTGCGGTGGACGCCTGGTTCGACACCACGACCGCGGCCCCGGGCGGCGACTTCGCCACCGCGGTCGCCATGGCGCTCGGCGCCGAGCTGCCGCTCGCCGCGCTGTGCGGCCGACTGGCGCTGCGGGCGCTGAGCCGGCCCGCGTGACGCCGACCACCCAGCCACATGCCACGGACCGAATCGATCCACCGGAGAACACCATGCACCGCATCACCACCGCCCCCGTCGCCCCGATCCCGGCCCGGACCCGCTGGGCGGTCGCCGCCGGCGCGGGCGCCGCGTTGGCCGCCGCCTGGTGGTTGGGCGACACGGCGCCCTATCCGTACGCCCAACGCGGCCTCCTCGACGTGCCGTTGCCGTTCCTGACCGCCGACCGGATAGACGCCGTACTGCGGCCGCGGCCGGGGGAGCGGATCCTGGAGATCGGCCCGGGGACCGGACTGCAGTCGCTGCACGACGCCCCGCAGCTCGGGCCGGAGGGACGGCTCGATGTGCTCGACATCCAGCAGGAGATGCTCGACCACGATGTGCCGCGCCGAGCGCGACGGCCTGGCGACGATCACGCCCACCCGCTCGGACGCACGTGAACTGCCCTACGCCGATCGGACATTCGACGCCATATACGCCGTGACCGCGCTCGGCGAGATCCCCGAGCCGGATCGGGTACTGCGCGAGGCGGTGCGGGTGCTGGCACCAGGCGGGCGACTGGTGATCGGCGAGTTCTTCGACCGGCACTGGATCCCCTTCGGCCGTCTGCACCGGCTCGCCGACGCCGCCGGCCTCCACCTGACAGAGCGCCGCGGCCCAAACCCGGCATACCTCGCCCGCTTCCGACCCTGCAACGCCGACGCGCCAGGCCACCAGAGCGAGCGCCTCGCCCACAGCGACCGGGACACCGACGACGGGGTAGCGTGAGCACCGCACGCAGGGACCGCGATCACCGAGCGGAACAACCTGGCGCGCGGCAGGCCGTTCCAGGAGACGAGGGGGCTCCGCCCCAACCGCGGCCAGCCACGAAAACCGCGGCGCCCCCCGCAAGGTGAGAGGGGAGTCCTGCGGCTTCTGCTGCGTGATTCCGGTCTCCGATCGTGCTGGGTCCTCTCCGGCAGCAAGCCCGGGCGGCGGCGATAAGGCGGGTGCGTCCAGCAGCCCCGCGGAGTTCTGCGAGCGGGCCTGTGGTGGTGCAGTGCCGACTGGCCCATTGCGCGCGGTTTTCGGCGGTGCTACCCAGCCACAGGTGAGCGGGGCTGGTGTAGCTGAGGCGGGTACAGGTGAGTGGCTGTTGTCGTTCCGATCTTGAGGGGTGTGCGTCGAACGGGAGTCTCGATCGGGTGACTGCGGCTGGTCACCGGCATGAAGGCAGGGCCTCTCGGTAGCTCGGGGTTGCGAAGCCAACCGAGATCCAGGAGACCCTGTTGCCGCAGTTGTACGTGCTTGCGCCGGCGGAGTTCAACTCGGCTGCACCGTCGTGTGATTGTGTTGCTCACCGATTCGGGAATGCGGCCGATCATCCGGAACGTGTTCGGCGGTATCCCTCGGACATGACGGACGCGGAGTGGGCGGTGGTGCGGCCGCTGCTGCCGGTGCCGGGCTGGATGCGCGGCCGGGGCGGGCAGCCGGAGGCGTACTGCCACCGCGCGATACTCGATGCGATCCGCTATCTCGTCGACAATGGCATCAAGTGGCGGGCGATGCCGGTGGACTTCCCGCCGTGGGACCGGGTCTACGCGTTTTTCCGCCGCTGGCGTGACCACGTGCTGGTCAGGGAGTTCCACGACCGGCTGCGCGCCAGCCGGTGCGCCAGGTGTCCGCCGGACCGGTGATGTCCAGGCTGACGGGGCTGTTGGCGGAGCCGCCGGTGGCGGTGTCGGCGGTGGTGGTGAGCGAGGCCGGCTCCGCGCCGGTGCCGGTGGTGGACCAGTCGCCGCTGAGCGAGGACACCTCGATCTGCGAACTGCCGCAGGTGGTCAGGCAGCCGGAGCGGGTCAGGCGCAGGATCACGCTGTTCAGCCGGGCACCGTCGGGAATCGCCGACAGGTCGGGCTGGAGATGGCCGCGCCGTGCGGTGTGCCGTCGCTGCCGACCTTCAGGGTGCTGGAGGGGGCCGCGGCGGTGGTGCCGTCGGCGGCGACCGTGGAGGCGGTGAGGGCGCCGGCCGGGACGGTGATCGTGGTGGGAGTGCCGCTCGACGTGCCGTCGGCCACGTCGGCGGTGAAGGACTGCGAGGCGGTGTACGCCGAGCATCGGCCGGTGCGGCCACCGCGCTGAGCGGGCACGGCGCGGAAGCTGCATACGTGGTGCTCCGGGGCTGGGTTTCTCGGGCTCGGGCCGTCGTTGTGCGGCCTCGCCCTTGCCGCTGAGCACGCTGCCGGGCCCTGCTCGCCCGGTGAGGAACCCGCGTGGGGCCGCTGCGTGCACGCGCGCCAGCAACCGACGAAGGCTGGGGCACCGACCGGGGACAAGGACCGCCATGTCACAGGTCCGTCCCGGCGGGCCGTGGCCGCGCGCGGGACGGAGCGGTGCGAAAACGCCGTCTCGTCGGGCCTGTGGCCCGGTGGCCGACTTCGTCTGTAACAGGCCTGTCCGAGCAGGCGGTTGGGCGAAACGCACCACGGACCGGACGGCTCTTGATGTGCAGAACGACTCGAACTCACGGACCGTCACACCGACCGACATCAAGGAAGACATCATGCGCGTCAGCAGGATGACCATCGCTGCCCTGGCCGTCGTCGCGGGTCTCTCGCTCACCGCCTGCCAGAACGACGACATCGCCACGGACCGGAACGACTCGGGCACCTCGTCCGCCCCGTCCTCTGCGAACGGTGCCTCGAGCTCCGGCGACTCGGCGCAGGACACCACGAAGGACTCGAACGAGGACCAGGGCACCGTCGCCGGGACCGGCTCCAACAAGGGCGGTACGGTCGGCAAGTGCCGCACCGACGAGCTGGAGGTCACGGCGAAGGACGCCACCATCGGCGGCGACACGGACGGCACCGTCGCGGTGGAGTTCACCAACGGCGGCGGCCGGGACTGCACGATCTCGGGTTACGCCGGTGTCGACCTGAAGACCAACGCGGGCTCGCTGTCCGCCAAGCGCACCGGAAAGCAAGCCACCTCGGTCGTCCTCAAGGACGGCCAGTCGGTGTCCTTCGCCATCACCTACCCGGTCAACGACTCCGGTGGCTCCGGCGTCCGCATCACCGGACTGGTGGTGACCCCGCCGGACGAGATGAAGTCGGTCTCCCTCGACTGGCCGGGCGGCGCCTCCCTGCCCGTCACGGACGGCACCGGCACCCCGGTGAAGGTCGGCCCGATCGGCAGCGCCGGCCAGGGCGGCTGACCCGCACCCCGGACCCCCGCCCGATCCACAAGATCAAGGTGAGCGTGCGGAGGGTGTCCTGGCCGACCAGGGCCAGGCCGCGGCCGAACCGCTCGCGCAGGCCGGCCGCGACGGACGACGTCCGCGAGCGTCGTGGTGGGGGCGTCATCCGTGTCGCCCTGGTACCGCTTCGGCATCTCCGGGTCGGTGTGCAGGATGCGCCGGGTCCGTGGAGACAGGTGATCACGGCGACCCCCGACCCCCCGCCCACTGCCACCCCACCACCCGCTCACACCCACCCGCTCACACCCACCCGCTCACACCCGTCGGCACGATCATTCCGGTTCCAGGAAGCGGTGCGGGGAGAACGAGTCGAGCATCCGCTGCGGTGAGCAGGACGACCACGGCACAGCCCGGTTCCCCGCAGGCGGTGGGCAGGCCGGCACAGCCGCGACGGCTCACCGGCCGCCCGGCGAACCACACCGGCTCCGCGACGGCCACCCCCGCGACGGCTACCAGTGGCGACGGCTACCAGTGGCGACGGATCGCCGAACCGGCCGGGCAGGCCGGGACGGACGGGACGGACGGCCCCTCGGGGGAATCCGGGCCGTCCGTCGCCGCTTCCCGGGGTGTTCCGGGAAGCGGGTACCGCGTACCGGCCTCCGGCGCGGTGGGCGGTGGCTCGGGGCGGCGGCGGTCTTCGTGGCGGTCGCCGTGGTTCAGCAGCCGTCGATCCCGCAGGCGTTGCCCTGGCTGACGGCCAGGAAGGCCTGCTCGTCGAGGACCGCCTTGCGCAGCTGGGCCGCGTTCGGCACGCCCTCGATGCGGTGCCGGTCGTTGACGATGATCGTGGGAACGGCGGAGATGCGGTACGCCTGTGCGGTGCGCAGGGCCTCCTGGTGGGTCTCCCGGTAGGTGCCGTCCTTCAGTGCGCGTGCGTAGTCGTCGGCGTCGAGGCCGAGTTCGGAGGCGATGGCGGTGAGCACCTCCGGCCGGCCGATGTCCTGGTTGTCCTGGAAGAACGCCCGCAGCATGCGCGGGGTGTACTCGGCCGCCTTGCCGTGCTCGGCGGCGTACTGGTAGCCCTCGAACGCCAGCCGGGTGTACGGCTGCGGCGAGACGGTGGGCAGGGTGATGTCCACCCCCATCCGGCGGGCCATGGGGTAGACCGAGCTCGCCCACACCGAGGGCAGGTAGTCGTCCTCGGGGCGCAGTGTCGGCTTCGGGTAGGGCCGCAGTTCGAACGGCATCCACTCGATGTCGACGTCGAGGTCGTGCGTGGCCTCGTGCAGGGGTCCCTCGGCGAGCATGCAGTACGGGCAGACGTAGTCCGACCAGACCTTGATGCTCACCCGGTCGTCGGTCGCGTCGTTCATCGCAGCTTCCCCTTGCTCATGAGGTACTCCTCGAACGGCTTGGTCGCGTCCGGCACCTGCAGGTGCGTCACCTTCACCGGCCAGTCGGCCGGGTCCTTCGCGAAGATCGAGTACGAGCCCGAGTAGTCGAAGCCGTACTGTGCCGCCGTCTTGCGGTCGACGGCGTAGACGATGTGGCTGACGTTGAAGTACAGCGACGCCATGTAGCACAGGGCGCACGGCTCGCCGGAGGCGATCAGTGTGGCTCCGGCGGTCGCCCACACCCCTTATTCGGCTGTGGCGTTGCGCAGCGCGACGACCTCGGCGTGGGCGGTGGGGTCGTCGTCCTCGCGCACCCGGTTGAATCCGGTGGCCAGGATCTGCCCGTGGTTGACGACGATCCCGGAGAAGGGGATGCCGCCTGCGGCGACGTGCTCTGTGCTGATCCGCACCGCCTCTTGGACGTGTTCGGCCAGCCGGCTCTCGGCGGGTGTCATGGCTGCGCTCCTGTCAGAGGGTGGTCGGGCGGAGCGGAAGGGCGCCGCCTGGGATCGGGTCGGAGCGGGGCGGCCGGCCGAGGCGGTCTTCCGGTGCGGGCCTCGGCGGTGCGGGTGCCCGGCGCGTGCCTGGTCCCGGAGGGCGGGGGCGGCCGGGCCGGCGGGCGCTGCCCCGGCGGAGGGGACCGCCTGAGGGATGCGCGCCGCGTCCTCCGGCGCGGAGACACCCCTTCTCCGCTTGCTTGTACTTACAAATGATTGCCCTGCGGACACCTCCTTGCGAGATCGAGGGACCGGAGCAGAAGATTGCATGAACATGTATCTTGTTGTCAACGCCGCCCGGGAGGAGCCAGTACCCCAGATGACAGTCATCCCTCAGGCGCCCGCCGCGTCCTCCGATCAAGCCATGTGGAACAAGGTGCTCACCTTGCATGCACATGTGGAACGCCAGCTCACCCAGGTGCTGCAGCGCAAGCACGGCATCGGCCTGTCCGAATTTCGCGCCCTGGAATGCCTGGTCCAGGCCGCCGAGGGCGAGTTGCGCATGCAGGACCTTGCGGACAAGGTGGGTCTCGGCCAGAGTTCGGTGACACGCCTGGTCGGCCGCCTGGACACGGCCGGATTCGCCTTCCGGGACCTGT
Organism: Streptomyces sp. NPDC031340; assembly: GCF_055569945.1. Lineage (NCBI taxonomy): Bacteria > Bacillati > Actinomycetota > Actinomycetes > Kitasatosporales > Streptomycetaceae > Streptomyces > Streptomyces sp. NPDC031340. Next base: position 8,437 of record NZ_JBVIIE010000098.1, read on the forward strand.
GCCCCGACGACAAACGCGGCGTGTACGCAGTGATCACCGACGAGGGCCGGCAGCGCTACGCCGTCGCCCGCGGCACCTACGGCGAGGTGCTGAGCGCGGCACTGAACACCGCGGGAGCCGTCCCCGAGCTCGCCCGTACCGTCCAGGCGCTGCGCAGCGGCGTCTGACCTGCGCTTTCTTCAACATCCGCGAGCCCGGCCCCGACAAGGGGCCGAACGAGAGCCGCCCGGTTCCCCGGGCGGCTCTCGGCGTTTCCCGGCTCCGGCGCGGCGGACGGCGGCAGACGCCCGGCTCCTTAGGCGAAGCGCCCCGTGCGCCTGCGATGCCTCGGCCGTACGTCCCTCACGCCTTCGAGTGAACAGCCGATGAAGCAATTCCGTCACACCGGGGGGAAGTGAACTCTCTCTCACACCCGTCACAGACGGTACATGCTTGACTCTGCATACATTCCCACTACGGTGAATGACCGAACGACTACGGGGGGCGTAAACGGAGCCGGCTCGATCCGGTGTGCCCCGGGCTCCGGACACGGCTTTCCGACGCACCTCATGTGCCGTCACCCCCCTTGGGGCCGCAGATCGCTGTTCCCGTCGTATCCGGGATGAACAAGGGGGGACCCATGCCATCCTCACGTCTGTGTGACGCGCTGGCCGCGCACGCCCGGCACCGGCCCGAGGGTGTGGCCCTGGTGTGGGGCGGGCGGCGCACCACGTATCGCCGGCTCGCCGGCCTCGCCGGGGAACTGGCCGCCGCGCTGGACCGCCTGGACCTCGACCGCAGCCGCCCGCTGTGCGTACCGGCACACAAGACGCCGGAGACGATCGCCCTGCTCATCGGGGCCTTCCGGGCGGGGTACGCCGTCCTCGCCCCTTCGCCCGGGCTGGGCGCCGCGGTGCTGGAAACGCTCACCGCGCAGGCCCGGTGCTCCGTGGTCCTCACCGTCGACGACCAAGGCGGGCTGCACCACGACGACGTCCCGCAGGACGAGGCGGCCGCCCGCGGATTCGACGCCGTGGACCCCGCCGCCGCCCGCCTGCTGCTCACCACCTCCGGATCCACCGGAACGCCCAAGACCGTGCCCATCGCGGCCGGCGCCTTCGACCGGTTCGCCGCATGGGCCGCCGAACGCTTCCGGCTCACCGAGCGGGACACACTGCTCAGTCACGCCCCGCTCAACTTCGACCTCTCGCTGCTCGACGTCTGGACGGGGCTCCTGCTCGGCGCCACGGTCGTGCTCGTCGAGCAGGACTCCAGCACCGACGCCCGCCACCTGAAAGACCTGCTCGCGCAGCACAAGGTCACCTTCGTGCAGGGCGTCCCCATGCTGTACCGGCTGCTCACCCAGGACAACGCCCGGCACCCGCACGTCCGCACGGTGATCTTCACCGGGGACGCGATGCCCCGTCCGCTGCTGGCCCGGCTCGGCGCGGCCTTCCCCGGCGCCCGCTTCCACAACGTCTTCGGCTGCACCGAGACCAACGACAGCTTCCTGCACGAGGTCGACCCCGCCGCAGCGGCGGACAAGACCGCGATCGGCCGGCCGCTGCCCGGCGTACGGGCCCTGCTCCTCGACGGCGAGGGGAAGGTCCTCGACGGGCCCGGCACGGGTGAACTCTTCGTGTCGACCCCGTTCCAGACCGCGGGTTACCTGCAACGGGAGCGCAACGAAGGGGTGTTCGTCCCCGCGCCCGACGGCGGACCCGAGGTGTTCTACCGCACCGGCGACGTCGTCTCCCGGGACGCCGAGGGCCTGCACTGGCTCGACGGGCGGACCGACTTCCAGGTCAAGGTCCGCGGTGTGCGCACCAACGTCCAGGAGGTCGGAGGCCTGCTACTGCATCAGCGGTTCCGGCGAGGTCGTCACCACGGACGGGACGCGCTTCAAGATAACGGAAGGCACCATCTACGCCCTCGACAAGAATGACGCGCACCACCTCGTGGCGTCCGACTACGAGGACCTGAGACTGATATCCGTCTTCAGCCCCGCCCTGCGCGGCGACGAGAAGCACACCCTGTCCCCCGACGGCTTTTCCCAGTACTGAGTCCCGTGTTCCGGGGCCCGCCTACAGGCCCCGGCCCCTCACTCACCACGTACCGGAAGGCCGACACAGTCATGACATCCGCATTCGCGCAGTCCGCTCCGCAGACCCCCGACCCCGGCCCCGACCCGTATGAACTCGCCGCCCCCCCCCGGGCCGAGGAACTCAACCGTGACGTCGAAGAGTTCGACGCCCGCGCCGAATTCCCCTGGGACAAGTGGAAGACGATCCGGCGCTCGGGAATCCTGGCGGTCCCCTTCGAGACACGTTACGGTGGCCGCGGCGGCACCCTGACCGAGACGATGCGCGCCCTGGAGGGACTCGGCCACACCTGCCGGGACGCAGGCCTCGGCTTCAGCGCCTCCACCCAGATCGTCAGCGTCGGCGTGCCGCTCCAGGCGTTCGGCGGCGAGGAGCTCAAGTCCCGCTTCCTGCCGCGGATCATCTCCGGCGAGCTGATCACCGCGCATGCCATCACCGAGCCGGAAAACGGCTCGGACGCCATGAACATCACCACCACCGCGCGGCGGGACGGCGACGACTACGTCATCGACGGCGGCAAGACGTTCATCACCAACGCGCCGATCGCCGACCTGTTCCTCCTGTACGTGCGCACCGGCGACCCCGGCCCCTTCGGCCTGAGCGTCTTACTCGTCGAACGCGGCACCCCCGGCCTGCGGATCGGTGAACCGCTGGCCAAGATGGGACTGCGCACCTCCCCGCTGAGCGAGGTGACGTTCGAGGGTCTGCGGGTGCCCGCCGCCCGCCGCATCGGCCAGGAGGGCGCCGGCTTCCTGATTCTCGACCACGTGATGAAGCGGGAGATCCTGTTCTCCTTCTCCCTCACGCTCGGCGAGATGAGCCACCGCCTGGAGCGGGTGATCCGCCACGCCAGGACGCGCCGCCAGTTCGGCCGGCCGATCGGCCGGTTCCAGGGCGTCTCGCACCGGATCGCGGACATGAAGATCGCGGTGGAGACCTCGCGCAAGTGGCTCACCGACACCGGCGCCAAGGTCGAGGCCGGCCAGGACGCGGCGATCGACATCGCCGCGACCAAGACGGTGGTCAGCGAGGCCAACAAGACCACCGCTCTGGACGCGGTGCAGATCTTCGGCGGCCAGGGCAATCTGACCGGCACCGGCATCGAGCGCGACGCCGTCGGCGGAACCATCTACTCCGGCACCAGCGAGATCCAGCGCAACCGCATCGCCGCCCTGCTGGGCCTGTGAGCGGACGGCGCCGACGAAAGGGTGACCATGAACGCCATCACGAGCGCCGAGCACGTCCGGCTCACCGCGCCCTCCGAATTCCTGGACCACGACACCGACGCCGTCCAGGCCTTCGTCGACCACGCGGTCGCCGACCGGGCCGCCGACAAACGCCGCCTCGCCGTCGAGCTGTACTACGCGGTCCGCGACGACGTCTTCTACGAGGTGTACGGGGCCGATCTGTCCCCCCGGGGACTGCGGGCCAGCCACAACGCGACCACCAGGAAGGGCTTCTGCCTGCACAAGTCCGTACTTTACGCGGCGGCCTGCCGGGCCGTGGGCATCCCTGCCCGTCTGCACTACGGCGACGTGCGCAACCACCTCGCCTCCGACCGGCTGCGCGCCCACATCGGCGGAGACGTCTTCTTCCACGGCCTCAACTCCGTCTATCTGAACGGAAGATGGGTGAAGGCCACCCCGGTCTTCAACAAGATCCTGTGCCGCCTGTACGGGATGACACCGCTGGAGTTCGACGGCACCGCCGACAGCGTGCACCACCCCTTCGACGACCAGGGCAAGAAGAACATGGAGTTCGTCGCCGACCACGGCGGCTTCGACGACGTGCCCTACGAGTTCGTCATGTCCCAGATGCGCCGCAAGCACCCCCGCTTCCTGGACGGCAGCGGCACGGTCCGCGGCGGCTCGCTGGCCGCCGAGGCGACGGCCTGACCCCGAGAGGAGCCGACCATCATGAGCAACATCCAGGCCGAGAAGGACGGCTGGGAAGCCCGGGCACGGATCGGCGTGGTTGTACCGCACGCGGACGTCGGCCCGGAGTCGGAGTTCCAGGCGATCGCCCCCGACGACGTCTTCGTCCACGGCTCACGCGTGCACTTCGCGGCCATGCGGCCCGGCGGCGAGATGGACCCGAAGATCCCGCACGACCCCGTGCGCGCCTTCGTGGAACCGCCGCACATCGACGACGCGGTGGAACTGCTCGCCGCCTCCCCCCTCGACGTGATCGCGCTCGGCTTCACCAGCTCCGCCTACGTACTCGGCGCGAGCGGCGAGAAGGAACTGTTCGGCCGGCTGGCCACCCGTACCCGGGGCATCCCGCTCACCGGCACCACCGCGGCCGCCGTCACCGGCCTCACCGCGCTCGGCGCCCGCAAGGTGGCGATCGTCAACCCGCCGTGGTTCGACGACCGGCTCTCCCGGCTCGGCGCCGGCTACTTCACCGAGCAGGGCTTCACCGTCGTCCACCACGGCCCGTGCGGCCTGCCCAGCAACCAGAAGCTGATCACGCCCGAGGCCCTGTCCGACTGGATCCGCACCACCGTCGCCGGCCACCGGCCCGACGCCGTCCTGGTCGCCGGCAACGGCATCCGCGCGGTCGGCGTCATCAACGCCCTCGAAAAGGAGCTGGGCTTCGCCGTCCTGACCGCCAACCAGGTGCTGTTCTGGCACGCCCTGCACCTGGCCGGCGCGAGCGAGACCGCAACCCGGATCACCGGCTACGGGCGGCTGTTCGACACGGCACCCGGCAGCGGCGCGTCATGAGCCTGCTGGCGGCCGACGGCCACATCGCCCTGTTCGGCACCCCCGAGGGAGACTCCTACAGCCTGCCCCTGGTCTGCTGGCGCGACGGCGGCACCACCGTCCACGGCCTGGTCCTGCACCGCGGCGCGCTGCGTCAGGCCGAACTCGTATCCGGCTTCCGCCGCTACGCGCACAGCAGCAAGACCATCCCCTCCTTCACACCGGAGCAACCGCAACCGCGCTACGCCGGCACAGCCGGCTGAAGCCACTCGGGCCCGTCCGGCACCACCCGCACGGGCCCGCCGACACCAACGGCAACGGCAGCGGCAGCGGCAGCGGCAGCGGCAGCGGCACCACGACGACGGCATCCCCCTCACACGCACCCGGACAACCAGCGGCAGACACCCCCTGCCGCCACCCCGGACAGCACGGACCCGCGACCCGACCCGGCCGTGCCGGCTGGCGCGCAGGGCGTGTCCCCCAGCCCGCGCCGGTCACTCCCGGCGCTCTCCCCAGCGAGATTGACAGCAAGATACATGTTCATGCAAGCTTTATCTGCCTTCGCGAAGGCTCGCGACGCAGCCTTATTGGCGTGATTAGCATGCACGTACAAGCAAATTCTGTGGGGGGAAGTGCGGCCTGGCCGCTGTTCCTGCCGCCGCCACGGGCCACCGCCGCCCCACGGCGGCCCGGCCCCTGACCAGGCCGGCCCCCCACCGGACGAAAGGACCGCCATGCAGTGGCTCTACCTCGCCATCGCGGACATCTTCGAGATCGTCGTCGCCATCGCGGCCGGCAAGGCCGAAGGCTTCAAGAACCGCCGGTGGACAGCCGTCACCCTGATCAGCGGTGCGCTCGGGACCTACTTCCTCAGCAGGGCACTGCTGACCTTCGACGTCGGCGTCGGCTACGCCATCTGGACGTCCATCGCCGGCGTCGGCATCACCGTTCTCGGAGTGCTGCTCTTCGGCCAGCGCCTGAACTGGCGCAAGGCCCTCGGCGTCGCCGTCATCATCGCGGGAGTCGTCGGTCTCCAGCTCAGCGGTGCCGCCTAGAGATCCCGCCCACACCTGATCCGCATCCCCCGAAAGGACCCCGGTACATGTCCCGCACCGAGCGCTCCTCCGCCAACTCCTGGCTCATGCTCCTCCTCGCCGGAGGATTCGAAGTCGGCTACGCGCTCTCCGTCGGCGGCAGCCACGGCTTCACCCGCCTGTCGTGGTCACTGGTCGCCGTCGTCTTCTTCCTCCTGACCCTCTGGGCCCTGAGCGTCGCACTGCGCACCATCGACGTCGGTATCGGCTACGCAGTCTGGGCGGGAATCGGAGCAGCCGGCGCGGCACTGCTCGGCCCGGCCTTCTTCGACGAGACCCTCACCCCCGTCCAGACCCTGTGGCTCGGGGTGATCATCGTCGGAGTGGTCTGGCTCAAGCTCGCCGACAGGCCGCAGGAACCCCAGCAGGCCGCTGTCAGGCCGCGGGAAGTCCAAGCCGCAGAGCGCTGAAGGGTCTCCAGCCCGGTCTCGTGTGACGGTCCGCCGGCGGAGTCCTTGTCCGGAGAACCCAAGTGGCGGGCACCTGGGCCTGGCTGAGAGTCTCGTTCCCCGGTTAACCGCACTGTGCTTCAATGCGTTCAATGAAGGCGAAAAAGCAAATGCTCACCTTCCCCGTCAGTAAACCGGGTACGTTCCTGTCCACCCGCGGCACGGGGGCTCACAAGCGTAGTGAGCTGGAGACCGCGCTCAATTCGGCCGGTCCGGCCCCCGTGCTGGAAATCGACTTCACCGGCACCGAAGCCATGACCCACAGTTTCGTGGACGAGTTCCTCGGCAAGCTCTACGTGTCACTGGCGGCTGGCGACGTGCAGGCTGCCGCCGTCCGGCTGATCGGGCTGAACGAGGAGACCCGTGAGTCCGTCGCCGTCTGCCTCGAGCGTCGCAAGCAGTTCGCCGTGCAGGGCGAGGACCACACATTGCTGGGCGACACCACTGTCATGCCGGACACCTACGCCCAGGCCCGCCGCCTCGGCACCTTCCGTGCCCAGGAACTGGCCGAAGCACTCGGCATTTCCGTCACCAACGCCAACAACCGGCTTAAACGCCTTGTCCAAGCGGGAGCCTTGAGCCGCAACCGCGCACCCGGCCCGGAGCGGGGCGGCAAGGAGTTCATGTACACCCTGCCGTAGGAGTTCACCCGGCACTTTTGCACCTTCGGCGGGCGTCTGTGCACATCGCCGCCGCTCTGAGGCTGATGCCTACTCCGTCCGTTGCCCGTGGTGTCACTTCCTTCAGCGCACCCGCCCCGCCTCCCCATGACGCCAGCCTGCGGTGCTATCTCCCCCATTGGCCAACCCACGGCCGCCGTCGGCCCGCCCCGTCGCCGACGACGGGCAGGGGCCCGGTCTGCTCCCCCATCGACGACGACGCCCTGGTGAGCGCCCAGCGCACCGCCTTCAACTGGGCTTCTCTGGCCGATCCACCGCGGGCACCCTCCACACCGTGCATGGAGCGGCTCAGCTCAGCGCTGATTGGTGGCCGAGGCGACAGGTCGCCGAGCCGAGGTCAGGGCGGCGTACGCCTCGGAGCACTTGGAAGCGTGGGCGTCCTCGCTCGTTGCCGTGATGGGTCTCGGCGCGGGCGGAAAGGCACTCTGGTGCCTGACGGGTGCTCAGCGGACAATCGGTGCACATTCTGTTGACCGAGGGGGCCGGCATGGGTGTTCTGTGGCCGCTGGAGCCTGCTACGGCAGCCAAGCATCGCCTTTACCAGCGATATCTCGATGCGTGGTGGCCGATCCTGCTGCAGACGTCGCAGCGCACCGGATACAGCCGGCCCCGGGTGACACTGCTGGACGCCTTCGCCGGACCGGGCCGGTACGAGGGCGGAGAGCCCGGTTCCGCGGTGTTCATCCTGGACCGACTGCTGAACCACACCGCCGTTGACCGGATGAACCTCACTCCCCAGCGGGTCCACCTGGTCTTCATCGAGAAGGACCGGGCCCGCCACGAACACCTCGTTGCCGAACTGACCGGCCGGTTCGGCAACCTGTCACAGCTTCCGGTGCGAGTAGAGGTCCGTCGTGGGGAGGCGGGACGGGACAGCATCGCGGTGCTGACCGAGTTGCATGCGTGGGGCCATCCCATTCTCGGGATCTTCGACAGCTGGGGCAGCGTGAACGTGCCACTGGAGGTGACGCGCAGGATCGCCCGCAACCGTTCCAGCGAAGTGATCACCACCTTCGGGCCCAACTGGTTCAGCCGCCGGGAAGAGCTGAACGCCGATGTCCTCGATACGGTGTTCGGCGGCCGTCAGCACTGGGCGCCGGCCGCGGACGAGGCCCGGCCCGATGAACGATGGCGGGCGTGGCTGGGCACCTACCGCAGCGCGTTGCGGCGAGCAGGCTTCGACTACCAGTTGCAGTTCCGGCTGGTGCCGCGCACCGGGCAGCCCCTGTATCTGGTGTTCGGCACCGGCAGCGACACGGGCCTGAAGGCGATGAAGGAAGCGATGTGGAAGGTCGACGACCGCGACGGCGAAAGCTTCCAGGACCCCCGCACCCGCGGCGCCCAACCTGTCGGGCAGCTCGATCTCTTCCAGGCGTTCGAGACGTGCGACCCGGAACTGCTGGAGCTGGTGGCGCAACGGCTGGCGTCCGGTCCCGCCACGGTGGAGGCGGTCGGGCAGTGGCTGCTGACTGAGACCTCCCGCTGGATGCCGACGCACGCTTTGAAGGCGGTGCGGCAGATGCGTCAGGACGGCTCCGTGGTGATCCTGTCGTCGGGCAAGCTCACCAGCAAGAGTCAGGTGAGCCTGCCTGCTGCTGCCTGACGTCACGCTGTTCAGGCCGGGGCGCGGTCCCGGGCTTGCGGATACTCCCGCACCCGTAGGCCGGCGGGGAAGTGTGCGATGTCCTTGTGATGGGTCTTGTTCCAGCACGAGCCGAGCTGCTTGACGAACGGCGCCGTCCCGGACTGCCTGCACTGCTCGACGATGGCGCCCGCCCAGAACAGGTCCATCGGCCGGGCTCCCGGACCGGACTCCCCGCCGACGATCACCCAGTCGATGCCGTCCAGCTCCAAACCCGTGAGCGGGCCGAGCAACGGCTCACACGACAGGAACCGCACCGCCGCCGGCACCAGCCGTAGATCGTCCACACGCGGCAGTTCCTTCGCGCTCTCCACCGACACGCCCATCCACAGATTCCCCGGCCACTGCAGGCGTTCCGCAACCTGCCGTAGCCGCCGCGCCCGCTTGGTCAGAACCTGATAGGTGTGCTGCGGCGTCGACGCCATCACATCGAACACGCGCTGTACGTAATCCAGCGGGACCCGGGCGTGGAAGAGATCGCTCATGGAGTTCACGAACACCGTGCGCGGGGTGCGCCAGCCCAGCGGCACCTGCAGCGCCTGCGGATGCACAGTCAGCCCGAAACCCGGACCGGAGGTACGAGGATCCCCGTCGTTCTGATACTTCGCCGACCCCATCGCCTTCAACCGCTTGGCGAGCGTGAGCGCGTAGCAGTTGTCGCACCCGGCCGACACCCGATCGCAGCCCGTCGTCGGATTCCAGGTCGCCTCGGTCCACTCGATAGAACTACGGTCACTCACCAGTCCCCCTCCACCCTCATGCCCGAGCCGCCTCGACACCTACCGCACGTCACGGTGCGCTGCCTAACGATGCCGCCTCAACCGCAGTAGCGGGAGGCGTACACGGGTATGCGGCCGCTTCTGATATCTTTCCGAACCCCCTGAATCGAACCCCCGTTTGATGACGCCCGGGCCAGGGGGCATGTCATGCAGCCCGGAGCCGACGCACCCTGGCATGGACGCCGTGCATGACGACCCCGGCTATCGCAGCGTTACTGCAAGCCAGGCACAAGCGGCGTCACTGGTCTCGAGTTCCAGGGTGCGGTCAGCCCGGGCGATGGAGATGCGGATCTTGGTCGGGGTACGGCGGTTCTGCAGCCAGGTGGCGAGGGAACCGGCCAGGACGGTGGCGATACCGCTGGAACCGAGGGACACCGTCAGCAGTTCGAGACCAGCCCCGAGCTCATTCTCCGCCGGTGGGGCGGGCACCACATGCACACGTCCCTGGAGGCGGCGCTCACCGCGGAGCCACCCGATCAGCGCCAACTGATCGTCGAGGCCAGTTGCCGAGTCGAGCCCGATCTGAACGTCCGCCGCCCCGGTGCCCTCGGTGCCGTGCATCGCGTACTCCCCCGCCTGCTGCGCTCATCTGACGCCCGAGACTGCCCCAGGCTCGAACAAGTAGTCAGCCTACGGGGGACGGGGCCGTACAGCTCGGACCAGGCCCGACGAAGCTATATAACGCCACGGGACAGAGACTTCTCCGGGCCCTCCCCCGACCCTCGCTACCGGCGGCCCCCTGCCCAGGGCCTGCTGCATGATCGGGTGACAGCGGGTTTTATGCAGCCAGAGCTGCGGGTGGAGTCATGATGGTCTCGTACTCGACGGGGGTCAATCGGCCCAGGCGTCGTTGCCGTCGGCGCCGGTGGTAGGTCCGTTCGATCCAGGTGACGATCGC
>NZ_JBVIIE010000099.1:0-17314 GCF_055569945.1 Streptomyces sp. NPDC031340
TGTCCATCACGGCCTTTGGTTGATCGACGTGTCTCTTGGCGGAAACACATGATCAAGCAGAGGCCGCCTTGCTGTCCGGCAAACGGCCACCCTCAGCAAGAAACGATCTTGATGGGTTAAAACTCAAGTCGAGGGGCGCGGGGAACCGCGCGACCGGCCACGACGGCGCGGCAGACACTCGACGGCATCGCGCGGCACTTCCACAAGCCTGTGGACAACTCGGGGCCTGTCGGTGCGGAGCCCTATCGTGGAGGCAGTGGTCGAGTGACCACGGGCGGGGGATCGGGCAATGGGCGGGACGGGCGGGATCAGCGAGATGCCAGTGATGACGGACCCGGGGACGACCGACAGCGAGGCGCTGGCCACGCTGCGCCGGGTCTTCGGATACGAGGCCTTCCGCGGCGAGCAGGAAGCGGTCATCGAGCACGTGGTGGCCGGCGGCGACGCGGTGGTCCTCATGCCGACCGGCGGCGGCAAGTCGCTGTGCTACCAGATCCCGTCCCTGGTCAGACCGGGCACGGGCGTGGTGGTCTCGCCGCTGATCGCGCTGATGCAGGACCAGGTGGACGCGCTGCGGGCGCTGGGCGTGCGCGCCGGGTTCATGAACTCCACGCAGGACTTCGACGAGCGCCGGGTGGTCGAGGCGGAGTTCCTCGCCGGGGAGCTGGACCTGCTGTACCTGGCGCCGGAGCGGCTGCGGCTGGACGCGACGCTGGACCTGCTCTCCCGCGGCAAGATCGCGGTCTTCGCGATCGACGAGGCGCACTGCGTGTCCCAGTGGGGCCACGACTTCCGGCCCGACTACCTCGCGCTCTCCCTGCTCGGTGAGCGCTGGCCGGACGTCCCGCGGATCGCGCTGACGGCGACCGCCACGGACGCGACGCACCAGGAGATCACGCAGCGGCTGAACATGCCGGACGCCCGGCACTTCGTGGCGAGCTTCGACCGGCCCAACATCCAGTACCGGATCGTCCCCAAGGCCGACCCCAAGAAGCAGCTGCTGAGCTTCCTGCGCGAGGAACACGCGGGGGACGCGGGCATCGTGTACTGCCTGTCGCGCAACTCGGTCGAGAAGACGGCCGAGTTCCTCTCCCGCAACGGCATCGAGGCCGTGCCGTACCACGCGGGCCTGGACGCGGGCACGCGCGCGGCGCACCAGTCCCGGTTCCTGCGCGAGGACGGCCTGGTCGTGGCGGCGACCATCGCCTTCGGCATGGGCATCGACAAGCCCGACGTCCGCTTCGTCGCCCACCTCGACCTGCCCAAGTCCGTGGAGGGCTACTACCAGGAGACGGGCCGCGCGGGCCGCGACGGACTGCCGTCCACGGCATGGATGGCGTACGGCCTCAACGACGTCATCCAGCAGCGCAAGCTGATCCAGTCCGGCGAGGGCGACGAGGCGTTCCGCCGCCGCGCCGCCGCCCACCTCGACTCCATGCTGGCGCTGTGCGAGACGGCCCGGTGCCGCCGCGGCCAGCTGCTCGCCTACTTCGGGCAGGACCCAAACCCGGCGGGCTGCGGCAACTGCGACACCTGCCTCACGCCGCCCGAGACCTGGGACGGCACGGTCGCGGCCCAGAAGGTGCTGTCGACGGTGGTGCGGCTGCAGCGGGAGCGCGGTCAGAAGTTCGGCGCGGTGCAGATCGTCGACATCCTGCTGGGCCGGCGCACGGCGAAGGTGATCCAGTTCGACCACGACCAGCTGTCCGTCTTCGGCATCGGCGAGGAGCTCACCGAGGGCGAATGGCGCGGCGTCGTACGGCAGTTGCTGGCGCAGGGACTCCTCGCGGTCGAGGGCGAGTACGGCACGCTGGTGCTGACGGAGGCCAGCGGTTCGGTGCTGCGGCGCGAGCGGGAGGTGCCGCTGCGCAAGGAGCCGAAGAAGCCGGTGACCTCGCGGTCCGCCTCGGCGGGTGCGGGCTCCGGCCGGGGCGAGCGGGGGCCCAGGGCCGCGGCGGCCGAGCTGCCCGCTGAACTGCAGCCCGCCTTCGAGGCGTTGCGCGCCTGGCGCGCCGAACAGGCCCGCGAACAGGGCGTCCCGGCGTACGTCATCTTCCACGACGCCACGCTGCGGGAGATCGCCATGGCCTGGCCCACGTCCATCGCGCAGCTCGGCGGCGTCAGCGGGGTCGGCGAGAAGAAGCTGGTGACGTACGGGGAGGGCGTCCTCGCGGTGCTGGCCTCGCTGAGCGGGGCACCCGGCACGGCTCCGGCGACGGACGGGGAGCCCGGCAGCGGCGCCCCGGGCATCGCAGGTCCCGGCAGCGGCGACCCCGGTGACGGGCACGACTGGCCGGAGATGGACGCGGAGCCGGAGCCGGACGACTGGATGTAGGGATCCCGGACGACCGGACGACCGGACGACCGGACGACCGGGCGTGAGGAGGGCGCGGCGCTCCGGGGCGGTCAGTTCAGTGCCGTGAGGCCCGGGGCGAACGCGATCAGCAGCGGCAGCAGCGGCACCAGCGCCGCCGCCGTCGTGGTGAGCGCCCGGTCCCGGCGGCCCAGCCGGGGCGGCGGCTCGAGGAGCCGGTCGACGCGCTCGCCGAGGAGGCGGTGGCTGGAGGCGCAGGACAGGACACCGCGGTGCTGGTTCAGCTCGATCAGCGCCAGCGCGGTCGTCAGGTGGCCCCACCGGCGGGAGGCGGTGTCGTCGGCGGCCAGCTCCACCAGCCGGTGGGTCTGGTCGCAGAAGTGGGCGAACAACGGCACCCGCGGGAACCCGGTGGCCAGCGCCGTCGACAGGTGCAGCAGCCAGTCGTGGCGGGCGCGCGCGTGACCGCGCTCGTGGGTGAGGACGGCGTTGAGCTGGTGGTCGGTGAGCCGGTGCAGCGCGCCGGTGGTGACGATCAGCTGGGGCGGGCTGCCCGGCATCCACCAGGCGTCCGGGTACTCGTCCTCCAGCACCAGCAGCGGCCCGCGTGCCGCTTTCCCCAGCCCGGCGGGCAGTTCGGGGGCGCGTTCCCGCAGGTGCGCACGGGCCCGGCCGCGGCGCCGGCGCGCCTCGACGAGCTCACGGGCGAGCATCGCGGTCGTCCAGGCCGCGCCGCACGCCAGCAGCAGGGTCAGGGCGGCGGCCCAGAGCGGGGCGGCGGACAGGTTGTACGCGGCGGTGACCGCGGCCGGCGCGGGCGCGAAGAGCTGGGCGCGCACGGTGCCGAAGACGGCGGCGGCGCCCAGCAGCAGGGCGGTCAGGCAGCACAGCAGGACCGTGGCCACCAGGCACTGCCACACCCACAGCGCGACCACCGGCTCCCGGTCGGGCCATCCGGCCCGCACCAGCGCACGCGGCACCGGTACGGCGGCCGTCACGGCGACGACGCTCAGCAGGAGCAGACAGACGGTCATGCCAGTGACTCCGGTTGCTGGTCGGAGGAGAGGTGCGGTGGTGTCGGCGTAGAGACCCGAAGGACGACGCGCCAGCCGCCAGTATGACGGCGGCGGACGCGGGAGTCAGGAGACGGAAACGGACGACTACGTCACGTGCCGCCACTGTCACAGATCCGCCCCCACCGCGCTCCCGGTCACCACAGCCCGGCCGCCTGCCTCACCTGGCCGCGTCACCCCGGACGGCATCGCCCCGGCCCCGTCGGGGATCACTGCCGCGGCACGACCCTCCCCGTCACCTCGCCGAGGCCCACGCGGACCCCGCCCGGTCCGGGCGCCCACGCCGACATCGTCACCACGTCCCCGTCCTCCAGGAACGTGCGCTTGCCGTCGAGGAGTTCGAGCGGATCCCGCCCGTTCCAGGTCAGCTCCAGCAGGGACCCGCGCTGCGCCGGCTCGGTCCCGCTCACCGTGCCCGAGCCGTACAGGTCGCCGGTCCGCAGCGAGGCCCCGTTGACGGTCATGTGCGCCAGCTGCTGCGCGGCCGTCCAGTACATGGTGGAGAAGGGAGGCTCGGAGACGACGTGACCGTTGATCGCGACGGAGATCCGCAGGTCGTAGCCGCCCGGCTCGTCCACGGAGCCGGAGTCGTCCAGGTAGGGCAGCAGCGGGTGGGTGCGCTCGGGCGGCGCCACCCGGGCCTCCTCCAGCGCGTCCAGCGGGGTGATCCACGCCGACACCGAGGTGGCGAAGGACTTGCCGAGGAACGGGCCGAGGGGGACGTACTCCCAGGCCTGGATGTCGCGCGCCGACCAGTCGTTGAGCAGGCACAGCCCGAAGACGTGGTCGCGGAAGTCACCGAGCGCCACCGGCCGGCCCATCCGCGACGGAACGCCCACCACGAAGCCGACCTCGGCCTCGATGTCCAGCCGGACGGACGGTCCGAAGACGGGCTCCGCGTCGCTCGGGGCCTTGCGCTGCCCCGACGGGCGGACGACGTCCGTGCCGGACACGACCACCGTGCCCGACCGGCCGTGGTAACCGATGGGCAGGTGCTTCCAGTTGGGGGTCAGCGAGTCGGCGGCGTCGGGGCGGAAGATCCGCCCGACGTTCCGCGCGTGGTTCTCGGAGGCGTAGAAGTCGACGTAGTCCGCGACCTCGAAGGGGAGGTGCAGGGTCACCGCGGACAGCGGGTGGAGGAACCGTTCGACCGTCTCCCGGTGGGCCGGCACGGTCACCCACGCGGTCAGCGCGCGGCGCACGTCCGACCAGGCGGTGCGGCCCGCGGCGAGGAGCGGGTTCAGCGAGGGCCGCGCGAGCAGGGAGGCGTACGGGGAGCCGAGCGCCACCGCCGCCGCGCCCGCGTCGAGGACGTGGTCGCCGAGGCGGACACCCACGGTCCGGTCGGCGGATCCCTCGGGCGAGAAGACACCGTAGGGAAGGTTGTGCGGGCCGAAGGGGTCGCCCTCGGGGACATCGAAGGGGGGCATGGGTGCTGCCTCACTCTCACCATGTGACGCGTGCCGTCATGTGGCCGCGCGTACCGTCATGTGGCCGCGCCACACGTTACGGCCGAGTCGCCGGTCCTGGGCAGTTGTCCCCGGCAGTGTCTGAAGAGTTCGCCATGCTCGAATTGACCCTGTGTGGGGGTTCCGCAACTGTCGTCCGGGCGCGGTGAGTCGGCGCGGCGCCCGGTCCGTATTCTCTGATCATGGCCGCACCCACCGCATACGCACTCGTCGCCACCGACCTGGACGGCACCCTGCTCCGCAGCGACGACACGCTCTCCGACCGTTCCCTCGCCGCGCTCGCGCGGGCGGCTGAGGCCGGCGCCCGGCACCTCGTCGTCACGGGCCGGCCGGCGCCGCGCGTACGGCCGCTGCTGGACGCCCTGGGCGGCGGCGGGCTCGCGGTGTGCGCGCAGGGCGCACAGGTCTACGACGCCTCGGCGGACCGCCTGCTGTGGTCCGTCACCCTGGACCGGGAACTGGCCGAGACCGCGCTCGGGAAGATAGAGGCCGAGGTCGGAGAGGTGTACGCGGCCGTCGACCAGGACGGCGTCGACGGACTCACGCTCATCGAGCCCGGCTACCTCATGCCGCACCCCACCCTGCCCGCCGTGCGGGTCGGGCGCCGCGACGATCTGTGGAGCGCGCCGATCAGCAAGGTGCTGCTGCGTCACCCCGACCTCACGGACGACGAGTTGACGGAGACGGCGCGCGCGGTGGTCGGTCCCCTCGCCACGGTCACCATGTCGGGACCCGGCACCGTCGAGCTCCAGCCGTGCGGGGTCACCAAGGCGACCGGCCTCGCGCTGGCCGCCGAGCACCTCGGCCTGGGTGCGCACCAGACGATCGCCTTCGGGGACATGCCCAACGACATCCCCATGTTCGACTGGGCCGCGCACGGCGTCGCCATGGCCAACGCCCACCCCGAACTCCGCGCCGTCGCCGACGAGGTCACCCTGTCGAACGAGGACGACGGCATCGCCGTCGTCCTCGAGCGGCTCTTCTCCGGGGCCGAGTCCGTGTCGGCTCAGTAGGCGCCGTAGACGTTGTCGATCGAACCGTAGCGCTTGGCAGCGTAGTTGCAGGCGGCGGTGATGTTCGCGACCGGGTCGTAGGGGTCGTACGCCGTGCCGGGCACGTGGTAGGCGGCGAACGTCGGGTCGATGACCTGCAGCAGGCCCTTGGAGGGGGTGCCGGCGGCGGCGTTCGAGTCCCAGTTGTTGATCGCGTTCGGGTTGCCCGAGGACTCGCGCATGACGTTGCGGTAGATGCCGTCGTAGGAGCCCGGGATGCCCTTCTGCGCCATCACGTTGAGGGAGGCCCGGATCCAGCCGTCGAGGTTGTTGGGGTAGCCGAGCGAGGCGGCGGTGACGGCGGTCGAGGTGGCCGCTGACGCCTCGGTCGCGCCGACGAGCGGCAGGGCGAGCACGGCGAGACCTGTGCCGGCGACGGCGAGTTTGCGGACGAGACGGGAATTTCTGACGCGGGGGTGCCGGGCGGCTGCAGACATGACGGTTCCTCTCCGGCGCCTGCGAGGTGAGCTGTCGGGTTCGGGCGGGAGATGCCCGGCCGCCTCGCCCTGCGGCGACGCGACTTCACCCCCAGCCGGGCCGGGACGGTGCCCGGTCCGGCGACTTACCTGGTTCCCCCGCTCCTGCCGTGCGTGAGTTCGTCGATGGGTGTTCCCGGGCGGCGGCAGGATTCGGCGTCCGCCCGACAGGCCGGGAACGTATGCGAGAGCACATGTCCGGAACAAGTGGCGGTTTCGTATGCCGGGCTTTTTGACCTTGATGTGGGGGGTATGGGGTGCTTGATCCTTTGCAGCAGCCAAGGGTCAAGTGCGTAGCGCGTAAAGGGATGTGAGGGGGTGACGCGCGGGCGGCGGCACGGGGCGGGGCGTGAGCCAACTCACGGGCATTCACAAGTGCGGCAAAACGGTCAATGAGGCCAACTCGGTTGCAATGGGCTGCCCGTGGGTCGGGGCGGTGTCGCGCCGCCGGGTTGACGCTCGGTGGGCGGCTCGGTGGGCACTTCATGGATGGACGGCGGGCGGTCCATGGATGGCTCGGCGGGTGCGGTCGGGTGCGGTCGGGTGCGGTCGGGGGTCGTCCGGGTGCCGTCCTCCCGTGCCGCCGGGAGCGTCCTGCGTGCCCACGTCAAAGAGGGGGTTCTGTGCAGTCGCTGCCGCCGGCCTCTGGTGCGCGCTCCCCCCGCCGACTGATCGGGTAAGTCTATGAATGTCTGGTCTTATCTGGTGATCGAAAACATACCGGCCGTGATCCCATACCGCCCGTGCTGGACGGGTGGGCGGCATGGGTGATCGAAAGCCGACCGGATACGCTGACTTGAGTGGGGGCAGCGACCTATCGACAAACCGTGTAATCGCCAGCAGACACCAGCAGACAGGAGACCCCTCGTGACCGTCGTCGGGCCATTCGGGCTGAGCGTGCGGGACCAGGCTCTGGAAGCCGATGTCCAGGCCGGAATGGCGGCTGTCGAGGAGGGACTGCTCGAAGCCACCAAGAGCGAGGTCCCCTTCATCACGGAGGCCGCCCAGCACCTGGTGCGGGCGGGCGGAAAGCGGTTCCGTCCGCTTCTCGTGATGCTCGCCGCCCGGTTCGGTGACCCGTACGCGCCGGGGATCGTGCCTTCGGCCGTGGTCGTGGAGCTGACCCACCTCGCGACCCTGTACCACGACGACGTCATGGACGAGGCGGCGGTGCGGCGCGGCGTGGACAGCGCGAACACGCGCTGGGGCAACTCGGTGGCGGTCCTCACCGGCGACTTCCTGTTCGCCCGCGCCTCGCACATCCTGGCCGACCTGGGGCCCGAGGCGGTCCGGGTGCAGGCCGAGGCGTTCGAGCGGCTGGTCACCGGGCAGATCCTGGAGACCGCGGGCCCGCAGGACGGCCGGGACCCGGTCGAGCACTACCTCGACGTCCTGGGCGGCAAGACGGGGTCGCTGGTGGCCGTGTCCTGCCGGTTCGGCGCGATGATGTCGGGCGCCGACGAGACGGTCGTCGACGTGCTCACCCAGTACGGGGAGCGGCTCGGCGTCGCCTTCCAGCTGGCCGACGACGTGCTGGACATCGCCTCCGACTCGCACGAGTCCGGGAAGACCCCGGGCACGGACCTGCGGGAGGGCGTCCCGACGCTGCCGGTGCTGCGGCTGCGGGAGCGGGCGGCCCGGCTGGGGCTCGCCGAGGACATCGCCCTGTGCGAGCTGCTGGACTCCGACCTGACCGACGACGCGCTCCACGCCCGGGCGCTGGCGGAGCTGCGGGCGCACCCCGCGCTGGAGCAGGCGCGGCGCGACACGGTGCGGTACGCGGAGGACGCCCGGGCGGCCCTCGCCCCGCTCCCGGAATGCGACGCGAAGGCGGCGCTGGTGCAGCTGTGCGACGCGGTGGTGCACCGCGCCGGGTGACGCCCCCCGGCCCGGCCGGACCCGAACCCGAACCCGACCCTGCCCCTTGCCGGACCGCTCGCGCAGTGGCGTACGTCACTCCGCCGCGCCGCACCCCTACGGGTAGGCGGACGCGCCGCCCCCTCGTGTCATACCCCAGACGTACACGGAGTTGGCTCCGCGGTCTGACGCTTCCTGACGGGCTGTTTGGTCAGATGGAGACCACGGAAAACACCAATCCTCACCGATTCGGGTGAGAATGGCGGCTCGGGGTGAATCATGAGTGGAGCAGCCGCCGCCGACGACGGAGGTAAGGCACACATGGCACCGTACGGATCCGACGACAGCACGATCGCCGGGGAGTCCGACGACCTGCGCGCGGGACGGCGCAAGGCCGCGCGGTATGTCGTTCCGGTCGCGGTCGTGGGGGTGGCGGCGGCGACCATCGGGCTGGTCCCCGCGCTCGCCGACTCCGGGGACCCCGACCTGCCGAAGATCAGCGCGCAGCAGCTCATCGAGAAGATCGCCGAGTCGGACGTCCAGCAGCTGTCCGGCACGGTGAAGATCAGCACCGATCTGGGGCTGCCCGACTTCGGCGGGCTGGAGAGCTCGCTGGCCTCCGGCGCCTCCGGGTCCGGCGGCGACGGTTCCTCCGCGGACCCGTCCAGCAAGCTCCCCGAACTGGTCTCCGGCACCCACACCCTGCGTGTGGCGGCCGACGGCCCCGACAAGCAGAAGCTGTCCCTGCTGGAGGACGCGGCCGAGTACAGCCTCATCCGCAACGGCAAGGACGTATGGGGCTACGACAGCAAGTCGAACGAGGTCTACCACGCGACGGACTCCGGCGCAGGCTCCTCGGCCTCCGATTCCCGCTCCGGCGGCGCGGCCCGCGAGCAGCGGCCGGAAGACCTGCCCGCCACGCCGAAGGACCTCACCGAGGAAGCCCTGAAGGCCGTCGACGACACGACCTCGGTGACCGTCGAGGGCACCGCGCAGGTCGCCGGCCGGGACGCCTACCGCCTGGTCGTCAAGCCGAAGCAGTCCGGCTCGACCGTCGGCCAGATCACCGTCGCTGTGGACGCGAAGACCGGGATGCCGCTGAAGTTCACGCTGACGCCCGCGAGCGGCGGCGCCGCGGTGGTCGACGCCGGCTTCACCCAGGTCAGCTTCGCCGCGCCGGCGGCGTCCACGTTCGACTTCACGCCTCCCAAGGGCGCGAAGGTCACCGAGGGCGGTGCGACCGGGCACGACCGGAAGGGCGACGGGGACACCGAGGGCCTCGGCCAGGACTTCGGTCTGGGCCTCGGCAAGGGCCCCGGCCAGGGCTCCGACGGGCCGAACGTCATCGGCGAGGGCTGGAACTCCGTCGCCGTCTTCGACACCGGCGGCCAGGGCGTCCCGTCCGGCTCCGGCTCCGGCTCCGGCGCCGACGGCGCCTTCGGGGGCTTCCTCGACTCGCTGGGCGACAAGGTGTCCGGCAGCTTCGGCTCGGGCACCGTCTTCAAGACCCGCCTGATCAACGCCCTGGTCACCGACGACGGCAAGGTCTACGTCGGTGCCGTGACCAAGGACGCGCTGGTGAAGGCCGCCGGCGAGGGGAAGTAACCACCGCACGGGCACGACGGATCGAGGGAGCCGATGGAGGAGACGTCCGCCGCTGAGCCGGACGCGCCCGGCGCGGGCGACGGCGTCATCGTCACCCGCGCGCTCACCAAGCGCTACCGCGGCGGGCAGCTCGCCGTCGACGGCCTGGACCTGACCGTCCCGGCGGGCAGCGTCTTCGGCTTCCTCGGTCCGAACGGCTCCGGCAAGACCACCACCATCCGCATGCTGATGGGCCTGATCGAGCCGACGTCGGGCACGGCGCACGTCCTCGGACGCCCCATGCCGCACGCCGCGCGCACCGTGCTCCCGCACGTCGGCGCCCTCATCGAGGGCCCCGCCCTGTACGGCTTCCTCTCCGGCCGCGACAACCTGCTGCGCTACGACGCCGCCGACCCGACCGCCGACCCGCGCACCCGGCGCACCCGCGTCGCGGCGGCGCTGGACCGGGTGGGGCTGACGGCGGCGGCCGGCAAGAAGGCCCGGGCGTACTCGCTGGGCACGAAGCAGCGACTCGGCCTCGCCGCCGCGCTGCTGCGCCCCCGCAGGCTGCTGGTGCTGGACGAGCCGACCAACGGCCTCGACCCGCAGGGCATGCGGGAGATCCGTTCCCTGGTGAGGGAGCTGGCGTCGGACGGCACCACCGTCTTCCTCTCCTCCCACCTCCTCGACGAGATCGAGCAGGTCTGCACGCACGCCGCGGTCATGGCGCAGGGCCGCCTGATCACGCAGGGCGCGGTGGCCGACCTGGCGGCGGGGACGCGCGGCCGCCTGGTGGTGACCACTCCCGACCCGCAGGACGCGGCCCGGGTGCTGAAGGAGCAGGGCGCCGGCGACGTCGTCGTGGCCGACGGCCGGGTCACCGCCGAGCCGCCGGACCGCGACCTCGCGGAGGTCAACGCCGCGCTGGTGACGGCCGGCGTCCGGGTCCGCGGCTTCGGCGTCGAACGGGCCTCGCTGGAGGACGCGTTCGTGGCACTGACGGGGGAGGGGTTCGATGTCGCGGGCTGAGGCCGGGAGCGTCACCGGGACGCGCACCCCGAATCCGCTGTGGTCCCTCGGCCTCTTCCGCAGCGAACTGCGCACCACCTTCCGGCGCTGGCGCACGCTGGCCCTGCTGGGCGTGCTGGCGGCCGTGCCGGTGCTGGTGGGGATCGCGGTGAAGATCGAGACGAGTGACGGCTCGGCGGTGGGGCGCGGCGGGGGCGAGGGCCCGGCGTTCATCTCGCAGATCACCAACAACGGACTGTTCCTGGTCTTCACCGCGCTGGCCGCGACGCTCCCGTTCTTCCTGCCGATGGCGATCGGCGTCGTCGCGGGCGACGCGATCGCCGGCGAGGCGAACGCGGGCACCCTGCGCTACCTCCTGGTCGCCCCCGCCGGCCGTACCCGCCTGCTGCTCACCAAGTACGCGACCGTGCTCTCGTTCTGCCTGGCCGCCACCCTCGTGGTCACCGGGTCCGCGCTGACGGTGGGCGCCCTCCTCTTCCCCCTCGGCGACCTCACGACCATCTCCGGCACGCGGATCGGCTTCGCCGAGGGCCTGGGCCGGGCCCTGCTCATCGCGCTGGTCGTCGCCGCGTCCCTGGTCGGCATGGCGGCCCTGGGCCTGTTCGTGTCGACGCTCACCAACAGCGGCATCGCGGCGATGGCGACGACGGTGGGACTGCTGATCACCGTGCAGATCCTCGACCAGATCCCCCAACTGCACGCGCTGCAGCCGTATTTCTTCTCCCACTACTGGCTGTCTTTCGCCGATCTGATGCGCGATCCGGTCTACTGGGACGACCTGGTCAAGAACCTCGGCCTGCAGGCCCTCTACGCGGCCGTGTTCGGTTCGGCAGCGTGGGCGCGGTTCACGGCGAAGGACGTCACGGCGTAGCGCCGGGGCATTGCGCGGGGCGTAGCGCCGGGGCGGGCCCGGGTCCTGGGACGAGTCTGTGACGCCGCGGTGACGCGAGAACCGGCAGCGACCGGAGAGACTCGACATCACGCGCACGACCGGATCGTGACGCCGGGGAAGCGGGCCAGACGGCGGGAGGGAGCACCATGGAACCCGAACGCGCCGTCCGCTCGACTCCCGACGCATCCGAGTGAGGGAACGATGACTCGACTCAGCCGCGAGAAGAAGCGGGAAACCCAGCGCGCCGCGGCGCCCTCCGCGGCCCTCGTGGCGCCGCCGATCGACGTCCGCGTCTCGGGTGCCGGCGCCGCCTCGGTGGGCGGCGTCCCGGTCTCCGCGCCCGCCGGCGAGGAGATCCAGAACGAGGTGCTGAACCACCTCCACCGCCTCGCCCTGGCCGCCGGGCATCCAGTGCGGGCCACGGTCCACGACGAGCGCATCGGCTACGTCGTCCACCTGGAGGTCGGCCCCGACGGCTCCAGCGGTTTCACGGGAGACCCGGTGCGGATGCCCTCGCCGGGCGGCGCGGCGGTGCGGCCGGGCGGGGAGCCACAGCCCGCGCCGGAGCAGCGCACGCGGCCGGAGGGACCGAAGGAGCCGGAGCGGCCGGAGGCTGACGCGCCCGAGCACGGCCTGCGGGTGGCCGCCGACCCCGTGCGGGACGCCGCCGTGCCGACCTTCCCGCTGCGGGCGGTTCCGGAGCCGCAGCAGCCGGGCGGGAAGGCTCCGACCTTCTCGCTGCGGGCCGTGCCGGAACCGTCGGAGGCCCTGCACGACCGGGCTCCCGGCACGGTGGCGGCCCCCACCGGCGAGTTCGGACCGCCCCCGCTGATGGACGTGGTGCCGCCGCAGGCCAAGCGTGAGCCCGAGGCCAAGCGTGAGCCCGAGGCCAAGCGTGAGCCCGAGGCCAAGCATGAGCCCGAGGCCAAGCCCGAGCCCGAGCCTTCCGGGCGTGTCGTGGGTGAGGCAGCCCCGGCCGCGCTCCAGCCCCTGTTCGTCCCCGCCGAGCCGGAACCCGAACCCAGGCCCACCCCGACCCCCGCCCGCGGCTTCGACGCCGTCGCCGAGGCCGTCCTCGACGACCGTCCGCCCGCCGTCACCACACCCCTCACGGAGCCGATCGCCCGCATCGGCGAGGCGGTCAGGTCGGGCCGTACGGACGTGGCGGCGGACCTGGCGGAACGCACGATCGCCGACGCTTCCACGACCCTGGGCCCGGAGCACCCGGAGGTCCTCCGGCTGCGCGAGCTGACCGCGTACGTCGCCTACCTGGCCGGCGACCCGGTCCGCTCGTTCCGCCTCTCCCTCGCCCTCGTCCGCATCTTCCGCACCCGCGACGCGGAGGCGGCCTACGGCAACATCCAGAGCGCGGCCACCGCCTGGCGTGCCGTGCGGGACCCGGAGCGGGGGCTGGCGCTGGGCCGCGACCTGATCGGCCTGTGGACCGAACTCGCGGCGGAGGACGGCCCGGCCGCCGACGACGTCGAGCGGCTGGAGTCGGCCCGCGCTCGCATGGGCCGCCTCACGGCCCGCGCCCGTCGCGGCGCCGAGCCGTCCGCACGCTGACGCCCGCGCGGGCGCGGGCGACCGGGTCAGTGCACGCAGAACTCGTTGCCCTCCGGGTCCGCCATCACGACCCACTCCCCGGCGGGCTCCTTCACCCGCCGCAGCACGCTCGCGCCCAGCCCCTCCAGCCGCTCGACCTCGCCGTCCCGCCGCCCGTCGCCGGGATGCAGGTCGAGGTGGAGCCGGTTCTTCCCGTTCTTCGCCTCCGGCACCCGCTGGAACAGCAGCCGCCGCCCGAGCCCGGTCCCGCTGTCCGCGTCGTAGGGATCGTCCGGATGCCGTACGGCGATCAGGTCCCGGAAGGCCGGGCGGCCGTGGTGGTCGACGGCGGCCTCGGCCGGCAGGGCGCCGAGCTGCAGCAGCCGCCGGACGAGGGCGCTGTTGTCCTCCGCCTCGTAGCCGAGTGCCGCGGCCCAGAAATCGGCCTGCGCGTGCGGATCCGCGGAGTCGACGACGAGCTTGAAGTGAACGGGTCCTGCCGGTCGAGATTCCATGTAACCACTTATACTGGTTATGTGACCGAGCGCGCGGCGGAATCGCCGGAACCGCAGGAACCGCAGCGATCACCCGGACGCCCCCGATCGCAGGACCGGCCGCCGGGCCTGACGCTGACCTCGTACGACGGCAAGCCGTACCGGTTCGACCCCGGCGCCCTGTGCCTGGAGTTGCTGACCACCGGCGGCCCCGGCGTGTTCGCGCGCTACGAGGTGCTGCACCAGCCGGCCGACCTGGCGGCCTGGGTGACCCGCAGCCGCCTCCCTGACGGTCTCGAGGTGTCCGTCAGCGACCGGGAACTGACGCGGGCGCGTACCGTCCGCGACGCCCTCTTCCGCCTCACCGCCGTCCGTGCTCACGGCCGCCGCCTCGACCCCCGGGACCTGGACGTCGTCAACGTCGCCGCGGCCGAGCCGCCGCTCGTCGCCCGCATCGCCCCGGACGGCACCCACGCCTGGGCGCCCGGCGCCACGGCCACCGCGCTGCTGTCGACCGTCGCCCGGGACGCCGTGGACCTCTTCACCGGCCCGCACGCCGACCGCATCCGCGTCTGCGACGCCCACGACTGCCATCTCCTGTTCGTGGACACCTCACGACCGGGCCGACGGAGGTGGTGCGCGATGGAGCACTGCGGCAACAGGGAGAAGGCACGGGCACACCGGAGCCGCGGGCGGGCCTGATCGGCCGGCGTTGTCGGGCGCGGGCGGTCAGGCGCCGAGCCGGACCGAGGCGGTCAGGCGTCGGCCGGGGTCGGGGCCTGGGCCGGGGCGGGCGTGTCGACGCGGGGTACGCGGACCGCGGCGCGCACTCGCCGCGCGGCGCGCCACGCGTCCCCGGTGAGCAGGCACAGCGCCAGCCACACCAGCGCGAACCCGGCCCACCGCTCCGGCGGCATCGCCTCGTGGAAGTACAGGACGCCGATCAGGAACTGGAACACCGGCGCCAGGTACTGCAGCAGCCCCAGCGTGGACAGCGGCACGCGGATCGCCGCCGCGCCGAAGCAGACCAGGGGCAGCGCGGTCACCACGCCGGTCGAGGCGAGCAGCGCCGCGTGGCCGGGACCCTGGGCCGTGAAGCTCGACGTGCCGTGTGCGGACAGCCACAGCAGATAGCCCAGGGCGGGCAGGAACTGGATCGCGGTCTCGGCGGCCAGCGACTCGACGCCGCCCAGGTTGACCTTCTTCTTCACCAGCCCGTAGGTGGCGAAGGAGAAGGCGAGGCAGAGGGAGATCCACGGCGGCCGCCCGTACCCGACGGTGAGCACGAGCACGGCCGCGAACCCGATCGCGACCGCCGCCCACTGCACGGGCCGCAGCCGCTCCTTCAACAGCAGCACGCCCATGGCGATGGTGACCAGCGGGTTGATGAAGTACCCGAGTGAGGCCTCGACGACGTGCCCGGTGTTCACCGCCCAGATGTACACGCCCCAGTTGACGGTGATGAACGCCGCGCCGATCGCGACGAGCCCCAGCCTGCGCGGCTGCCGCAGCAGTTCCCCGGCCCACGCCCAGCGCCGTACGAAGACCAGCGCGGCGCCCACGAAGAGCAGGGACCAGACCATGCGGTGGGCGAGGATCTCGACCGCGCCCGCGGGCTTGAGGAGCGGCCAGAAGAGGGGTACCAGCCCCCACATCCCATAGGCCGCGAAGCCGTTCAGCAGACCTGTGCGCCGTTCGCTCCTCGACTCCCCCGTCACGGGTACCTCCCTCTCGCCCGGTCGCACACGCGTACTGGCCTCGAAGGTAACGCCGGAGACCCCGAATGTCATACCCGTATCGTCATACGGTCATGACAAGCGGGGGTCCGGGGGTGCGGACGTACGCCTGTCGCGTCAGCCCTTGAGTGCGGCGGCGACGGCGTCGGCGAGCGGGGTGGTCGGCCGGCCGGTCAGGCGGGAGAGGTCGCCGCTGTCGACGACCAGTTCGCCCTTCTCGATGGAGGCGTCGACGCCCGCGAGGATCGCGGCGAGCGGAGCGGGCAGTCCGACGCCGGTCAGGATGCCGGAGTAGTCCTCGACGGAGACGGGACGGTACGCGATCTCCTTGCCGGTCTGCCTGCTGAGCTCGGCCGCGTACTCGGCGAAGCTCCACGCCTGGTCGCCGCCGAGCTCGTACGTCCGGTTCTCGTGCCCCTCGCCGGTCAGTACGGCGACGGCGGCGGCCGCGTAGTCGGCGCGCGCGGCGGAGGAGAGCCGGCCGTCACCGGCGGCCTGCACGACGGCGCCGTGCGCGAGCACCGGGGCGAGGTTCTCGGTGTAGTTCTCGTGGTACCAGCCGTTGCGCAGCAGCACGTAGGGAACGCCGGAGGCGACGAGCGCCTCCTCGGTGGCGCGGTGGTCGTCGGCGAGTGCGGCCGTCAGGGTGCCGGGGGCGCTGGTGTAGGCCAGCAGGGCGACGCCCGCCGCCTTCGCGGCGCCGATGACGACCTCGTGCTGCCGGACGCGGCCCTTGTCGAACTCGTTGCCCGAGATGAGCAGCACCTTGTCGCCCGCGGTGAAGAGGCCGTCGAAGGTCTCCGGGGCGTTGTAGTCGGCGACCGCGAGCCGCACGCCGCGCGCCGCGAGACCGGCGGCCTTCGCCTCGTCGCGTACGACGGCGGTGACCTGCTCGGCCGGGACCTTCTCCAGCAACTGCTCCACGACGTGACGGCCGAGGTGTCCGGTGGCTCCGGTGACGACGATGCTCATGGGTGACAACTCCTTGTGGGGGTCGGTTGCCATTGACCCTAGGCGGAGCGCTAACCATTAGAAAGTACCCACCTTGAAGTAAGGTACTTGCGTGAAAGTAAGTGACCGGGCAGCCGCCTCGTACGACATCGGTGAGGCGATGTGTCCGCACCGCCTCGTCCTGGAGCACGTGACCAGCCGCTGGGGCGTCCTGGTCCTGATCCATCTCCTCGACCGCCCGCACCGCTTCAGCGAACTGCGCCGCGCCATCGGCCGGGTGAGCGAGAAGATGCTCACCCAGACCCTCCAGACCCTGGAACGCGACGGCCTGGTCCACCGCGACGCCAAGCCGGTGATCCCGCCCCGCGTCGACTACTCCCTGACCGCCCTCGGCCGCGAGGCCGCCGAGCAGGTGCGGGCGCTCGCGGAGTGGACGGGGGAACGGATGACGGAGGTGCAGCAGGCGCGGGAGAGGTACGACGCGGCGCGGGGACGTGACTGAGCCGCCGTCGCTGTTGCCGTCGCCGCCGCCGTCTTCACCCGCGCATGAAGAGGGCCCGGACGCGCCATGGCCCATGGCGTATCCGGGCCCTCTTCCCGCGCGGAGCGGTACCTCAGCCCACCACCGTCCAGGTGTCCCCGCCCGCGAGCAGGGCGGCCAGGTCGCCCTTGCCGTTCTGCTCGATCGCGGTGTCGAGCTGGTCGGCCATCTGCGTGTCGTAGACCGGCCGCTCCACGGACCGGAACACGCCGATCGGGGTGTGGTGCAGGGTGTCGGGGTCGGCGAGGCGGGACAGGGCGAACGCGGTGGTGGGGGACGTGGAGTGCGCGTCGTGGACGAG
>NZ_JBVIIE010000100.1:0-16865 GCF_055569945.1 Streptomyces sp. NPDC031340
AAAGGCACCACCCGCCCCCCACGCCAGCGGCACCCCGTGGCCATGAAGCAGCAAACCGACCGCGACAGAAGACGAACCTAAGGTAAAAACTCAAGCTATGGACTATGGGGGTGCTGCCGGGTCGTTGTCGTCTGCGGCGCCGTGGTGGCTGGTCGCGCAGTTCCCCGCGCCCCTTTGGGGCTGGGGTCAGGCTGCGGTGGCCAGGCCGGTTACCGATATGTGGGTCAGGAGTTGGTGGTAGGTCGCGGGGTCGAACTCGCCCGCGGCCGGGGCCGCCGCCGTCGCCGCCGACAGGGCGACCGCGCGGGCCAGGCGGTCGGGCCAGGGGAGTTGTTCGACCAGGCCCGACAGCAGGCCGGCGACCACCGAGTCGCCCGCGCCGGCCGGGTTGCCGTGGACGCGGGCCGGCGGCGCGGCGCGCCACAGGCCCTCCGGGGCGGTCGCCAGCAGGCCCTCCGCGCCGAGGGACGCCACGACCGCCCGGGCGCCGCGCCTGCGGGCGTCCTGCGTGGCGCGCAGCGGCTCGTGCGAGCCGGTCAGCTCGGCCAGCTCGTCGGCGTTGGGTTTGATCAGGTCGGGGCGCGCGGCGACCCCGCGGCGCAGCGGCTCCCCGCTGGTGTCCAGCAGCACGGGCACCCCGGCCGCCCGCGCGGTCCGCACCAGCCCGGCGTACGCGTTCACCGGAACGCCGGGCGGCAGGCTGCCGCACAGGGCCACCGCGGACGCCGACGCCAGCAGATCCTCGTACGCCTCCTGGAAGGCGGACAGCTCGGCGGGCGTGATGTGCGGGCCGGGCTCGTTGAACTGGGTGGTGTCGCCGGTGCGCTCGTCGACGACGGCGACGGTGCGCCGGGTCGCGCCGCCGACCGGGACGAGCGCGTCCACCACGCCCGCGGTGGCCGTCAGCCGCTCCTGGAGCAGGCGTCCGGTGGCGCCGCCCGTGAAGCCGGTGACCGTCGCCTCGTGCCCGAGCGCCGCCAGCACCCGTGCCACGTTGACGCCCTTGCCGCCGGGCCGTTCGGTCACCTGGGCTATCCGGTGGGACGCGTGCGGGCGCAGCGTCCCGACGCGGTAGGTGATGTCGAGAGCGGTGTTCAGCGTGACCGTGAGGATCACCTGGGCCGACCTCCCCCGAAGTGCGTGTGCCGATGGGTCTCCGCCGGTGCCCGGTCAGGCCGGACGGACGGCGGCCCTTCCATTCTCCCAGGTCACCGCCGCCGCCAACAGCCGGACAGATCATCCCAGTTGCGGATCGACCACCCATTCGCCACGGCGCATGACGCCCTTGAGGGCGAACTCCGCGTCCAGCAGCACCAGGTCGGCGTCCTTGCCGGGCTCCAGCGAGCCCACCCGGTCGTCCACCCCCAGCAGCCTGGCCGGGTTCGCGGAGACGGCCGCGACCACGTCCTGCACGGGCAGCCCGTCGACCGTCACCGCCCGCTGGAAGGCCCGGTCCAGCGTCAGCGTCGACCCCGCGATCGAGCCGCCCTCCACCAGACGCGCCACGCCGCCCGCGACCTCGACCTCCAACGGGCCGAGCATGTAGCGCCCGTCGCCGAAGCCGGCCGCGTCCATGGCGTCGGTGATGAACGCCACCCGCGCCGCGCCCGCGTGGTGGAACGCCAGCTGAAGCGCGGCCGGGTGCAGGTGCGTGCCGTCGTCGATCAGCTCGACGGTGATCCGCTCGTCCTCCAGCAGCGCGGCGATCGGGCCGGGGGCGCGGTGCCCGAGCGGCGGCATCGCGTTGAACAGGTGCGTGGCGACCGTCGCGCCCGCCCGCACGGCCTGGACCGTCTGCTCGTAGGTCGCGTCGGTGTGCCCGATCGCCGCGATCACGCCGTGTTCCGCGAGCAGCCGTACGGAGTCGATCCCGCCCGGCAGCTCGGTGGCGAGGGTGACCATCTTCGCCCGGCCGCGCGCCGCGTCGATCAGTTTGCGGACCTCCGCCGGGTCCGGGTCTCGCAGCAGCTCCTCGGAGTGGGCGCCCTTGCGGCACGGGGAGATGAAGGGGCCCTCGAAGTGGATGCCGGCGATGTCCCCCTGCTCGGCCAGCTCGCTCAGCAGCCCGGCGCGCCGGACGAGGAAGTCCATGTCCCCGGTGACGGTCGAGGCGACCAGCGTGGTCGTGCCGTGCAGACGGTGGGTGCGGACGCCCTTCAGGACGTCGTCGACCGTGCCCGAGGTGAAGGAGGCCCCGCCGCCGCCGTGGTTGTGCATGTCGACGAAGCCGGGGACCAGCCAGTGGCCGCCGACGTCCACGGTCTCCACGTCCCCGGTCTGCGCGTCCCCGGTCTGCGCGTGCGTGCTGCCGGCGTCCGCTTCCGCGATCCGGGTGCCCTCGACGATCACCCGGCCGTCGTCCACGATCCCGGTGGGCAGCACCACCCGGGCACCGGCGAGAACCTTTCTAGGGGCCATCAGGTGGTTACCTCCGTACGGTCGGTGGATTCGAGGAGATCCCAGGCCATGAGCCCGGCGCCGAGGCATCCGGCGGTGTCGCCGAGGGCCGCGGGGACGATCGGCGGGAGCGTCTGGAAGGTGATCCGCCGGCGGACGGCCTCCCGCAGCGGCGCGAACAGCGTTTCCCCCGCCTCCGCGAGCCCGCCGCCGACGACGATGGTGCGCGGGTCCAGCAGGGTGAGCGCGGTGACCAGCCCGTCGGCGAGCGCGTCCACGGCGTGCCGCCAGACCCGTACGGCGTCCGGGTCGCCGGCCGCGACGGCCGCGGCGCAGTCCGCCGCGTCCGCGTCCGCCCTGCCGCAGGCCGCCGCCCACGCCTCGCCGACGGCTGCCGCGGAGGCGTACCGCTCCAGGCAGCCGCGCTGCCCGCACGGGCACGGCGCCCCGCCGGGCCGCACCACGATGTGGCCGATCTCACCCGCGGTGCCGTGCGCGCCCGCCTCCACCTGGCCCGTGATGCCGATGGCGCCCGCGATGCCGGTGCCGAGCGGCACGAACAGGAACCGGTCGGCGCCCTCGCCCGCGCCGATCCGCCCCTCGGCGAGGCCGCCGGCGCGCACGTCGTGCCCGAGGGCGACCGGGACGCCGAGCCGCGCGCCGAGCAGGTCGCGCAGGGGCACGTCGCGCCAGCCGAGGTTGGCCGCGTAGACGGCCGTGCCGTGCGCCTCGTCGACGACGCCGGGGACGGCGACGCCCGCGGCGAGGGCCGGTTCGCCGAGGTGTTCGACGCCGTGGGCGCGCAGTGCGGCGGCGAAGCCGAGGATGCCCTCGACGACCGCGTCCGGGCCGTGTTCGCGTCCGGTCGCCCGGCGGGCCCGGTGCAGCAGGGTGCCGTCCGCTCCGACCAGGGCGGCCTTCATCCCGGTGCCGCCCACATCGAGGGCGATGACGTGTCTCACGCAGGACAGTGTGAACCCCCGACCCGCAAGAGGTCTAGTCCACTCGCCCGGTGTAGACCTATCCTTTCCAGATGATCAACAACGGCGGTGCGAAGGTGAGGTCACGAGCTGTGCAGCGGCGCGGGACAGGAATGATCGCGGTGGCGTCCGCGCTGGGCATGACGGCGCTCCTCGGCGGCTGCGGCCTCTCCGCGGGCTCGGCGGGCGACGTCACACTGACCCTGGTCGCCGCCGACTACGGCGACTCCGCCGCCAACAGCTCCCGGAAGTACTGGGACCGCCTGGCCGAGGAGTACGAGAGCGAGCACGACGGCGTCAAGGTGAAGGTCAGCGTCTACTCCTGGAACGACGTCGACCGCAAGGTCGAGCAGCTCGTCGCCGCCGGCCACGCCCCCGACATGGCGCAGGTCGGCGCGTACGCCGACTACGCCGCCCAGGGCCTGCTCTACCAGGCCGACGACCTGCTCTCCATCAACACCCAGGCCGACTTCGCCAACCAGTTCGTCACCGCCGGACAGGTCAAGGACGTCCAGTACGGGATGCCGTTCGCCGCGTCCGCGCGCCTGCTGTTCTACAACAAGACCCTGTTCCAGCAGGCCGGGCTCACCCCGCCGAAGACCTGGGACCAGCTCGCCGCCGACGCCCGGGCGCTGAAGGAGCGGGGCGTGGAGTTCCCGTACGCGCTGCCGCTGGGGCCGGAGGAGGCGCAGGCGGAGACGCTGCAGTGGCTGCTGAGCGGCGGCGGCGACTACACGGACAGCTTCGGCACCTACTCCCTCGACTCCCCGGAGAACGTCCGCACCTTCACCTGGCTCAAGGACGAGCTGGTCGGCAAGGGCCTGACCGGCCCGGTCGCGCCCGGCAGCCTCAACCGCGCCGACGCCTTCGCCGCCTTCGCCGACGGCGACGTCGGCATGCTCAACGGGCACCCCTCGCTGATGAAGACGGCCGCGAAGAAGGGCGTGAAGTTCGGCATGGTGCCGATGCCCGGAGCGAACGGCGAGAGCAAGACCGCCCTGGGCGTGGCCGACTGGATGATGGCCTTCAAGAAGAACGGCCACGCCGAGCAGGTCGGCGACTTCCTCGACTTCGTCTACAGCGAGAAGAACGTCCTCGCCTTCTCCCGCGAGTACGACCTGCTGCCCGTCACCACCTCCGCGTCCGAGGTGATGAGCGCCGCCGGCCAGGACGCGGCCCTCAAGCCGTTCCTCACCGAACTCCCGCTCTCCAAGCTCTACCCGGTCGGCGAGACCTCCTGGGCCCAGGTAGCCGCGGCGGTCAAGAGACGCATAGGCCAGGCCGTGGCCCCCGGCGGCAGCCCCGCGGCGGTCCTCGGCCGGCTCCAGGCGACGGCGTCCGCCGAGCAGCGGGCCCGGTAGGCGCTGTCGGCGGCGGGGGCTACCGTGCCGGACATGGACCCCAACCAGCTGGGCGAACGCGAGCAGGCGATCCTCGCCCTGGAACGCCGCGGCTTCCCGGGCCCCGGCGCGAAGGAGCGCGCGATCCGCGAGGAACTGGGCCTGGCCCCCGTCCGCTACTACCAGCTCCTCAACGCCCTCCTGGACGACGAACGCGCCCTCGCCCACGACCCGGTGACGATCAACCGCCTCAGACGAGTACGCGCCCACCGCAGAACAGAACGCTGAGACCGCCTACGCGGCCGCACAGCCGCCGGCGTACTCCCCGGCCGGCCACACGCCGGAGCCGCCGAGCCGCCTCGACCGGCCACACGCCGCCGTGTCACCGGCCGGCCGACGCCGGTGACCGCCCCGCACCGGACACCGGCCCGGCACCCGACACCGCGCCTGAGCGCGCGGCCCGGCACCTGCGGGGCGGCTGTTGCCGGTACCCGGGCGCCGCCCGGCAGCCGCAGGCGGTCCGCGCTGCGCGGCCCTGCCTGCGTGCTGTCCGGTACGCGGGCGTCGCCCCGGCAGCCGGGCGGTGGCTCCGCGCCCGTTGCCGGGTGCTCGCGCGCCGGGCCGTCGAGCCGTCCCAGGCGGCTGGGGGCCGAGGGGGCAACGGGCCGCGTCGCCCCCAGGGCTCGGCGCGTCGCCTGGCGTCCGGCGGCACTGCGCCTCGGCGCGGGGCCCGGCGCGGCGCCCGCGCCGGCCCTGTCCACGCGCCGCCGCCTGGTACGGGCGTGGCCCCGGTACCCACGAGGTGCGCCCGCGCGCCGTCAGGCACCGCGCGTCGGCGGGCGCCCCGTGCGGGGGCGTGACGGAGTCGTCGTACAGGGTGGCCGTGGCGTGTCGTGGTGCAGGGCGGCCGTTGGGGTGTCGTCGGGCAGGCGTGCGGGGTGGGGTGCGCGGTTAGGGTCACGGTATGGGCACCCATACGGACACGGACTCGACGCACCCCAGGGAACCCCTGCCGACACCGGTCACGGCCGCGGGCCGCGACGGGCTCGCGGCGGTTCTCGCGCATCCCGGGAAGTCGGTGATCGCCCTCGACTTCGACGGCACCCTCGCCCCGATCGTCGCGGACCCCGAGCAGGCCCGCGCCCACCCCGACGCGGTCCCCGCACTCGCCGCCCTCGCCCCGAAGGTCGCCGCCGTCGCGGTGGTCACCGGCCGCCCGGCCGGTGTCGCCGTCCGCTACGGCGGCTTCGCCGGCGTCCCCGGCCTGGAGCACCTCGTCGTCCTCGGCCACTACGGCGCCGAGCGCTGGGACGCGGCCAGCGGCCAGGTCAGCGCCCCCGCCCCGCACCCCGGCGTCGCCGCCGTCCGGGCCGAGCTGCCCGGGTTCCTCGACCGGATCGGAGCCTGGCAGGGCACCTGGATCGAGGAGAAGGGCCGGGCGGTCGCCGTCCACACCCGCCGCGCCAGTGACCCGCAGGCCGCCTTCGAGGCGCTGCGCGAGCCGCTGGCCGGCCTCGCCGCCGACCACGGCCTGGTCGTGGAACCCGGCCGCCTGGTCCTCGAACTGCGCCCGCCCGGCGTCGACAAGGGCGTCGCCCTCCTCGAGTACGTGCGCGACGTCTCCGCCGGCGCCGTCCTCTACGCCGGCGACGACCTCGGCGACCTGCCCGCCTTCGCCGCCGTCGACAAGCTCCGCTCCGACGGCGTCCCCGGGCTGCTGGTGTGCAGCGGCAGCGACGAGGTGACCGAGCTGCGGGAGCGCGCCGACGTCGTGGTGGACGGCCCGGCAGGCGTCGTACGGCTGCTCAGGGCGCTCGCGGATCAGCTCGGCTGAACGCGCTGAACGCGTAGATCATGCTGAACGCGCGGCTCAGCGCGGCTCAGCGCAGCTCACGCAGCGCGTTCAGCTGGCCCAGGAACCACTGGGCAGGGGGGAGCGCGGTCGCCGCCTCGGCCAGCCGCTTCGAGCGTGCGGCCCGCTCCTCCGCCGGCATCGTCAGCGCCTCGTGCAGCGCCCGCGCCGTCTCGATCACGTCGTACGGATTGACCGTGATCGCGTCCTGGCCCAGCTCCTCGTACGCCCCCGCCTCCCGCGACAGCACCAGCGCGCATCCGGTGTCGGAGACGACCGGCACCTCCTTGGCGACCAGGTTCATGCCGTCGCGGATCGGGTTGACCAGCGCCACGTCGGCCAGCCGGTACGCGGCCAGCGAGCGCGCGAAGTCGTCCTCCACGTGCAGCAGGACCGGCGTCCAGCCCGGCGTGCCGTACCGCGCGTTGATCTCCTCCGACAGCCGCTGCACCTCGGCCGTGTAGTCCCGGTACACGGCGAGGTCCTGCCGCGACGGGTAGGCGAACGCGACGTGCACGACCCGCTCCCGCCACTCGGGGTGGTCGTCGAGGAGCTGCCGGTAGGCCAGCAGCCCGCGCACGATGTTCTTCGACAGCTCGGTCCGGTCGACCCGGACGATCGCCCGGCGTCCCGCGCCGATCTCCTCGCGCAGGGCCGTCATCCGCTCCTCGACGTCCGCCTCGTGCGAGCGGGCGCGCAGGAAGTCCGCGTCCGCGCCGAGGCCGTGCACGCCGATCCGCGTGTCGCCGAGGCCGCCGGGGACGTCCGCGCAGCAGGCGGCGAACGCGTCCGCCCAGCGGCGGGTGAGGAAGCCGAGCCGGTCGGCGCCGAGCATGCCGCCGAGCAGCTGGGCCCGGATGTCGTCCGGCAGCAGCCGGAAGTAGGCCTCGGGCGCCCACGGCGTGTGCGAGAAGTGTCCGATGCGCAGGTCCGGCCGCAGCTCCCGCAGCATGCCCGGCACCAGGCACAGGTGGTAGTCCTGCACCAGCACCGCGGCGCCCTCGGCGGCCTCCTCGGCCAGCGCCTGCGCGAAGGCCCGGTTGTAGGTCTCGTAGGCCGCCCACTGGCGCCGGAACTCCGCGTCGAAGACGGGCTCCAGCGGCGTCTGGTACAGCATGTGGTGGACGAACCACAGCACCGAGTTGGCGATGCCGTTGTAGGCGTCGGCGTGCACGTCGGCCGGGATGTCCAGCATCCGCACGCCGGCCTCGCCGACCCCGCGCCGCACCGCCTCCCGGTCCCCGTCGCCGAGCGCGGAGCACACCCACAGCGCCCCCGCCTCCGGCCCGATGGCCGACAGACCGGAGACCACTCCGCCCCCGCCCCGCTTGGCGTGCAGCGAGCCGTCCTCCCGCACCTGGTACGACACGGGCCCGCGGTTGGACGCGACCAGCACCTGATGAGCGGCGCCCTGTGGGGAAGCGGCGGACATGGAGGCGGAAGGGGAAGCAGAACCGGCAGAGGAGGAAGGGGAAGCCGTGGAAGCCATAAGCCCAAACTAGCCCGGCCACGGATCGCTCAAACGCCCGTCCGGTTCCCGCCCCCCGCGCGCGCGTCGCGAGGCGCGGGAACCGGACGGCACCCACCGAAAGGATCCGGCTATGCAGCGCCCCGAAGGGGTGCGGGGAACTGCGCGACCGGCCACGACGGCGCGGCAGGCGACCGACGACATGGCGCGGCACGACATGGCGCGGCACGACATGGCGCGGCACGACATGGCGCGGCACGACAAGGCGCGGCACGACAAGGCGCGGCATGGCACGGCACCGGCGCTTTCAGCGGAGCGTTACGCCACCTTGCGGGTCTGGTACTCCGCCAGCTCCGCCATCGGCGGCCGCTCCTCCGTGTCCACGGAGTAGGTACGCGGCTCGAAACCGTCCTCCCCCCGCTCGAACTGGGTGAGCGCGGGGCGGATCAGGTGGCCGCGGGCCAGGCGGAGCTGGGCGGTGCGGTAGATCGCGGCGGCCATCCGGCCGAGGGCCTGCCCGTCCTGGTGCCGGTGCTTGCGCACCCCCACGTCGACCTGGGCGAGGGCGTCCAGGCCCACCAGGTGCAGCGCGTCGACCAGCATGCCCAGCTCCACCCCGTAGCCGACCGGGAAGGGCAGTTGCTCCAGCAGGCCGCGGCGGGCGGCGTACTCGCCGCCGAGCGGCTGCACGAACCCGGCCAGCTGCGGCCAGTGCATGTTCAGCAGCGGGCGCGCCATCAGCTCGGTGACCCGGCCGCCCTGGCCCGCGGCGCCGCCGAGCGGACGGTCGTACATCGCCTTGACCAGGTCGACCCCGGGGTCGGTGAGCAGCGGGCCCACGATCCCGGAGACGAAGTCGGAGGAGAACTCCTTCAGGTCGGCGTCGACGAAGCAGACGATGTCCCCGCTCGTGACGAGCAGGGAGCGCCACAGCACCTCCCCCTTGCCGGGGACGGTGGGTATGCGCGGCAGGATCTCGTCGCGGTGGACCACCCGCGCGCCCGCCGCCGCGGCGACCTCGGACGTGCGGTCGGTGGACCCGGAGTCGACGACGACGATCTCGTCGACGAGCGGGACCTGCTGCATGAGGTCGTGACGGATGGCCGCGACGATGTCGCCGACCGTCCCCTCCTCGTTGAGCGCGGGCAGCACGACGCTGACCGACTGACCGGTGCGTTGTTTGGCGGCCAGGATCATGTGCAGCGGCCGGTCGGTCACGGACCAGGAGCGGGTGTTCAGCCAGCGCTCGACTTCGTTCAGCACAGTGCGCGGCTCCTCTGCGTTCTCTCGGCGGCGGACCATGTGATCCATCTCGCGGTTCGGACGGCTATCTCAACTGTCCTGGCCTTCGGTTACAGTCTTGAACAACGCTGATGACCATCGCATGTCGGGGGTCGTCCCGCGTTCACAACCGAATACCGCTCATCCAGAGGGGCAGAGGGACACGGCCCGATGAAGCCCCGGCAACCCTCCAGCCGGTTCTCGTACCGATCACCGTCGATCGCCGCGCGAGGCTCCCGGCTAGGGAAGGTGCCAAATCCGTCTCACGGCGAGATGCGTCGTGAGGAAGATGAGGAGAAAGGGCCTCGCCTCACATGGCTGTGCAGACTGTTGCAAGCACCACGGACTCCACCGTAGACCTCGGCCCCGCCGCCGCTCTGTCCTGTCGCGAATGCGGTCACCGGGTCCCCCTCGGACCGGTCTTCGCCTGCGAGGAGTGTTTCGGCCCGCTGGAGATCGCGTACGACTTCTCGGCCTACGACACCGAGGAACTCCGCAGGCGCATCGAGGCGGGACCCGCGAACATCTGGCGTTACGCGCCGCTGCTGCCCGTCCCCGCGGACGTGGCCGACAAGCCCAACCTGAACCCGGGCTGGACCAAGCTGGTCAAGGCCGACAACCTGGCCCGCGAACTCGGCGTGACCGGCGGGCTGTACGTGAAGGACGACTCCGGCAACCCGACGCACTCCTTCAAGGACCGCGTGGTCGCCCAGGCCCTGGAGGCCGCCCGCGCCTTCGGCTTCACCACCCTCTCCTGCTCCTCCACCGGCAACCTGGCCGGCGCCGTCGGCGCCGCCGCCGCCCGGGCCGGCCTCCGTTCCTGCGTGTTCATCCCGCACGACCTGGAGCAGGGCAAGATCGTCATGGCCGCCGTCTACGGCGGCGAGCTCGTCGGCATCGAGGGCAACTACGACGACGTCAACCGCTTCTGCTCCGAGCTCATCGGCGACCCGGCCGGCGAGGGCTGGGGCTTCGTCAACGTCAACCTGCGGCCCTACTACGCGGAAGGGTCCAAGACCCTGGCGTACGAGGTGTGCGAGCAGCTCGGCTGGCGGCTGCCGGACCAGATCGTCATCCCCATCGCCTCCGGCTCGCAGCTCACCAAGGTCGACAAGGGCCTGCAGGAGCTGATCAAGCTCGGGCTCGTCGAGGACAAGCCGTACAAGATCTTCGGCGCGCAGGCGCTGGGCTGCTCGCCGGTCTCCACCGCCTTCAAGGCCGGCCACGACGTGGTCCGCCCGCAGAAGCCGGACACCATCGCCAAGTCCCTCGCCATCGGCAACCCGGCCGACGGCCCCTACGTCCTCGACATCGCCCGCCGCACCGGCGGCGCCGTGGAGGACGTGACCGACGAGCAGGTCGTCGACGCGATCAAGCTGCTCGCCCGGACCGAGGGCATCTTCGCCGAGACGGCGGGCGGGGTGACGGTCGGCGTGACGAAGAAGCTGATCGACAACGGCCTCCTCGACCCCACGAAGACGACCGTCGTCCTCAACACCGGCGACGGCCTGAAGACGCTGGACGCGGTGGCCGGCACGGGGCT
Organism: Streptomyces sp. NPDC031340; assembly: GCF_055569945.1. Lineage (NCBI taxonomy): Bacteria > Bacillati > Actinomycetota > Actinomycetes > Kitasatosporales > Streptomycetaceae > Streptomyces > Streptomyces sp. NPDC031340. The sequence continues at coordinate 10,862 of NZ_JBVIIE010000100.1, forward strand.
CACCGCGACCATCCGTCCCAACCTCGAGTCGTTCCGAGAGGCCGGCCTCGCTTGACCTCCTCCTCGGTGTCCCGGGGAGTCCAGCGGTCACCCGCCAGGCTTCCTGCTTCGCGGCCGACCGCCCCCGGGACGAACCCAAGCCGAGGTCTTGTGTCAGCTCCACAGGCCGAAACCGCCGGCCCGGCGGCCAACACGCAAAGTAGTCTTGTAGTCACTGGAGGTCAAGTCGCATGAGCGTGACCGTTCGCATCCCCACCATCCTGCGCACCTACACCGGCGGTCAGGCCGAGGTCCCCGCCGAGGGCGCGACCCTCGCCGAGGTCATCGCGGACCTGGAGAAGAACCACACGGGCATCGCCGCCCGCGTCCTGGACGACCAGGGCAAGCTGCGCCGCTTCGTCAACGTCTACGTCAACGACGACGACGTCCGCTTCGAGCAGGGCCTGGAGACCGTCACCCCCGACGGGGCCGGCGTCTCGATCATCCCGGCCGTGGCGGGCGGCTGACCTGCCCGTTCGTTTACCGCCGGTAACGCTGGTGACGCAGAGTTGTGACCGATTGCCCCCTCCGTAAGAGAAGCGGAGGGGGCAATTCTGTATGGTTGAGCGCGGTACAGTTGGGGAACCCACCCCCGGCTCCGCGCGCCGGACGCGATCATTGCCCGCTCCGGATGCGTCGAGAAATAGCCAAAGTGTGCGAGTCTTTTGCGCCATTCGCTCTTTATGTGCAGCCCGACTTGCCCTGCATTCGGGGGAATTCTTACTACATTCCGGACCCCTTCCGTCCGGAATTCTCGTCCGACTGACCTGTTGCAGACGGCAGTTGGGCAGATACATTCGGCCGCGGTCGACGCGTTCCGGCGCACGCCCCCAATCCGTGGGGGGTGAGGTCTGACCCGGATCCGCGAAGTGCGGGTCCGTGCAAGGGCCAGTAATAGGGGAGTTAGGCATGGCTCAGGGCACCGTCAAGTGGTTCAACGCGGAGAAGGGGTACGGCTTCATCGCGGTCGACGGTGGTGCGGATGTTTTCGTCCACTACAGCGCCATCCAGATGGACGGGTACCGCACCCTGGAAGAGGGCCAGCGGGTGGAGTTCGAGATCTCGCAGGGCCAGAAGGGCCCGCAGGCCGACATGGTGCGTGTCACCGCCTGATCGCGCGACCGACCGAACCGCAGCGACGTCTTCCGTCGAAGGGCTCGTACCTCCCGGGGTACGGGCCCTTCGTCCTGCCCGGACGCATGTTCGCGCGCGATGAAGCCCCCGCCCGCTCCGCGGGCGCGTCTTGCACTCGAGGGGGTCGAGTGCTAATCATTGCGTTAGCACTCTGAAGGTGAGAGTGACAACGAAGGACCGGGTCGGTGAGGCCCGCAGGCCGGGTGGGGCAAGGAACCACGAGGCAGGCGAGCCGTCCGTCGCGGGCGCGGGCGCGGTCCGAAGGAATCACCCCCAGTCCTGGAGGGACCACTTCACATGGCCAAGATCATCGCGTTCGACGAGGAGGCGCGGCGCGGCCTCGAGCGCGGCATGAACCAGCTCGCGGACGCCGTCAAGGTGACGCTCGGCCCCAAGGGTCGCAACGTCGTCCTCGAGAAGAAGTGGGGCGCCCCCACGATCACCAACGATGGTGTCTCCATCGCCAAGGAGATCGAGCTCGAGGACCCGTACGAGAAGATCGGCGCCGAGCTGGTCAAGGAAGTCGCCAAGAAGACGGACGACGTCGCCGGTGACGGTACGACCACGGCGACCGTGCTCGCCCAGGCGCTCGTGCGCGAGGGTCTGCGCAACGTAGCCGCCGGCGCCAACCCGATGGCCCTCAAGCGCGGTATCGAGAAGGCCGTCGAGGCCGTCTCCGCCGCCCTCCTTGAGCAGGCCAAGGACGTGGAGACCAAGGAGCAGATCGCCTCCACGGCCTCCATCTCCGCCGCCGACACCCAGATCGGCGAACTCATCGCCGAGGCGATGGACAAGGTCGGCAAGGAAGGCGTCATCACCGTCGAGGAGTCGCAGACCTTCGGTCTGGAGCTCGAGCTCACCGAGGGCATGCGCTTCGACAAGGGCTACATCTCGGCGTACTTCGCCACCGACATGGAGCGTATGGAGGCCGTCCTCGACGACCCGTACATCCTGATCGCCAACTCCAAGATCTCCTCGGTCAAGGACCTGCTCCCGCTGCTGGAGAAGGTCATGCAGTCGGGCAAGCCGCTGCTGATCATCGCCGAGGACGTCGAGGGCGAGGCCCTGTCGACCCTGGTCGTCAACAAGATCCGCGGCACCTTCAAGTCCGTCGCCGTCAAGGCCCCGGGCTTCGGCGACCGCCGTAAGGCCATGCTCGGCGACATCGCCATCCTCACGGGCGGCGAGGTCATCTCCGAGGAGGTCGGCCTCAAGCTGGAGAACGCGACCCTGGACCTCCTGGGCCGCGCCCGCAAGGTCGTCATCACCAAGGACGAGACCACCATCGTCGACGGCGCCGGTTCCGCCGACCAGGTCGCGGGCCGCGTGAACCAGATCCGCGCCGAGATCGAGAACAGCGACTCCGACTACGACCGCGAGAAGCTGCAGGAGCGCCTGGCCAAGCTCGCCGGCGGTGTCGCGGTCATCAAGGCCGGTGCCGCCACCGAGGTGGAGCTCAAGGAGCGCAAGCACCGCATCGAGGACGCCGTCCGCAACGCCAAGGCGGCCGTCGAGGAGGGCATCGTCGCCGGTGGTGGCGTGGCCCTGCTGCAGGCCTCCCAGGTCTTCGAGAAGCTGGAGCTCGAGGGTGACGAGGCGACCGGCGCCAACGCCGTGAAGCTGGCCCTGGAGGCCCCGCTGAAGCAGATCGCCGTCAACGGTGGTCTCGAGGGCGGCGTCGTCGTGGAGAAGGTGCGCAACCTGGCCGTCGGCCACGGTCTGAACGCCGCGACCGGCGAGTACGTCGACATGATCGCCGAGGGCATCATCGACCCGGCGAAGGTGACCCGCTCTGCCCTGCAGAACGCCGCCTCCATCGCCGCGCTGTTCCTCACCACCGAGGCCGTCATCGCCGACAAGCCGGAGAAGGCCGCCGCGCCCGCCGGCGGCGGCATGCCGGGCGGTGACATGGACTTCTGATCCGCCTCACGGATCGAGCTGTCCTTGCCGAGGGCGGCACCCCCTGGTCGCAGGGGGTGCCGCCCTCGGGCGTGTCCGGGCGGCCGTGTCCGGGCAGCGCAGCCCGCTACTTCTTGCGGGTCTTGCCGCCCCGGCCGTTCCGCGCGCCCCCGCCCTTCCGCGCGCCCCGGCCGTTCTTCGCGCCCCCGCCCGACCGGGCCGCCGACGCGGCCTTCGGCCGGCGGGCGGGGTCGGCCGGGGCCGGCTGAGGGACGGCGGCGGCATCGCGGACCGAGAACTCGCGGTTGATCTCGACCTGGCGGCGGACGGCGGTGGGCAGGTCGGGCATCGCCAGCAGCATGTCGCACGCCCGCAACGCCCGGGCGTGGTCACCCACCCAGTACGCGGTGATCGAGTACTCGAACAGCAGGCCCCAGCGGTAGATCCAGGGCTTGGTGAAGAGCAGGTCCTCCGGCTCCGGTCGGCCGACGACGGCGGCGAGGACCGCGTGGGCGGTGCGGTGACGGCCTTTCCGGCGCAGCCGCGAGGCGAGCTCATAGCAGGCCTCCAGGCGCTGTGGGCGGATCTCCCAGGCCCGGGAGAAGGCCTCCATCGCCCCCGGCCAGTCGTCGGTCCGCTCGGCCCGCAGGATGCCGCTCTCCAGCAGCGAGCAGTAGACCTCCTCCGCCCAGCCGCCCATGGCCGCGCGGCGCTCGTACAGCGCGACGGCCTCCTCGGCCCGGCCCAGGTCGCGTTCGGTGTTGGCCAGGTAGAAGACGGTCCGGGGATTGCCGGGGTCCCGTTCCAGCTCGCGGCGCAGCAGGCGCGCGTCCCGCTCGAACTTCTCGGCGCGGCAGCCGCCGTCCGCGTGGTCCTCGATGACCAGGGCGTCGAGGTTCTCCTGCATGTCCGGCCCGTCGGTGCACGGGTACTCGTGCGTGACGCCCTCGTACCGCCAGACGCGGTCCGCGCGCATCAGATGCTTGAAGCGGTGCTGGGTGCCCGGGCTGTCGTAGCGCAGCATGTAGGAGGTCGCCGTCAGGCGCGGCAGCGGCGCGTCCTGGCGCAGTACGTGGTCGGCGTCCAGGGTGAGCACGTAGTCCGCCCTGCCGAGGGCGTAGCCGATGTTGCGGGTGCGGTTGTGGCCGAAGTCGACCCAGGGGTCCTCGCGGAGTTCGCCGGGGATGCCGTCGAGTGTCTTGCGGACCAGCTCCTGGGTACCGTCCGTCGAGCCGGTGTCGGAGATCATCCAGGTGTCGACGAGGTGACGTACCGAGCTGAGGCATCGTTCGATCACCCGCGACTCGTTCTTGACGATCATGCAGAGGCAGATGGTCTGTTTCTTCACGGTTTCACGGGTCCTGGCCGGTGGTCGGTGGGTGGGTGAGGTCGGCCGACCACCGTGGCACGCGTCCGGCGCGCCCGGTGCGTGGCGCGCGCGGACACCCGCGGCGGGTGCCCGTTCGGAGGCGCCATGTTGATCCGATCGCCTGACATTCGCACTCCTTGCCCGATGAGCGGGGGACACCGCCGGGCCTCGGCGTGAGGGTTGATCCGGAAGGTCCGATTCACCTGCGACAAGGAGGACGAGGAATGGATCCGGATACCCGGAGGGCCGCGCGCCTGGGGCCGCTGGCACGCGAGAGATGCAAGCAGGCGGGCATGCTCGCCTCGCTGACGATCGTCCTGGCCGCCGGACTGGCCGACCCCGCCGTGGCGGCGGCGCGGAGCCTGCAGCCGCACGGGGTCGTGGCGAAGGGCGACGACTGCCGGGACCAGGGCAAGCCCGGCAAGAAGAAGGAGATAGGCGAAGCTCAGGGGAACGGCGGCAAGGACGCGTGCAGGGGGGCGACGGGTCCGACCGGACCCAAGGGCCCGAAGGGCGCTACGGGCGCGACCGGACCCACGGGCCCGAAGGGTGCGACGGGCGCGACGGGACCCACGGGCCCGAAGGGCGCGACGGGCGCGACGGGGCACACGGGCCCACAGGGTCCGCAGGGTGCCACTGGTCCGCACGGTGTGACGGGTTCGGTCGGGCCTACGGGTCCGCAGGGTCCGCAGGGTGTGACGGGTTCGGTCGGGCCTACGGGTCCGCAGGGTCCGCAGGGTGTGACGGGTTCGGTCGGGCCGACGGGTCCGCAGGGTGTGACGGGTTCGGTCGGGCCGACGGGTCCGCAGGGTGCGACGGGTTCCGTCGGGCCCACGGGTCCGCAGGGTGCGACGGGCGCCACCGGGGCCACCGGTCCGTGCGCGGACATCGACAGCATCGCTCCGTCGAGGGACGAACAGTTCAGCGCGGTCATCTCCGGCGGCGTGACCTACGTGGGCCGTCAGGACCTCACCCCGCAGGTGGGCAACTACCAGTGGGTGAACCTGAGCGACGATGACAACCCGGACTACCCCGCCGGCACGGCCTGCGCTGTCGGGGTCACCACGCAGGGCAACGACCTGTGGGTCCAGCTCCTGACGACGGGCGGGCTCGTCTACCAGACGCACTGCGACGTGGAGGGTCAGAACCTCACCTGCACGGAAGCCTGGACGGCGCAGACGACACCGTCCTCGGCGTTGTCGGCCCGCAAGGGCAAGAGCAAGAGGAAGTAGCGCGGCTCGGTGACGGGTACGACGGGTACGACGCGGTGTCGCCGAAGACGCTGAGCCGATCCGCGAGGAGCCGCGGGGCCTACAGATTGCCCAGTGGCTCGATGTCGACCCTGACCGGCGTGCCCCACACGCGCAGCACCTCGTAGTCGGTGAACTCGTGCACCAGCCGGTAGGCCATGGCGGGGCGGGGGCCCGGGGGGGGGGGGGGGGGGGGGAGGGGGGGGTGGGGGGGGGGGGGGGGGGGGGGGTGGGGGGAGGGGGGGGGGAGATGGAGGCGGACTCGGCGGCCTTGGACGTCGAGGTCGTGCACGCCGGGCAGGTGAGCCGGTCC
>NZ_JBVIIE010000101.1:0-16464 GCF_055569945.1 Streptomyces sp. NPDC031340
GCCTGATTGGTAACAATGTTGGGGGGCTCACCGTTGTGAAGATTGTGGGGAAAACCTCGGACAGACTCCATCAACTCCCGTCGTGCATCCCGCACCGCAGCGCTGTGCCGGATGCACGACGGCGTCGACGGCCGTTTCCATCAGATCGGGTCGAGGGTCTTCCTCGTCGTCGTCCCGGCCCACTGGGCGCGGCACCTCGTCCGGGCCGCGCTGCCGCCGCGCTCTGCGGGGACACGAGGGCCTCGTGGCTCGACCGGCGGATGAGCCAGGCCGCTCCGAGCGACGACCCGGTGGCCGGCATCGCGGCGATGGGGCTCCCCCACCACCGGAACGCGCCCGAGCACCCGCACCTGTACGGCGTGTCGTCCGGCGGGGCGGGGTTCGCGGGGGTGGGGTTCGGCGGGGGTTCGGCGGGAGGGCGGCGGGTTCGGCCTCGCGGAGGAGGTCCGGCGGCACGGCCGCCGACCCCTACGACGCGGAGAGCTGCTTCACCTGTGGCGCCACGGCACGGCCGAGAACGCCCACGGCTGAAAACGCCGCCGGGCCGCGGCCGTCGCGAACGGCGACCGCGGCCCGGCGGGCACAGCCCTGGGCGGACTCAGACGGTGGACGGCGCCAGGCGGTGGAAGGCGCCGCCGTAGAACAGCAGGGCGTCACCACCCGGCCCGCGGCCCGCCTCGAGCACGGCGCCGAGCAGGATCGAGTGGTCGCCGCCGTCGTACACCGCCTCCAGCCCGCACTCCAGCCAGGCCAGGGCACCCGACAGGATCGGCGCGCCGGTACGGCGGCCCGGCTCGGTGTCCACCGCCTCGAACTCCCGAGCGCCGCGCGGCCGTCGGCGGTCCGCGAAGCGGCGCGCGATCGGCTCCTGGTCGGCGGAGAGCATGGAGACCGCGAACGCCTTCTCGTCCAGCAGCAGGTCGTGCAGTGCCGCCGTGCGCAGCACGCACACCAGCACCAGCGGCGGATCCAGCGACACGGACGTGAAGGAGTTCGCCGTCATGCCCCTCGGCATCTCCCGGCCCGCCGTCAGGACGGTGATGCCGGTCGCGAAGGAGCCCAGGACGCCGCGCAGTTCGCGGCGGTCCTTGTCCAGCAGCGCGGGCGCCCTGTCCGGGGCGGGCGGGCGCGGGCCGTCCGCGCGACCGTCGGCCATGCCGTCACCCCCCGCCCGTCGCCGCCGCGAGCTGCCCGGGGGGCGCCGAGCCGGCCGCCGGGAGCGCGTACGGCTCCAGTGCGCGGCGCAGCGCCGCGGGCACCCGGGTCGGCCGGGTGCCGGTGTTGGGCCCGCGCATACAGGCCACGCGCTGCCGGCCCCGGGCGACCAGTTCCTCGGTGACGGGCCGGTCGGCATCGCCCTCGCCGTCCCCGCCGCGCAGCCGCACGTAGTCGAAGGTGAACCCGATCTGAGTCTGCGTCAGGTCTTCCAGCCGCATCCGGATCGACAGTTGGTCGAAAGCGGTGATCTCGGCGAAGAACTCGCAGCCGACCGAGAGCGTGAACAGCTTGAGATCGCCTCGGATGTCGTCCAGCACGGCCGGGGCCCGGTCGTGCAGGAACATCTCCCTGCACCGGCCCTGCCAGCGAACGTAGTTGACGTAGTAGACGTTCCCCACCAGGTTGGTCTCCTCGAAGCCGACCAGGTGGCGCATCTCGTAGTAGGGGCGTTCTCCGCCCATGGGTTCCTCACCCCTCCTTCTCTGTCAGCACGGCGAACACCGCCGGTGCGGACGCACCGCGCAGTAGGGCGGGGACGGTGGCGATCCGGGCCGGTCCGGACCGCAGCACCACCCACCGGTCCGGGACCCCGGAGCCACCGTCCACCGTCAGTTCGACGTGCGCCCGGCCGCTCTTGCGCAGGCACTCGGTGGCACACCACACCCGGGCCGCGGCGAGCGACAGGTCCTCGCCGTGCTCGGCCGCGATCAGCCGGGCCAGCGCGAGACCGCCGGCGCCCAGCAGCCCCTCCCACTCGTCGGGGCCGCGCTCCTCGACGCGCTGCACATCGCACGCGACGGGCCGCTCCCCGGCCACGGCGAGGGTCACCCCGGCGCCGTGGGAGGCGGAGACGTGCGGGCCGCCGTCCACCTCGGGCCGGCCGTCCGGACGATGACGAAGCGTCACCGGGCGGCCGAGCGCCTGGCCGAGGGCGTGAGCGGTGCGGGCCCGGCGAGCGTCCCGGGCGCCGTCCGCGCCGTCGCGGTCCGGGTGGACGGCGATCCGCACCGGCTCGGGCAGCACCGTCTCGACGCGGCGCTCCAGGTACGGGCCGAGCAGCGCCGGCTCCCAGGGACCGAGGCCGTCCGTCTTGCGCACGGCGCGCAGCGTCAGGCCCGTCCAGCGCTCGACCGTCGCGCCCTGCTCGTCGCGGACGTCGAGGTCGTAGACGTAGGTGTCGCCGTCCCGGGACCGCTCCACGGCGTGCAGGACCACACGTCCGGTGCCGGCGGCCACGGCCGGGTCGGCGAGGTGCAGCCGCTCGATGCCCACCGGCAGCAGGGTGGCGTCCGGCACGCACGCCTGGATGGAGTGCATCAGCGCGTCACGGGTGCCCGGGTCGGCCAGCACCAGCTCGGACGGCAGGAAGCCCGCGAACCAGGGCGCGGTGGCGGACGTGGAGATGTCCGCGACGCACTCCTTGGCGGCCAGGTGCCGGTAGCCGGTCAGGCGCTGGAAGCGGGCGCCCTGGAACAGCACCGGCCCGTACATGTCCCGCGCCGCGTCCAGCGCCGGGGCGACGCCCTCGGGCGGGTTCGGCCCGTGCGGCGGCTCCGGGTGCGGTCCGTAGCGCAGGACGGCGCGGAAGTGGTCGGCGCGGAAATCGGTCTCACTGGAGCGGATCACCGCGCGGACGGTGTCGGGACCGGTGGCCAGCACGGCCACCCGCACGGTGGTCGAGCCGTCCGGCGGGACCGCCACCGGACGCAGGAACTCGGCCTCTTCCAGGACGGGCACCGCATCGCGTCCCGTGCGGCCGGTGAGGGCCGCCGCGGCCTGGGCCATGGCCTCCATGCCGAGCACCGCCGGGAGCAGCAGGGTGCCGTCCAGGAGATGGTCGGCGAGGTAGGGGTCGGTGGCGGCGGACAGCTCCGAGTCCGCGACGAGCTCCACGTCCGGGTAGTGGGCCTGCACCCGCTCCAGGAACCGGAGCAGCGGCAGTTCGCGGTCGTCGAGGGCGATGGTCGGGAGGCCGCCGGCGCGGCCCATGACGACCAGGGTGTCGGGCATCTCCGGGTCGGCCAGCACCCGGCGGAGCATCGCGACGCCCTCGTCGGCCGGGATCGGCTCGATGCCCTCCCGGAGGAGCGATTCGAGCACGCCGAGCCGCTCCCCCATCCCGGTGCCGGACCACACCGACCACTCCAGCGCGACGCACCGGCAGCCCGGCAGGTCCTGGCGCAGCCGGGCGATCCGCTCGGTCAGCCAGTCGTTGGCGGTCGCGTAGTCGGCCTCGCCGCGCAGCCCGGCGCGGCCGATGATGCTGCCGAACGCGACGACCAGCCGCAGGTCGGCCGGGTCGACGGCGGCGAGCACCGCCTCGAGACCGGCGATCTTGACGGCCAGGGTGCGGCGGAACGCCGCCTCGTCGAGGTCGGCGAGGGCGCGCGGTTGGTTGCGTCCCGCACCGTGCAGCACGGCGGTGACGGGTCCGAGCCGTTCGCGTATCTCGTTGACGGCGATCTTGGTGTCACCGGCCGAGGTGACGTCGGCCCGGGCGTAGTGGAAGCGGACGCCCGAGGCGGCCATCCGGCCGAGGTTCGCGGCGAGTTCCCGGTCGGTCTCGGGGTCGGAACGGCCCAGCAGGCCGACGGCGCAGCCGGTGTCCCGGGCGAGGGACAGGGCGCATTCGGCGGTGATGCCCTTGCCTCCGCCGGTGACCAGGACGACATCGGCGCCGGTCAGCGGGGTCCGGGCGGTGGCACCGATGCCGGTGTCGGCCTCGGTGAGCGGCCACGCCCGCAGCACGGGGACCCGGCGGACCCCCGCGGCGTCGTAGTGCACCTCGCTGAACCCGCTGGTGGCCGCGACGTCGGCGACGATGCGGCGCGCCAGCTCGGCCGGGGCCGGCAGGCTGTTGAGGGGCACGGTGACGACGGTGGTCGCGGTGGCGGGCGCCTCCAGGTGGAGTGTCTTGGCCAGCCCGGCGGGGCCGCGCCGGTCGCCGACGGCGACGAACCGGGCGGCGGGCGCGGTGGGATGCAGGGCGGCGCGGGCCGCCGACAGCATCAGCGCGGCATGCTCGTCGTCGCAGTCGGCGGGCAGACACAGCAGCACGCCCCCGCCCAGCCCGGCTTCCCGGAGGGCCGCTGCGAGCGGCTCGGCGAGCGCATGCCGGTCGGGTGCGAACACGGTCCAGTCCGCGCCGCCGCCTCCGGCGGAGCCGGGCTGCCCGGGCACCTCGCCGGGTTCCGCCTCGACCAGATCGACCGAGAACGCGCGGACCCACGGCGCCACCCCGGCCGCCACCGGCGTGCGGTCCGCGTCCGAGGGCAGGGCCGTGCCGGACAACTCGTCCAGCAGGCCCGCCAGTTCGGCCAGGGTCGAGGTGGCGAACGCCGAGGTCGTGGCGATGGCCTCGACCCCGAGCTCACGGGCCGCGTCATTCATGATCTGGCCGACCGTGATGGAGCTCAGGTGCAGCTCGTCCAGCGGGTTGGTGTCCGGCGAGATGGCCGAGGGCGGCAGCTCGGCACGCGCCGCGGCCAGCCTCATCAGGACGTCCAGGCTGGTCGTGCCGTCCCCGGCGGATTCCACCGCGGCTCCCTGCCGCACGGCGCCCGCGTCGGCGCCCGCGTCGGTGGACGCGGGCACCGTGGCCGGCAGATCCCCGTCGGGTGCGGACTCGCACGGGTTCGCCAGGAACCGGAACTCCTTGTCCAGCGGCAGCGGCCGGGTGAAGCGGTCCCGGAACAGCTCCCGGTGGCGCACCGGGGCGCCCAGCACCCATGCCGCCGCCACACCGTGGAAAAGCCCGGCGAGCGAGGTTCCGTCGGTGTCCAGGGCGATCACCGGGACGTCCACGGTCTCCGCCGCGAGGCCGCGCAGGATCCGGCCCGGTCCCACTTCCAGCAGCAGATCGCTCTCCGCCGCCACGGCCGTGACGGCCTCGGCGAACCGCACCGGGGCCAGCACCTGCCGGGTCAGCAGCTCCGCGACGTCGGCGTCGTCCCCGAGCGGTGCACCGGTGACCGTCGAGATCACTCGCCGTACCGGCGGGCCGAAATCCTCCTTCGCCAGGTGTGCGGCGAAGGCCTGCGCGGCGGGGGCGACCGCGGGCGAGTGGAAGGCGTGCGAGACGTTGATGCGCTGCACCCCGAGCCCCTGCCCGGCCGCGCGCTCGCACACCCGGTCTACGGCGGCGGCAGGCCCTGACACCACGGTCTGGCCGGGGCTGTTGTACCCGGCGATCACCACCGGCTCGCCGTCGAGGAGCGGTTCCACCGAACCGGGCCCCGCAGCGATGCCCGCCATGGTGCCCCCGCCGTCGCTTGCCCGAGCCATGACGCGGCCGCGCACCTCGGCCAGGCGCAGCAGCCCTGCCTCGTCCATCGTCCCGGCCCAGTGCAGTGCTGTCAGCTCGCCCAGGCTGTGCCCGGCGGCGGATGCGGCCTCGATACCGAGTGCGTCGAGGACGCGCAGGCCGGCGGCGGAAGCGGTGACGATGCGGGGCTGGGCGACCTCGGTGGCCACCTGGTCGCCGCCGGTCGGGAGGCGCCGGCCGCGATAGAGGTCGTCCACCGCGGCGAAGCGGCGGCGCAGCGCTCCGCCGTCGCCGCGGCGGCCCGCGCCCTGACCGGGGAAGAGGAACCCGATCCGGGGCGCCACGTCGGCTCGTTCGCCGAGGAACTGCCCGGCGGCCGGATCGAGAACGGAGCGGGAACCGCCGTCGACGCGCAGGAGCAGGTCGGTGAGACGCTTCTCGGCCTGCTCCGGGGAGGAGGCGACGACGGCGGCGCGCAGGGGCCGGTTGGCCAGGTCGGCCTGGAGTGTGGCGGCCAGGTCGCCGAGTTCGGCGTAGGAGAGGCGTCCGGCCAGGGCGGCGAGGCGGGCGAGGCGCTCTCGCAGCCCGTCGGTGTCGTCGGCGTCGACGAGCAGCAGTTCGCAGTCCTGGCGGGAGCGCACGAGCCGGACCGCGGACCGGGGCAGGGCGGTGCGGCGCACCCCGTCGGCGTGTTCGACGACGACATGGGCGTTGATGCCGCCGAACCCCATCGAGGACACGCCGGCCCGTACGAACGCGCCCTCGGGCCACGGCTCCGCCTCGGTGGGGACGCGCAGCGCGGGCCGGTCCGCGGTGAGTTCGGGGTGCGGGTCGAAGTGGCCGGTGGCCGGGGGGATGATCTGGTGGCGGACGGTGAGGATGGCCTTGAGCAGCCCGGCGATGCCGGCGGCTGCCTTGGTGTGGCCCACGTTGCCCTTGACGGTGGTCAGGGCGGCGGGCGGCGCCTCGGGGTCGGCGGCCCGGCGCGCCTCGGAGAAGGCGCGCAGTTCGGTGCTGTCGCCGACGGCGGTGCCGGTGCCGTGGCCTTCCAGGTAGGGAACGGTCTCGATGCCGAACCCCGCGCTGTGGTAGGCGCGTTCGATGGCGCGGCGGTGGCCGGACGCCTCGGGGCGGGTGATGCCGCCGCGGCCGTCGGAGGAGTAGCCCCAGCCGGCGACCGTCGCGTAGCGGAAGCGCCCCTGCGCACGGGCGTCCGCGTCCCGCATCAGCACCACGGCCCCGCAGCCCTCGCCGGGCCAGAAGCCGTTGGAGCCGCGGTCGTAGACGCGCATCTCCCCGGTGGCCAGTGCGCCGGTCTTGGCGAAGCCGATCACTTCGAACGGGTCGATGCTCAGGTCCACGCCTCCGGCGATCGCGACGTCCAGTTGGCCGGAGACCAGGCTGTCGCAGGCGGTGGCGACGGACAGCAGCGAGGAGGAGCAGGCTCCGTCGACGGTGAATCCGCCGCCACCGAGGTCGAAGTGGTTGCAGATGCGCCCGGCGATGGTGTTGGCCAGGCCTCCGGCGAGGCTGTCCTCGTCGATGGGCGGGAAGGGGGACTTGTACCGGTCCTCCAGGCGGCCCAGGAACTCGGCCAGTTCCTCGTCCTCCCAGCCCTGTTCACGCAGTGCGGCGCCGACGGTGCGGCGTACGTAGGGCCAGCGCAGCCGCATCAGGTTGGCCCGGCTGAACTCGCCGGTGAGGCTGTTGCCGATGATGACGCCGGTTCGGGCGGAGGGCAGTCCGGTCCCGTCCGGGTACCCGGCGTCGGTCAGGGCGCGGTCGACGGTGTCCAGCGCCAGCCAGTGCGTCATGTCCGTGGACCGGAAGGTGGATCCGGCTATCCGGTGCTTGACGCGGTCGAACTCGAATCCCTCCAGGACGGCCGCCTTCTGCGCGTAGTGGCGGTCGGGGGCTGCGGGGTCGGGCGAGTAGTAGTCCTCGCGGCGCATCCGCTCGTCGGGAAGGCGTCGGAAGGCGCGCCGTCCGGCGAGGACGTTCTGCCAGAGCTGTTCGGGAGAGTCGGCGTCGGGGTAGCGGCAGGCGATGCCGACCACGGCGATGCGTGTGGGTTCCCCGTTCATACCGTCACCGCCTTGGAGGGCCCGGCGTCCGGTTCGGAGACCGTCTGCGGGACGGCGGCCCGCTCCCGGCGCCGCCGCAGCAGGTGCGCGGCCCACCAGCCGGCGCCGCGCAGCGCGCACACGAGCGTGGTGGCGAAGAACAGGGTGTACACGACGTTGAACAGCATCAGTACCCCGTAGACCGTGGCCACGCCCGCTCCGAACATGAACTGGTTGCGGGGGCGGCCGGGCGTCGTGCCCGGGTCGCTGATCATGTAGTTGGTGAAGAGCACGAAGGCCACCCCGCTCATCGCGCCGACTGCCGAGTAGACCGCGACGTCCCACACGAAGTGGCGGATCACCGCCTGGATGGCGAAGCCGCCGAGCCAGCCGACGATCAGCGCCACACGCTTGGTCAGCATGGAGTTGATGACGGTCCCGGCCGTCGCGATGATCAGCGGGATGCCCATCCGGAAGAAATTGTTGGCGTTCTCGGTGAACTGGTAGGGCGGTGCGATGCTGTACCACGAGCCGAAGCACAGCAGGGAGACCGTGATGCCCAGGTTGGACGGGTTCATGAAGTGCCGCATCCGGCCGGCGATCGGCGCCTGGAACACGTGTTTGCCGCCGACTCCGACGACCACGCCGAACAGGATCGGCAGGTAGAGGTCGTTGCCGTAGGTGAGCATGGAGGCGGCGAGCGCGGTGATGTGCGAGGGCAGCAGGAACTCGTACACCCCGCGCACACCCCGCCCGCGGAAGCGGGGGGCACGTTTGCACGCCCAGGCGCTGATCAGTTCGAGCACGATCTCGGTGGCGTATCCGCACAGCACCGTCAGGATCGGCCACAGCCAGGGCTGTTCGAAGCCGAGCAGCGTGTAGCCGAAGATGTTGAAGACGCTGATGGAGATGGCGAAGTTGCGCAGCGCGAGGTACCGCGCGTCCGGTTTGGCGGCGGGGCGCGGGGCTGCGGTCTGCGGTGCTTGTCCCGCGGAGGGATGGGGGACCGTGGCGGTCATGTGCTCGGTACCTCCTGCACGTCACCGGTGAGCATGAGGGTGTGGGAACCGGGGTCGAGACGGCGTTGCTGCTCGTGGACCTTGCCGTCGGCGTCGCGCCACCGGAGCTCCAGGTCCACGGGGCCGTCGTACTCGCCGAGTCCGAAACGGACGTCGAAGCTGCGGAAGCCGCTGTGGCCGCCGCCGCCGTCGAGTTGTGCGATCTCCGTGCCGTCGGGTGTCGTGGCGCGGACGGTGGCGCCGTATGCGGGGCTGCCGGCGGCGGCCAGGCCGTCGTCGGAGCCCTTCGCGGTGGGCCCGGTCGAGGGGCGCACCAGGTTCAGGGTGAGGTGATTGCCCAGCTTCGGGGCGGTGTTGGCGTAGAAGGCGGGCGGTCCCCACTGCCGGGCGACGGCGAAGTCCAGAGCCCCGGTGCCGGTGGTGTCGCCGGTGGCCAGGGCGCGGGTGGGAATGGGTACCGCGAGGCCGATCTGCTCGCTGATGTTGGCGAAGCCGTCGCCGGTGCGGGTGTAGAAGGCCAGCTTGTCGTCCCCGGAGATGTCGTCGCCCGGCTGCACGTTGGGCCACATGGCGGGGTTGGACAACAGGAGGTCGTTGGCCATGGCCATCTCCTGCAGCCACGGCCAGCGGTCGATCTTCCCCTTGACGAAGCCGTCGGTCTGCACCACGTCCTGCTTGCCGGAGTTGAGGAAGTCGCCCATCTTGACGTCCCAGGCCCAGCCGGTCCACGCCAGGCCGTACTCGCGGGCCTCCTGGGTGAACGGGGCCTCACCGTCGTCGAGTTTGCGGGCCATCTCCGCCTCGTCGGCGGCACGGTTCTTCCAGAGGAAGTTGGACTCCACCAGGCCCCAGCCCTCGGTGATGTTGCTGACCATCATGTCGAAACGGCCGGTGCGGTCCAGGTCGCCGAAGTCGACGCCCATGCCCTTGAAGGAGCCGCGGCCGAGCACGAACGACTTGGGGGTGGTGGGCGTGCGTTCTCCGACGGCCTCGGTGAACCGGATACGGCCGGGACGGGAGCGGTTGTACAGCAGGTGGTCGTGGCCGAAGTCGTTGGCGATGTACAGCTCCGGAAGGACATCACCGGTCAGATCGGCGCCGGCGACGGCCAGCGTCCAGCCCGTGCCGACTTTGTACGGGATCGCCTTGGGCTCCTGGACGTAGGTGGCGGTGGGCTGGGTGCCGGAGGTGGCGGACGTCCAGCGCAGCACGTGGTCGCCGCCGGCGTTCTCGGCCCGGGACAGCGATTCGTTCATCACCACGTTCTTCAGACCGTGCGGGTCGAGGACGTCGGAGTCGGGGAAGTAGTTGCCGACGACGATGTCCGGATGGCCGTCGCCGTCCAGGTCGCTCACGTGCACGGCGTCGGTGTTCCAGCGCGGACCGTGGTACCGGCCGTCCTGCGACTGGTAGGGCACCAGTTCACGCGGCACGTAGGCACGCGGCGACGGCGTGCGCGCGTCGGAGCGGGCCATGAAGAGGACCGGCGTGCGGCCCCAGTAACTGACCAGGATGTCCATGCGTCCGTCCGCGTTGAAGTCCCCGAAGGTGCAGCCGGTGGGCGCCATGGTGTTGTCCACGGGCAGCGGTGCGGCGTCGAGGAGGAACGGAGTGAACCGGTCGGACCGGTCTGCCGTCGGCGTGTACGTCACCGTGACCTGGTCGGTGCGGGTGTCCACGATGCACATGCCGGAGGCCCGGCCGTTCCCGGTCACGTCGTTGATCGCGATGCCGGCGCCCACCGACGAGATCCAGGAACGGATCTTCTCGTAGGCGGGGTTGACGGTCCGCACGGTGCGCTTGGGCAGCTTGTCGTAGCCCGGCGGCATTGCGATGGGCATTTCCTTGAAGCGGTAGGCGGCGGCCGCCTTCGTGCCGTCCGGCGCGGCCACCGATGCCCGGGTCGCATAGAACAGTGACGCCACGATGATAACCGTCACCAGCCCCGGCACGAGCCTGCGGATCCGCTGGCTGTATGCCACGGTGCCCCCTCTCTCTTGTAGATGGCAGGGTCGGCGTGCGAATCACGAGATTCGATTCCACAGATACGATCCGGGATGGCAATGTGGCGGGCATCTCCCGGCTTGCTAGCTGAGACGTCGCACGTCAGGACAGTCGGCAAGCTCGAAGAAGGATTTCGTGAAGGCCATCGCGAAAATCCTCTGTCCGGGCTCGGCGTGCACGCCGGGAATCGACCGACGCCTTTTCCGGATCGGCCGATTCCGATGAGATGACGCGAGCCTGTCGGCGATACCTGAATTGCCGTGCGCCGCTGGAATGCGGAGGTATGTTCGCCGAAGTCTCCGCGGTGCGCGCGAGCTCGCTTCCGTTTCGGATACGACGGTGAAGCCCATGCACCGGGTGCGGAACGGCTGCCGAAACCCGTACGCGGGGAACGGGACGTCGGCGCCACGGTGCTCGCCGAGCCGGCGCTCGGCATACGGGGGGGGTACCGGGGTACCTCTGTGTCCTTCGTCAAGCCCGAGAGAACCGGGCGAGGGCTGCCTCGGGGACGCGTGGTCGCAGAAGGTGCCGTCGCCGGCGGTGACCGGTGGCCTCGGCCGCCAAGTCCTGGCCGAAGCCCACCAGGACGGTCGGCTCGGCGGTGATCTCGTCGGTCGGCTCCAGCGAGCGCGGCGTGTGGGGCATGGCGCGAGCCGCGTCCGCGATCACGGCTGTGTCGTCGGCGTCGCTCTTCGCCTCGCCCGGACGGACGCCGGCGATCCGACGCATCGCCGGGCCGGACAGGCGGGCGCCGACTTGGAGCCGGCATCGCGGGCGACGGTCAGCGGAAGGGCTCCGACGGAGGCCGGCCGGCCCACGGTCACCAGCACGGTGCCGGACTTCGCGGCCGGTTCGTCGAAGACGGCCCGCGGCTTCGGCTCGCTGTCGGGCAGTCGCTTGTCGAGGCCTGCTTCCCGGCCGGGGCCGGTCCGTTGCCGTGCTGGGTCGTCCTGCCGACGCCCGGGCCGAGGAACGCTCCCACGTCTTCCATGCCGAACACCGGCTCCCTCCGCGGAAGTTGCTCGTGCCGGCCTCGGCGGTACGGCCGTTCGCGCATCCTCGTCGTACGGGCCTGCCGCCCGCGTGCTGTCCGGCGTCACGCCGGACCGGGCGGTGGCCGGACCTCTCATCAGCGTCTCCGACGGCGCCTCCCGGGCCCGGTGACACCAGCCCCCAGCTCGTCCGTTCGACAGGGGGCAACGGTCATGCCGGGCCCGGAGGCCGGCGGCTCTGTTGCAGGACCGCGGAAAACATGACGGGGGGGCCGGCCGCATCCGTGTCCGGGTTCCGTCCATCCTCCGACGGGTGCGCCGTGGTCAGCGCCCGAGTGCGGCGAACTGCCCGGGCCGGCGTCCGGGACCGGCCGGGCCCCGGTAGGCCTGAGCGATGTCCAGCCACTGATCGGCGTCCGGCCCGGACGCGGTGAGTGCGAGGTCGTCCCGGTGCCGGCGCCGGGTGGCCAGCAGACAGAGGTCGACGGCAGGACCGCTGATCCGCTGCTCCGCGTCGGGGTCGCCGAGTGTCCAGGACGCGCCCGAGGGCCCCGTCAGCTCGAACCGGAACCCCTTCTCCGGCTCCGGCAGACCATGCGGCTGGTAGCCGAACTCCCAGGTCAGGGCGGTGAATTCGGCCACATGGCGAATCCGGTCGGTGTACTGGCGTGCGACGCCGAGCGCATCGGCGATGTCCTGACCGTGGGCGAACACCTCCATCATGCCCGCGGCGGCCAGCACCCCCGCCGGGATCGGCCGGACCAGCCACGGCACCAACTGCTCCGGCGGTACAGCCCGAAGGGCCCGCTCGGTCCGCTCCCGCTGGGCCCGCCAGGCGTCCATCAACTGCTTGCCGTCCAGCGGCAGATACGGCTTCAGCCCGTTCTGGACGGCCTCGCCGAAGTTGCGGACCCCGGCGACGAACTCCTTGAACGCGGCGGGCTCCGCCGCCGCCTTCTCGGCCAGGCCGAACACCATGATGAGATGGGCGATCTGGTGCCGGACCGACCAGCCCTCGGCCGGTGTGGGCCGCGCCCACCCGGCCTCGTCGACATCCACCAGCAGGGCGTCGAGAGCGTCGCCCTCCTCCACGAGATCGCTGAGGACGTCCTTGTGCTGTGTCATGCCTCGTTCCTCTCTCCGGGCGGCTTGTCGCGGGGCCAGTCTCGGGCGAGGCGGGGGCCGGCCACTTCTCCGACCGTGCTGTTGACGCACCACGCTCCCGCAGGCGCAACCGGGAAGAAGCACCGGCATTCCGGGGATGCCGATGATGATGGCCGTCGAGTCGTTCCTGGAGGCGAATGTGGCGAGGACTCTGAGATCGCTCCGGCGCGTGCTGCTGGCCCCTGACCTGGCCGAGGTGTCCTTCGCCCGGCGCGGCTTCGCGCCGCTGCCCGCCGGCAGTGCCGCCGCCCGGCTGGAGGACGTCCCGCGTGCCGTCGTGTGCGGCTTCGAGTGGGCCATGGAGGCACGCGGTGTCCAGGAGACCGCGCATCGCCTGGAGCTCCTGGACCCGGAGCAGCGCGGCTTCGGCTACGAGGGCGCCACCATGGCGTTCACCGTCCTGGACGTGATGGGCCGCGGCCACCGCACCCGGGAACTGCTGAACGGTCCGGGCCGTCCGCACATCCTCCTCGCCTACATCGGCATCGGCTTCGCGATGGCGCGGCTGCCGCGCGTGACGTGGGGCAAAGTGCTGCCCGATCTCACCGGGCAGCAATACCACCCGGTGATGAGCTGGCTCGCGGTGGACGGCTACGGGTTCGACCTCGCCTATTTCCACACCCGCCGCTGGGTGGACGAGCAGCGGGTTCCGCCGAGTTATCCGTGGCAGGGCGCGCCCGCGTACTTCCCGCGCGCCGTGGACCAGGGCATCGGCCGCGCCCTGTGGTTCATCCACGGCGCCCGGCCCGAGCGCGTGGACACCGCCATCCGTGCCTTCGCCGAGCACCGGCAGCCGGACCTGTGGAGCGGTGCCGGGCTGGCCGCGACCTTCGCCGGTGGCTGCGGGCCGGACACGTTCGCGGCGCTGCGGCAGCTGGCCGGGCGGCACGCTCCCGAGCTGGCCCAGGGCGCGGTGTTCGCGATCCGCGCCCGGGACCTCGCCGGGTACGTGCCGGAGCACTCGGCCGTCGCCACGCGGGAGCTGACCGGCCTTTCGGTCGAGGCGGCCGTGGCCCTCGCCGACGACAGCGCCCTCCCGGAAGGCGCCCGGGGGCCGGTGCCGGCCTACGAGCGGTGGCGGAGCGCCATCCGTGCGCACTTTCGTCCCGAAGACGTCACCCGCCGATGACACCTCGGCGCGGACCCTGGGGAAAGCCGACAGGAAGGACAGTTCCATGCCGAGCACGATGGGCAGGCTGCGGCGCCGGCTGCTGACGCCGAACGTGACCGAGACCCTGCTGGAGACCCGCGGCTTCCACCGGAAGACGCCCGAGGCGCAGAACCTGCTGGAAACGATCGGCGCGCGGTTCCTGGAGGGCTACGGTCACGCCATGGCCGCCCGCACCGCGGCCGAGGCCGAGGAGCAGCTGGAGGCGGTCCCGGAGCGGTTCCGCGGCTTCGCCTACGAGGGCGCGGGCATGGCGTACGCCGTCCTCGACGGGTTGCCGGGAGGGGGCAGGAACGGCGTCGACCGTCTGCTGGCCGGCCGCGGCGGCGCGCACGTCTACATGGTGTACGTGGGCATCGGCTGGGCCATGGGCCGGCTGCCGCGGTTCCGGTGGGCGAAGCCCGACTCGCTCGACCCCCTGCTGCGCTGGCTGGTCCTGGACGGGTACGGGTTCCACCAGGCGTACTTCCGCACCGACCGCTACGTGCACCAGAAGTACCGGGACGAGCGGTTCCCGTGGCCGGCGCACGACTTCCCGGACTACACCGGCCGTGCCATCGACCAGGGCATCGGCCGTGCGCTGTGGTTCGTGTGCGGCACGGACGCCGGTCTGGTCGCGACCACGATCGAGGCGTTCCCGCAGGAGCGCCGCTCGGATCTCTACAGCGGCGCGGGCCTTGCCGCCACGTACGCCGGCGGCTGCGACGAGGCGGAGCTGGCGTTGCTGCGGGAGCAGGCGGGCCCCTATCGCGGGGCACTGGCGCAGGGCAGCGCGTTCGCGGCGGAGGCCCGGCTGCGCGCGGGGCTGCTGGTGCCGCACACGGCGGTGGCCACCCGGGTGCTGTGCGGCCTGGAACCGGAGGAGGCCGCCCGGATCACCCAGGAAGTCCGGCCTCGGGAGGCCGGAGCGGGTTCCCTGCCGGCGTACGAACTGTGGCGGCAGGCGATCGCCGAGCGGATCGCGGCCCGGACGGAGCGCCGGTGACCACCGTGGCCCGAGCGGTCCGGAGGGTGCCCCCGTCGCCGCCGCTGCGCGCCGTGCCGTCCCTGATGCGGCAGCTGGCCGGGGACCGTCTGGGCATGATGACGGCCGCCGCCGCGTACGGCGACGCGGTGCGGCTCCCCCTCGGGCCGAAGACGCTGTACTTCTTCAACCATCCCGACCACGCCAAGCACGTGCTGGCGGACAACGCCGCCAACTACCACAAGGGCATCGGCCTGGCGCAGGCCCGACGAGCACTCGGGGACGGCCTGCTGACCAGTGAGGGGGAACTCTGGCGCCGGCAGCGCAAGGTCGTCCAGCCCGCCTTCCAGCACCGGCGGATCGCCCGGCAGGCGGGGGCCGTCGCCGAGGAGGCGGCGGCTCTGGTGGAGCGGCTGCGCGGGTACGAAGGGCGCGGGCCGGTGAACCTGACAGGGGAACTGACGGGGCTGACGCTGGGTGTGCTGGGCCGCACGCTGCTCGACACCGGCCTGGACGACTTCACCGACCTCGGCCATGCCTTCGAGGCCGTCCAGGAACAGGCCATGTTCGAGATGATCACCATGGGCGCGGTGCCGATGTGGCTCCCGCTGCCCCACCAGATGCGCTTCCGGCGGGCCCGTGTCCGTCTCCAGCGGGTGGTGGAGCAGCTGGCGGCGCAGCGCCTCGCCCGTGGCGGACTCGGGCAGGGGGAGGACGCCCTCTCCCGGTTGATCGCGTCGGTACGCGAGGAGACCGATCCGCGGACCGGCGACCGGCGGCTGCGGGACGAGCTGATCACCCTGCTGCTGGCGGGACACGAGACCACCGCCTCCACCCTCGGCTGGACCTGTTACCTGGTGGACCGTCATCCAGAGGTGCGGGACAGGCTGCACCAGGAGGCGGTGGAGGTCCTGGGCGACCGGCTCCCCGGCTACGAGGATCTGCGCGACCTGACGTACACGGCCACGGTGGTCGAGGAGGCGATGCGGTTGTATCCCCCGGTGTGGATCCTGCCCCGGCAGGCACAGGAAGCCGACGAGATCGGCGGGTACCACGTACCGGCCGGCGCGGACGTCCTGATCTGTCCCTACACGCTGCACCGGCACCCGGGCTTCTGGAAGGCGCCCGGGCAGTTCCGGCCCGAGCGGTTCACGCCCGGGGAGCGGGGCGACCGCCCGCGGTACGCCCACATCCCGTTCGGCGCGGGCCCTCGGGTGTGCGTCGGCAGCAGCCTGGGCCTGATGGAGGCCGTGTTCACCATGGCTCTCCTGTGCCGGGACCTCCGCCTGGAGAAGGTGGCCGGCCACCGGGTCGTCCCGGAGCCGATGCTGTCGCTCGGGGTGCGCGACGGGCTGCGGGTGACGGTCCGCGCCGCGAGGTGACGGCCCGTCGGTCCGGTGACGCGAGGTGACGGTCCGTCGGTCCGGTGCCGCGGCGGGGGGGGGGGGGGGGGGTCCCCCCCCCCCCCCCCCCCCCCCCCCCCCCCCCCTCTCCCCCCCCCCCCCCTCCCCCCCCCCCCCCCCCCCCCCCTCTCCCCCCCCCCCCCCCCGGGCCCCTGTCTCGCCCGTTCCTCCCCCACGGGCGCGCGGGCGCCGGCGCTCCCCGGCT
>NZ_JBVIIE010000102.1:0-15781 GCF_055569945.1 Streptomyces sp. NPDC031340
ACGCCGGTGCTGCGCAAGGGCCGTGCGGAGCCGGAGGCGTTCGTGACGGCGTTGGCGGAGGCGTGGACGCGGGGTCTGCCCGTGGAATGGGACCGCCTGTTCCCGGCCACCGGCATCCGGCATGTCGACCTGCCCACCTACCCCTTCCAGCACCAGCGCTACTGGCTCGAAGCCACTCCCGCGTCCTCCGGCCCCGCCACCGCCCAGGACGCCGTGGACGCGCAGTTCTGGGAGGCCGTCGAGCGGGAGGACCTGGAGGCTCTCACGGGCACCCTGCGCCTGCCCGACGAGCAGCCGCTCCGTGCGGTGCTGCCGGCGCTCGCCGACTGGCGGCGGGACCGGCGTGAGCAGTCCACGCTCGACTCCTGGCGGTACCGGATCGAGTGGAAGGCGGCGCCCGCGGCTGGCGTTCCGCGACTCACCGGACGCTGGCTGATCGTCGTACCGGAAGGGGTCGAGGCCGCCGAGGCGCTCGCCGTGCAGGCGGCCGAGGCGCTTGCCGCGCACGGCGCGGAGACCACCGAACTACGCCTCGACGCCACCGGCGCCGACCGTGCGGCCTGGGCCGAGCGGCTCTCCTCCACGATGTCGGAGGACCCGGCCGGAACGCTCTCGCTGCTCCCGCTCGACGCTCGCCCGCACCGCGCGCACCCAGCGGTCAGCGCGGCCGTCGCCGCGACCGCCGCCCTCGCGCAGGCGCTCGGCGATGCGGGCATCGGTGCCCCGTTGTGGAACCTGACCTGCGGCGGCGTCTCCACCGGCCACGGCGACCCGGCTGCCGACACGACCGGCACCCAGGCACAGGCATGGGCGCTCGGGCGGGTCGCCGCGCTTGAGTACCCGGACCGGTGGGGCGGCCTCGTCGACGTGCCCGCGGAGATCGACGAGCGGGCCGGTGCACGGCTCGCCGCCGTCCTCGGACCGCAGGCAGCCGAGGAACGCGAGGACCAAGTGGCCGTACGGGCCTCAGGGACGCTGGTGCGGCGGCTGCGCCGGGCGCCCGTGCCCGCCGACCGGGCCCGCACCCAATGGCGGCCCGACGGCGCGGGCACCGTTCTGATCACCGGCGGCACCGGTGCCCTCGGCAGCCGACTCGCCCGCTGGCTGGCCGGGAACGGCGCCCGGCACCTGCTGCTGACCAGCAGGCGCGGCCCGGACGCACCGGGTGCCGCCGAACTTGTCGAGGAATTACGGCAGTCGGGGGCCGACGCCCGAGCGGTCGCCTGTGACGTCGGCGACCGTGAGCAACTCGCCGCGCTGCTCGCCTCCGTACCCGCCGAACGGCCGCTCACCGCGGTCGTGCACGCGGCCGGTGTGTCCGACAGCGCGTTCCTGGACGACGTCACGGCCGAACACCTGGCCCAGGTGCTGCGGCCCAAGGCGGTCGCGGCCGACCTGATCGACGAGCTGACTCGTCAACTCGGCCTGGACCTGCGGGCCTTCGTGCTGTTCGCGTCCAGCGCCGGAATGTGGGGCAGCGGCGGCCAGGCCGCGTACGCCGCGGCCAACGCCCACCTCGACGCACTCGCCGAACGCCGGCGGGCCGACGGGCTCGCCGGCACCGCGGTCGCCTGGGGGCCCTGGGCCGAGGCCGGCATGGCCGCCTCCGAGGACGTCGACGAGCACCTGCGCCGCCGCGGCGTCATCGGCATCGCGCCGGACACCGCCATCGCCGCCCTGCAACAGGCCCTCGACCTCGACGAGACCTGCGTCGGTGTCGCCGACGTCGACTGGTCGCTGTTCGCCCCCAGCTACACGGCCCTGCGGCACAGCGCGCTGATCAGCGAACTGCCCGAAGTGCAGGAAGTTTTGGCGGACGACGCGCCCGAACGGAGCACGGCCGCCACCGAGTCGGCCTCCGCGCTGCGCCGCCGCCTCGCCGCCACCCCGGCCGCCGAACAGGAACACCTCCTGATCGAGGTGGTCCGCGAACACGCCGCCGCCGTCCTCGGCCACCGCGGCACCGACGCCGTACAGGCGGCACGGCCCTTCAAGGACCTCGGCTTCGATTCGCTCACCGCCGTGGAACTGCGCAACCGGATCGCCGCCGAGACCGGCCTGAGGCTCTCCGCGACCCTCCTCTTCGACCACCCCAACCCGGCCGCCCTCGCCAAGGACCTGCGCACCCGGCTGCTCGACGGCGAGGTCGAAACCGACACCTCGGTCCTCGCCGACCTCGACCGCATCGACGCCGCGCTCACCCGGCTCGGCCCCGACGACGCCACCCGTCACCGCATCGCGGGACGCCTCCAGGTGCTGCTCTCCAAGTGGGGCACCGAAAGCGGCCGCGAGCCCGCCGCGGGCGACAGCCACCACGAACTGGCCGATGCCTCGGCGGACGAGATCTTCGCGCTCATCCATGACGAGCTCGGCAAGTCGTAGACGTGCCGGAACGCCACCCAAGGAGCCCCAGCGCCATGGACCGCCACAGCAAGACGGAGCACATCCAGACGGAGCACAGCCGGACGGACAACGAACAGAAGCTGCTCGACCACCTGCGGTGGGTGACGGCCGAACTCAAGCAGGCCCGGCAGCGGCTGCGCGAGGTCGAGGCCGTCGAGCCGGAGCCGGTCGCCGTCGTCGCCATGGCCTGCCGCTACCCCGGTGGCGTGCGCGGCCCCGAGGACCTGTGGCAGCTCGTACGGGACGGCCGCGACGCCGTCACCGGCTTCCCCACCGACCGCGGCTGGGACCTCGACGCCCTCTACGACCCCGACCCCGACCGGCTCGGCACCAGCTATGTGCGCGAGGGCGGATTCGTGCACGACGCGGGCGACTTCGACGCCGAGTTCTTCGGCATCTCGCCCCGCGAGGCGCTCGCCATGGACCCGCAGCAACGGCTCCTCCTCGAAACCACCTGGGAAGCCTTCGAACGCGCCGGACTCGATCCCGCCGGCCTCACCGGCAGCCGCACCGGCGTGTTCGTCGGCACCACCTACGCCGGCTACGGCAATGCCCGCCCCGACACCCCCAGCGCGGACGGGAACGTCGAAGGCCACCTGATGACCGGCATCGCCACCGCCGTCGCCTCCGGCCGCATCGCGTACACCTTCGGCCTGGAAGGCCCCGCCCTCTCGGTCGACACCATGTGCTCCTCGTCCCTCGTCGCGCTCCACCTCGCGGTGCAGTCCCTGCGCCGCGGCGAATGCACCCTCGCGCTGGCGGGCGGCGCGCAGATCATGGCGACACCGGACGTGTACGTCGAGTTCAGCCGACAGCGCGGACTGGCGCCCGACGGCCGCTGCAAGCCGTTCGCCGCCGCCGCCGACGGCACCGGCTGGTCCGAGGGCGCCGGCGTCCTCCTCCTGGAGAAGCTCTCCGACGCCCGCCGCAACGGCCACCAGGTCCTCGCCGTGATCCGCGGCTCCGCCGTCAACCAGGACGGCGCCTCCAACGGCCTCACCGCGCCCAACGGCCCCTCCCAGATCCGCGTCATCGAGGCCGCCCTCGCCGACGCCCGCCTCGCCCCCCACCAGGTCGACCTCGTCGAGGCACACGGCACCGGCACCACCCTCGGCGACCCCATCGAAGCCCAGGCCCTGCTCGCCACCTACGGACAGAACCGCGCCGAGGGCCGCCCGCTGCACCTCGGCTCCGTCAAGTCGAACATCGGCCACGCGGCCGCCGCGGCCGGCGTCGCCGGAATGATCAAGGCCGTCATGGCGGTACGCGAAGGGGTGCTGCCGCGGACCCTGCACATCGACGCACCGACGCCCGAGGTCGACTGGTCGGCCGGCGCGGTGGAACTCCTCACCGAGGAACACCCCTGGCCCACCGCCGACGGCCCCCGCACCGCCGCCGTCTCCTCGTTCGGCGCCAGCGGCACGAACGCCCACGTCATCGTGCAGGCCGCCCCGCCCGCCCCCGAAGCGCAGCCGCAACCGGAGCAGGCCGCCCCCCTCCTGGGCGACACCCCGGCCCCCTGGATCCTCTCCGGCCGCGGCACGAAAGGCCTGCGGGCCCAGGCCGTCCGGTTGCGTGATTTCGCCGGGCGGCGGGTGGAGGTGGCCTCTGGTGCGGTGGCGCGGGCGTTGGTGGGGACGCGGGCGGCGTTGGAGCAGCGGGGTGTGGTGGTGGCGGGGGACCGGGAGGGGTTCCTGGCCGGGTTGTCGGCGTTGGTGGAGGGCCGGCCGGGGGTGGTGACGGGGTCGGTGCTGAAGGGTGCGGGCCGTCCGGTGTTCGTGTTCCCGGGTCAGGGGTCGCAGTGGGCGGGGATGGCGGTGGAGTTGTACGGGGCTTCGCCGGTGTTCGCCGGGCGGCTGGATGAGTGCGGGCGGGCGTTGCAGCCTTACGTGGACTGGTCGCTGCTGGATGTGCTGCGGGGTGTCGAGGGTGCGCCCGGTTTTGATCGGGTGGATGTGGTGCAGCCCGTGTTGTGGGCGGTGATGGTGTCGCTGGCCGAGTTGTGGCGGTCGGTGGGCGTTGAGCCGGCTGCGGTGGTGGGTCACTCGCAGGGGGAGATCGCTGCGGCAGCCGTTGCCGGTGTGCTGAGTCTGGAGGATGCGGCGAAGGTGTCCGCTCTTCGTGCTCGTGCGCTGATCGCTCTGGCGGGCAAGGGCGGGATGGTGTCGGTGGCGGACACCGCCGATGCCGTACGGGAGCGGATCACAGCCTGGGGCGACCGACTGGCCCTCGCCTCCGTCAACGGGCCGCAGTCCACCGTCGTCTCCGGCGAACCCGAGGCGCTGGACGAGTTGATGGCCGCCTGTGAGGCCGACGGCGTTCGCGCCCGGCGGATCAACGTCGACTACGCCTCGCATTCCTCCCAGGTCGAGTCGATCCGTGACGAGGTGCTGACCCTGCTGGACGGCATCCGGCCGCGCACCGCCGAGATCCCGTTCTTCTCCACCGTCACCGGCGCCTTCGTCGACGGCCCGGAACTGGACGCGGAGTACTGGTACACCAACCTGCGCACCACCGTCCGTTTCCAGGACGCCGTAGAGGGCTTGTTGCCGCGCGGGCACGGTCTGTTCGTCGAGTCCAGCGCCCACCCGGTGCTGACGATCGGCGTGCAGGAGAGCATCGACGCCTTCGGGACGGCCGCGGTGACCCTGGGCACCCTGCGCCGTGACGAGGGCGGCCCGCAGCGCTTCCTCACCTCCCTCGCCGAGGCCTGGGTCCACGGAGCGCAGGTCGACTGGCGGGTAGTGCAGGGGCGTACACCCGGTGAATCCGGAGTCGACCTGCCCACCTACGCCTTCCAGCGCGACCGTTACTGGCTGCAGCCTGCCGGAGCCGACGCCGCTCCCAGCGCTCCCGTCGTCGACGCGGTCGAGGCCGGGTTCTGGGACGCGGTCGAGGGCGGGGACGTCGCCTCGCTCGCCGGGACGCTGGGACTCGGTGACACCGGACATCTCGAGCGAGTGCTGCCCGCGCTCGCCGAGTGGCGGCGCGGGCGGCGTGAGCGGACCGAACTGGACGGGCTGCGCTACCGCGTCGAGTGGAAGCACCGGCCCGATCCGACCCCGGTGGCGCTCTCCGGCACCTGGCTGCTCGCCGTGCCGCAGGACGGGCACGAGGAGACGGCGGCGGCCTGCGCCGAGGCGCTGACCGCTCACGGGGCCCGGGTACGACGGCTCGTCCTCGACCCCGCACGGGCCGCGCGCGGAGCCTGGGCCGAGCAGGTGGCGGCCGAAGAGGCGTCTGGTGAGGGGCCGTTGGCCGGGGTGCTCTCGCTGCTGGCCCTCGACGAGGGGCCGCACGCCGAGCAGCCGGCGGTGCCCGCAGGCCTGGCCGGCACCCTCGCTCTGGTCCAGGCCCTGAACGACGCCGGCGTCGACGCTCCCCTGTGGGCCGCGACCCGGGGTGCCGTCGCGGCCGGGCCGGAGGACGCGCCGCACAGCGCCGTGCAGGCGCAGGTGTGGGGCCTCGGCCTGGTCGCCGCGCTGGAACACCCCCAGAGCTGGGGCGGCCTGGTGGATCTGCCGGGCGAGCTGGACGAGCCCGCCCGGACACGTCTCGCCGGTCTGCTGGGCGCTTCCGACGGGGAGGACCAGGTCGCGCTGCGCACCACCGGGTCGTACGTCCGCAGGCTGGCCCGCGCACCGCTGCCGGACGGCGAGCGCGCACGGCCCTGGCAACCTGACGGCACCGTCCTCGTCACAGGCGCCGTCGGCCCGCTGGGGGCCGCGGCGGCCCGGCAGCTCGCCGCCCAAGGCGCCCGGCGCCTGCTGTTCACCGTGCCCGCCGGCGCGGACCTCACGCAGTTCAAGGGCCTGGTCGGGGAGCTGACGGCCGACGGCGTCACCGTGGCCGTCGTGGAGTGGGACGGCATCGGCACCGCCGCGCTCGCGGCCGCCGTGGCGCGCGAGGAGGCGGCCGGGGCGCCGGTCCGCACCGTCGTGCACACCGACACCCACCTCGAACTGGCGCCGGTCGCCGCCACCACCGTCGACCAGCTCGCCGCCACCCTCGCCGCGCGGGTCGAACCGGCCCGCGCCCTGGACGAGGTGTTCGGCGGGGACGGCCGGGAGCTCGACGCGTTCGTGCTGTTCTCCTCCGTCACCGGGTCCTGGGGCGGTGGCGAGCACGCCGCGTTCGCCGCGGCCGCCGCGTACCTCGACGCCCTCGCCCAGCGGCGCCGGGCCCGCGGGCTGCCCGCGACCTCCGTCGCTTGGGGCGTGTGGGACCTGTTCGACGCGGACACCCATCCCGAGGAGGCCGCCGAACTGCAGCGGCGCTCCGTGCGCCGCGGACTGCCGCTGCTCGCGGCGGACACCGCAGGCCGCGCCCTGCGCGCCGTACTCGACCACGACCAGACGGCCGTCGCGGTCGCCGACGTCGACTGGGACCGGTTCCTGCCGCTGTTCACCTCCTCCCGCGCCGCCCGTCTCGTGGAGGACATCCCGGAGGTGCGCCGCCTGCGCGGTGCCGCCCGCGCCGACGCCAATGAGAGTGCCGCGGGCGGGGCCGTGGAGGAGCTGCGGCAGAAACTCGCCGAACTCTCCGCGACCGAGCAGGACCGCATGCTCGCCGACCTGGTGTGCGAGCACGCCGCCGCCGTCCTCGGCCACACGTCGGCCGCCGCCGTCGACGCCGAACGCCCCTTCAAGGATCTCGGCTTCGACTCCCTGACCGCCGTGGGACTGCGCAACGGCCTCGGCGCGGCCACCGGCCTGACCCTGCCCGCCACGGTCGTCTTCGACTACCCGACCCCCGACGCCCTCGCCGGCTACCTCCGCGAGCACCTCCTCGGCGACGCCGCACAGACGGAGGCCACCGCGGCCACCGTGCTCAGCGGACTCGACCGCATCGAGACGGACCTGCTGTCGCTCGCCCTCGGCCAGGACGAACGCAGGGACCTCACCCGGCGCCTGGAGTCCCTGCTCGCCCGGTGGAAGGAGGCACAGGCCACCGAGGACGGCGAGTCCGTCGGCGAACAGCTCGACGCCGCCTCCGACGACGAGATCTTCGCCTTCATCCACCGCGAGTTCGGCAGACCCGAATGACCGGGGAGAGACCGGGCCGGGGCGTCGTCCGGCGCCCCGCCGGCCACCCCGTACGTCCAGCCCGCCCGTGCACCGCGCCCCACCTCAACCAGAGAGGCCCGAGAGGTCCCCATGGCGACTGAAGACAAGCTCCGCGAATACCTCAAGTGGGTCACCACCGATCTGCACGAGACGCGTCGGCGCCTGCGCGAGGTCGAGGACGCCGGGCGCGAACCGATCGCCATCGTCGGCATGGCCTGCCGCTTCCCCGGCGGTGTCGCCTCGCCCGAGGACCTGTGGCGCCTGGTCACCGAGGGCGGCGACGCCATCGGCGACTTCCCCACCGACCGCGGCTGGGACATCGACGCCCTCTACGACCCCGACCCGGAACGCTCCGGCCGCACCTATGTGCGCGAGGGCGGCTTCCTCTACGACGCCGGCCACTTCGACCCCTCCGCGTTCGGCATCTCGCCGCGCGAGGCGCTCGCCATGGACCCGCAGCAGCGGCTCGTCCTGGAGACCGCCTGGGAGGCCCTGGAGCGCGCCGGCATCGACCCGCTGTCCGTCAAGGGCAGCCGCACCGGCACTTTCATCGGCTGCTACAACCTCGACTACTGCTGGTCGCTGCCCGAGATCCCCGAAGGTTACGAGGGCCATCTGACCACCGGCAGCGCCGCCAGCGTCGTCTCCGGCCGCATCGCGTACACCTTCGGTCTCGAAGGCCCCGCCGTCTCCGTCGACACCGCCTGCTCCTCCGGACTGGTCGCGCTCCACATGGCCGCCCAGTCGCTCCGCCGCGACGAGTGCGGCATGGCGCTCGTCGGCGGCGTCACCGTCATGTCGACCCCGCTGGAGTTCATCGGCTACAGCGAGCAGCGCGGCATGGCCGCCGACGGCCGCTGCAAGGCCTTCTCCGCCGGCGCCGACGGCATGGCCCTCGCCGAGGGCGCGGGCATCCTCCTCGTCGAACGGCTCTCCGACGCCGTCCGCAACGGCCACCCTGTCCTCGCCGTCGTCCGCGGCTCCGCCACCAACCAGGACGGCGCCTCCAACGGTCTCACCGCCCCCAACGGCCCCTCCCAGCAGCGCGTCATCAAGCAGGCCATCGCCGACGCCCGTCTCTCCACGCAGGACGTCGACGTCGTCGAGGCGCACGGCACCGGGACCGCCCTCGGCGACCCCATCGAGGCCCACGCCCTGCTCGCCACCTACGGCCGCAACCGGCCCGGCGACCGGCCCCTGTGGCTCGGCTCCGTGAAGTCCAACATCGGGCACACCCAGGCCGCTTCGGGCATCGCCGGCGTCATGAAGATGGTCATGGCCCTCCACCACGGCGTCCTGCCCCGGACCCTCCACGTCACCGAACCGTCCCCCCACATCGACTGGAGCTCCGGCACCGTCGAACTCCTCACCGACGAACGCCCCTGGCCCGATGTCGACCGCCCCCGCCGTGCCGCCGTCTCGTCCTTCGGTATCAGCGGCACCAACGCGCACGTCATCCTCGAACAGCACTTCCCCGAGGACACCGCTTCAGCGGACGCCGCGCCCGAGGACGCCGTTCCCGCGGACACCGCTCCGGAGGAGAAGCCCCCCGCCACGGAACCCGCCGTCGGCGGCGGCCTCATCCCCTGGCCGGTCTCGGCCCGCACCCCGGACGCCCTCCGAGGACAGGCGGTCCGGTTGCGTGATTTCGCCGGGCGGCGGGTGGAGGTGGCGTCTGGTGCGGTGGCGCGGGCGTTGGTGGGGACGCGGGCGGCGTTGGAGCAGCGGGGTGTGGTGGTGGCGGGGGACCGGGAGGGGTTCCTGGCCGGGTTGTCGGCGTTGGTGGAGGGCCGGCCGGGGGTGGTGACGGGGTCGGTGCTGAAGGGTGCGGGCCGTCCGGTGTTCGTGTTCCCGGGTCAGGGGTCGCAGTGGGCGGGGATGGCGGTGGAGTTGTACGGGGCTTCGCCGGTGTTCGCCGGGCGGCTGGAGGAGTGCGCACAGGCTCTCGCCGAGTTGGTGGACTGGTCGCTGCTGGATGTGCTGCGGGGTGTCGAGGGTGCGCCCGGTTTTGACCGGGTGGATGTGGTGCAGCCCGCGTTGTGGGCGGTGATGGTGTCGCTGGCGGAGTTGTGGCGGTCGGTGGGCGTGGAGCCGGCTGCGGTGGTCGGTCACTCGCAGGGCGAGATCGCTGCGGCGGCCGTGTCCGGTGTGCTGAGTTTGGAGGATGCGGCGAAGGTGTCCGCGTTGCGGGCTCGTGCGTTGATCGCTCTGGCGGGTAAGGGCGGGATGGTGTCGGTGGCGGACACCGCCGATGCCGTGCGGGAGCGGATCGCGTCCTTCGGTGACCGGTTGGCTCTGGCTTCGGTCAACGGTCCGCAGTCCACGGTGGTTTCGGGTGATCCGGAGGCGCTGGACGAGTTGATGGCCGCCTGTGAGGCGGATGGTGTCCGTGCCCGGCGTATCAACGTGGATTACGCCTCGCATTCCTCCCAGGTGGAGTCGATCCGTGACGAGGTGATCGGCCTGCTGGACGGCATTCAGCCGCGCACCGCCGAGATCCCGTTCTTCTCCACCGTCACCGGTGATTTCGTCGACGGTCCGGAGTTGGACGCGGGGTACTGGTACACCAATCTGCGCACCACGGTTCGTTTCCAGGAAGCCGTCGAGGGCCTGTTGCAGCGCGGCCACGGTCTGTTCGTCGAGTCCAGTGCGCACCCGGTGCTGACGATCGGGGTGCAGGAGAGCATCGACGCCTCCGAGGCCGCCGCCGTCACCCTGGGCACCCTGCGTCGCGACGAGGGCGGCCCGCAGCGCTTCCTGACCTCCCTCGCCGAGGCCTGGGTCCACGGCGCCCCGGTCGACTGGCAGGCCCTGCTCCCCGGGCAAGATGCCGCACGGGTGGACCTGCCCACCTACGCCTTCCAGCGCGAGCGCTACTGGCTGGACATCGCCGTCACCGGCGCCGGTGACGTCACCGCGGCCGGGCTGGTCGCTGCGGAGCACCCTCTGCTGGGGGCCGCGGTGCGGCTCGCGGAGGGGGATCAGGTGGTGCTCACCGGGCGGCTGTCGCTCCAGAGCCACCCGTGGCTCGCCGACCACGCCGTGGGCGGGACCGTGCTGCTGCCGGGCGCCGCGTTCGTCGAACTCGCCGTACGGGCCGGGGACGAGACCGGGTGCACCACGCTCGACGAACTCACCCTGGAGGCGCCGCTGGTGCTGCCCGCCGAGGGCGGTGTCCGGCTGCAGACCGTCGTCGGGGCCGCCGAGGCGGACGGGCGGCGGCCGGTGGCGCTGTACTCGCTGCCCGAGGACGCCGCCGAAGACGCCCCCGGAGGCGCCCCCTGGACCCGGCACGCGACCGGTCTGCTCGGTGCGGCGCCCCGGCCCGAGCCCCGGTTCGAGGCGTCCGTGTGGCCGCCGCCGGGCGCCGAGCCGGTCGGCCTGGAGGGGTTCTACGAGGCACTGGCCGCGACCGGATACACGTACGGCCCCGCATTCCGCGGCCTGACCGGCGCCTGGCGGGACGGCGACGAACTGTACGCGGAGGTCGTGCTCGACCCCGCGCACCACGACGAGGCCGCCCGCTTCGGGCTGCACCCCGCGCTCCTGGACGCCGCACTGCACGCGGGCCTGGCGGCGCGCGGCGAGGATGACGGCGTACGGCTGCCGTTCTCGTGGAACGACGTCACCCTGTACGCGGTCGGCGCCACCGCGCTGCGCGCCCGCATCACCCCGGCAGGGGACGGCGCCCGCCTGGAACTGTCCGACGCGCAGGGCCGTCCCGTGGCGAGCGTCGGCTCCCTGGTGTCCCGGCCCGTGGACGCGGCCCGGCTCGACGACGACACCCGCCGCGTCCAGGAGAGCCTGTTCCGGCTGGAGTGGAGCGCCGCCGCGCCGGTCGAGGCGGCCGCCCCGCACGACTGGTTCGTGCTCGGAACCGATCGGCTGGGCGTGCTCGACGCGTTCCAGGGCCTCGGCGTGTTCCCGCAGGTCTTCGACGACGCGACCGCTCTTGGTGAGGCCCTGGCCGCGGGACTGCCCGCACCGTCCGTGGTGGTCCTGCCGCTCGGCGGTGAGCCGGGCGCCGCCGCCGACCCCGCCGACCCCGCCGGCGCCGCACGCACGGCCACGGCGGAGACACTGACAGCCCTTCAGCAATGGTTCGCACGACCGGAGTTGGCGAGTGTGCGGCTCGTGGTCGTGACCCGGGGCGCGGTCGCCACCCGCACCGGGGAGGACGTCACCGACCTGCCGTACGCCGCCGCCCGCGGCCTCGTCCGCTCGGCCCAGGCCGAACAGCCGGGCCGGATCGTCCTCATCGACCTTGAGGCGACCGATGACGCAGCTGACGACGCAGCCGACGACGCGGCCGATGACGCAGCCGACGACGCGGCCGGGCGGCTGCCCGCTGCGGTGGCCGCGGCGCTTGCCGCCGACGAACCGCAGGCAGCCGTGCGCGACGGTGACGTCCTGGTGCCGCGCCTCACCCGCGGTCACACCTCCGGCGGCCCGCTCGCGCCGCCGCCCGGCGCAGCCGCCTGGCAGCTCACCGCGGGCTCCGGCGGCACCCTGGACGGCCTGGCCCTGACGCCCGCCGCCGAACGCCCGCTCGCGGAAGGCGAGATACGGGTGGCCGTGCGCGCGGCCGGCCTCAACTTCCGCGACATCCTGATCGCGCTCGGCGTGTACCCGGGCGACGCCGCGATGGGCAACGAGGGCGCCGGCGTCGTCACCGAGGTCGGCCCCGGCGTCGACGGCCTGAAGGCCGGCGACCGGGTGATGGGCCCCTTCCCGGGCTCCTTCGGACCGCGGACGGTCACCGACCGGCGTCTGGTGGTCCGCGTCCCGGACGGCTGGGACTTCGAACGGGCCGCGTCCGTGCCGACCGCGTTCCTGACCGCGTACTACGGTCTGGTCGACCTGGCCGGGCTGCGGGCGGGGGAGCGGGTGCTGGTGCACGCGGCCGCGGGCGGTGTGGGCATGGCGGCGGTGCGGATCGCCCGGCATCTGGGTGCCGAGGTGTTCGGCACGGCGAGCGAGGGCAAGTGGGACACGCTGCGCGAACTCGGCCTGGACGACGACCACATCGCCTCCTCCCGCGACACCTCCTTCGCCGAGAAGTTCCCCGCGATGGACGTCGTCCTGAACTCGCTGTCCGGTGACCTCGTCGACGCTTCCCTGAGCCTGCTCGGCGAGGGCGGCCGGTTCATCGAGATGGGCAAGACCGACGTGCGCGACCCGCAGCACGTCGCCGCCGCGCACCCGGGCGTCGGCTACCGGGCCTTCGACCTGGCGGAAGCCGGGCCCGACCGGTCCGCCGAGATCCTCGCCGCGCTGGTACGCCACTTCGAGGCGGGCGAGCTCACCCCGTTGCCGGTGCGGGCGTGGGATGTCCGGCGGGCTCCGGAGGCGTTCAGGTTCATGAGCCAGGCCAGGCACACCGGCAAGCTCGTGCTGACCGTCCTGCAGGGCTGGGACCCGGAGGGCACGGTGTTGATCACGGGCGGTACCGGCACGCTGGGCGCGCTGCTGGCCCGGCATCTGGTGGCCGTGCACGGGGTGCGGCATCTGCTGCTGACCAGCAGGCGGGGCGCGGACGCGCCGGGTGCCGCCGAACTCGTACGGGAGTTGGAGGAGTCGGGGGCAAAGGTGGTGGTGGCCGCCTGTGATGTCGCGGACCGTGGGGAGTTGGCCGCGCTGCTGGCGACGATTCCCGCCGGGCGGCCGTTGACCGGTGTGGTCCACACCGCCGGTGTTCTGGACGACGGTGTCCTCGGTTCCCTGGACGTCGCGCGCGTCGACCATGTCATGCGGCCCAAGACGGACGCGGCCTGGCACCTGCACGAGCTCACCCAGGGCCTCGACCTGACCGCGTTCGTGCTGTACTCCTCCGCCGCCGGTGTCCTCGGCGGCCCGGGACAGGGCAACTACGCGGCCGCCAACGCCTTCCTCGACGCGCTCGCCCACCACCGCGCCGCCCATGGCCTGCCCGCCACCTCACTCGCCTGGGGCCTGTGGGGCGAGGCCAGCGGCATGACCGGGCACCTGTCCGAGGACGACGTCCAGCGCATGGCACGCTCCGGCATGGCGGCGTTCCCCGCCGCCGACGGACTCGCCCTGTTCGACGCCGGCCACGCCGCGGGGTCGGCCCTGCTGCTGCCCGTGCGCCTGGACCCGGCGGCCCTGCGCGCCATGGCCGCCACCGGGGCCGTGCCCGCCCTGGCGCGCGGCCTGGTCCGCGCCCCGGCACGGCGCACCGCGGACGGCGCCGACGGCGCGGGCGGCTCCGCCCTCGCCGCCCGGCTCGCCGGACTCACCCCCGACGACCGGCACCGCACACTCCTGGACCTGGTGCGCACCCACGCCGCCGCCGTCCTCGGACACGGCGGAACCGATGCCGTCGGCGCCGAGAAGGCGTTCAAGGACCTCGGCTTCGACTCGCTCACCGCCGTCGAACTGCGTAACCGGCTCGGCGCCGCCACCGGCCTCCGGCTGCCCGCCACCGTCGTCTTCGACCACCCCACCCCGGCCGCCCTCGCCCGGCTGCTGCGCACCGAACTCCTCGGCGACGCCACCCAGGACACCCCGCGACAGGACACCGCACCCGTCGCGCCCCCCGCCGACGACCCCGTCGTCATCGTCGGCATGGCCTGCCGCTTCCCCGACGGCGCCGACTCGCCCGAGGCGCTCTGGCGGCTGGTCAGCGAAGGCCGTGACGCCATCGGGCCGTTCCCCGCCGACCGCGGCTGGGACCTCGACCGCCTCTACGACCCGGAGCCCGGCCTGCCCGGCCGCACCTACGTGCGCGAAGGCGGATTCCTGCACGACGCGGGGCTGTTCGACCCCGAACTGTTCGGGATCTCGCCCCGTGAGGCCCTCGCCATGGACCCCCAGCAGCGGCTCGTCCTCGAAGGCGCCTGGGAGGCCTTCGAACGCGCCGGTATCGACCCGGCCGCCGTCAAGGGCAGCCGTACCGGCGTCTACGTCGGCGCCGTCCCCTCCGGATACGCCACCGAACTGCGGGAGATCCCCGACGGCGTCGAGGGCTACTTCGGCACCGGCCTGTCCAACAGCGTCATCTCCGGCCGCGTCGCCTACACCTTCGGCCTGGAGGGCCCCGCCGTCACCGTCGACACCGCCTGCTCCTCCTCCCTCGTCGCCCTGCACCTCGCGACCCGCGCACTGCGGCAGGGCGAGTGCACCCTCGCCCTCGCGGGCGGCGTCGCCGTCATGGCGACCCCCGCCGAGTTCCTGGAATTCGGCCGGCAGCGCGCCCTCGCCGCCGACGGCCGCTGCAAGGCCTTCGCGGACGCCGCCGACGGCACCTCCTTCTCCGAGGGCCTCGGCATGCTCCTGCTGGAACGGCTCTCCGACGCCCGCCGCAACGGCCACCGCGTCCTCGCCGTCGTCCGCGGCTCCGCCACCAACCAGGACGGCGCCTCCAATGGCCTCACCGCCCCCAACGGACCCTCCCAGCAGCGCGTCATCCGCGCCGCCCTCGCCGACGCCCGGCTCTCCGCGCGGGATGTCGACGCCGTAGAGGCGCACGGCACCGGCACCCGCCTCGGCGACCCCATCGAGGCGCACGCCCTGCTCGCCACCTACGGGCGGGGACGCCCCGCCGACCGGCCCCTGTGGCTCGGCTCCCTGAAGTCGAACATCGGCCACACCCAGGCCGTCTCCGGCGTCGCCGGCGTCATCAAATCCGTCCTCGCGCTGCGCCACGGCGTCCTGCCCCGGACCCTGCACGTCGACGCCCCGTCCCCGCACATCGAGTGGGACAGCGGGGACGTCCGCCTCCTCACCGATGGCCGGACCTGGCCGGACACCGGGCAACCGCGCCGCATCGGCGTCTCCTCCTTCGGCATCAGCGGCACCAACGCCCACGTCATCCTGGAGCAGCCGCCCGCCGCACCCGAAACCGCCGACGACCGCGCCCCCGGCGACACCGGCCGGCCCGCCGTCGCCGGCGTCCTCGCGGCCACCGTGCCCTGGGTGCTCTCCGGCCGGAACCCGGACGCCCTGCGCGACCAGGCCCGCCGCCTGCACGACCACCTGGCCGCCGACCTCGACCTGCCCCTCTCCGACGTCGCCCTGACCCTCGCCACCACCCGCTCCCACCTCGAACACCGCGCAGCCGTCGTCCTCGACAGCCGCGAGACCGCGCTGGCGGGCCTCGCGGCCCTCGCCGAGGACCGCACCGCCGACCACGTGACCAGCGGTGTCGCCGACCACGGAGCCGCCGACACCGGCGGGAAGGTGGTGTTCGTGTTCCCGGGTCAGGGGTCGCAGTGGGTGGGGATGGGTTTGGGGTTGTTGGATGCGTCGCCGGTGTTCGCGGCCGGGTTCGCGGAGGCGGCTGCGGCGGTGGA
>NZ_JBVIIE010000103.1:0-1085 GCF_055569945.1 Streptomyces sp. NPDC031340
GATAAAGGCGAAGGGGTGCGGTTGCGTCGGTGGCCCCTCCCCAAGGTGCGCCCAACTTGGGGATTCCTGACGAGAAGGGAAGGGGGGGGGCCCCCCCGGGGCGGGCCCCGCTCCGTTCCGTGCGTGCCGACGGTTACGCCCAGGCGCGGGCCTTGCGGTAGAGCACCGTGCCGGCCAGCAGCGCGCCCGCGCCGACCGGGAGGGTGACGCCCAGCGGGAGGCTGCTTCCCGTGTGGGCGAGCTGTGCGCCGCCCCCGGACGGGGACAGCGACCGGGTGCTGGTGCTCGGGTGGTTGACGTGCGAGGAGCCGCCGGGCTTCTCGTCGCCCGTGCCGGGCGGCGTGTGGCCGCCGGGGTGGCCCGGCTGCTCGGGGCCGCCGGGGTGGCCCGGCTGCTGGGGCCCGCCGGGGTGGTGCGGCTGCCCGGGCGGGGGCGTGTGGTGGCCGCCGCCCGGAGGCGTGCCGTGGTGGTGGCCGCCGCCGTTGACGCAGTGGTTGCCGGCGGCGGCGTTGCCGAGGCCGCCGAGACCGACGGTGTTGCCGCAGGCGTTCACCGGCACGTCCACCGGGACCTGGACGTGGTTGCCCGAGCCGACACCGGGCGAGCCGCCGGTGTGCCCGCCGGCCTGCGCGCCCCCGGAGCCGCCGTGACCGCCGGAGTCGCCGTACCCGCCCGACGAGCCGCTGCCGCCGCCCTGGTTGACGCATGTGTTGCCGATCGCCGGGTTGAGCAGCCCGACGACGTTGATCGTGTTGCCGCACAGGTTGACCGGCACGTGCACCGGTGCCTGCACGGTGTTGCCCGACAGCACGCCGGGTGAGTCGGAGGTGGCACCGCTCGCGCCCGCGTCGGCGTGCGCGTATCCGCCCGCGGCGGCGATCACGCCGGTCGCGGCTGCCACGGTCATCAAGCCCTTACGGGTGGCCTGTCGCATCCCTGATCTTCCCCTGCCTTCGAAATCTGACCTGGAACCAGCACCAAAGCCCGGTCGGGGGGGGGGGGGGGGGGGGGGGGGGGGGGGGGGGGGGGGGGGGGGGGGGAGGAGAAGGGGGGGGGGGTGGGGGGGTGGGGGGGAAGGGGGGGGA
>NZ_JBVIIE010000103.1:1093-15471 GCF_055569945.1 Streptomyces sp. NPDC031340
GCCCCCCCCCCCCCCCCCCCCGCCCCCCCCCCCCCCCCCCCCCCCCCCCCCCCCCCCTCTCCCCCCACCCCCCCCCCCCCCCCCCCCCCCCCCCGACGGGGCGTGACAACGACCCTCAGCGGGCCGACGTCACTTGTTGAGGCAGACGTTGCCGAAGGCGGGGTTCAGCAGCCCGATCACGGAGACCGTGTTGCCGCAGAGGTTCACCTGGGTGTGAACGGGCACCTGGATGACGTTGCCGGAAGCGACACCCGGGGAGTGCACGGCGGCACCCTGAGCGCCCGAGTCGGCGACAGCCAGGCCCGCACCCGCGAGAACCAGACCACCGGTGGCAGCCGCAGCAGCGACGACCTTCTTGATCATTATTCCTCCTTGTTGGCATGCGATCCCAAGCAGCGGATCGCATCACCTGTAACGAGGAGGCGTGAATGGAGCTACGAGCTTATGGTCGCATTCACTCTTCTCAGTCATGGCCGCACGCGCGCCCGATTAAGGAGATCACGACGCGTCGATGAACCGGTCCAGGACACGCACGCCGAACTTCAGTCCCTCCACCGGCACCCGCTCGTCGACCCCGTGGAACATGCCCGCGAAGTCCAGCTCCGGCGGCAGCTTCAGCGGCACGAAGCCGAAACCGCGGATCCCCAGGTCGTCGAAGGACTTGGCGTCGGTGCCGGCGGACAGCATGAAGGGGATGGCCTTCGCGGCCGGGTCCTCGGCCAGCAGCGACGACTGCATGGCCTCCACCAGGGCCCCGTCGAAGGAGGTCTCCACGGCCTTGTCGGCGTGCACGTCCTCGCGCCGCACCTTCGGACCGAGGATCCGGTCGAGGTCGGCGAGGAACTCCTCCTCGTACCCCGGCAGGAACCGCCCGTCGACGTGCGCGGTGGCCTCGCCCGGGATGACGTTGACCTTGTAGCCGGCGTTCAGCTGCGTGGGGTTGGCGGTGTTGCTGAGGCTCGCACCGATGAGCTTGGCGATGCCGCCGAGCCGGGCGAGGGTCGACTCCATGTCCTCCGGGTCGAGTTCCGTGCCGAGCGCGTCGCCGAGCTCGTCGAGGAAGGCCCGGGTCGTCTTGGTCACCCGGACCGGGAACTTGTGCCGTCCCAGCCGGGCGACCGCCTCCGACAGCTCGGTGATGGCGTTGTCCCGGTGGATCATCGACCCGTGCCCGGCGGTGCCGGCCACGGTCAGCTTCATCCAGTGCATGCCCTTCTCGGCCGTCTGGATCAGATACAGCCGCCGCTGCTCGCTGACGGTGAACGAGAAGCCGCCC
This sequence comes from Streptomyces sp. NPDC031340, assembly GCF_055569945.1. Taxonomy (NCBI): domain Bacteria; kingdom Bacillati; phylum Actinomycetota; class Actinomycetes; order Kitasatosporales; family Streptomycetaceae; genus Streptomyces; species Streptomyces sp. NPDC031340. The sequence goes on from NZ_JBVIIE010000103.1 coordinate 2,370, forward strand.
ACCTCGCTGATCGCCTCGGTCACGCCCTCGAACAGGTCCGGGTGGTGGTCGACGAGGTACCGGGCGCCGTACGTGCCGCCCGCCTCCTCGTCCGCCAGGAAGGCGAGCACGATGTCCCGCGGGGGCCTGCGCCCGCTGCGCAGCCGGTCGCGGACGACCGCCAGGGTCATCGCGTCCATGTCCTTCATGTCGACGGCGCCGCGTCCCCACACGCACCCGTCCGCGACCTCGCCGGAGAAGGGGTCGTACGTCCAGTCGGGCGCGTGGGCCGGTACGACGTCGAGGTGGCCGTGGATCAGCAGCGCGGGCCGGGAGGGGTCCTCGCCCTCGATCCGGGCGACCGTGGAGGCGCGTCCCCGGTGCGACTCGAAGATCCGCGGTTCCAGCCCCACTTCGGCGAGCTTCTCCGCGACGTACTCCGCCGCCGCGCGCTCACCCGGACCCGAGTGGTCGCCGTAGTTGCTGGTGTCGATCTGGATCAGCTCGCGGCAGAGGTCCACGACCTCGTCCTGACCGGTGACGCCGCCGGTCGTGTCCGTCTCGCTCACGCTGCTTCCTCCCGCTGTCACGGCTGGTGGTCCCCCTCATCCTCCCCCGGCCGGCCTCCCGGCCCCAAGACCGGGACCGTCCCGTCACACGCCGTTCACGCGGGGACGGGGAGCGACCGGGGGGTGATCAGGGGCGGTCGAAAGCCTGGTAATGTTTCCTTCGTCGCCGCGGGGGAAACCCGCACGACGCACACCTTGTCCGGGTGGCGGAATGGCAGACGCGCTAGCTTGAGGTGCTAGTGCCCTTTATCGGGCGTGGGGGTTCAAGTCCCCCCTCGGACACTGGATCCCCTGTGCGGGCCGAGAGGACTCTCGGCCCGCACAGTGCGTTTTCCGGGAGGCGTTTTCCGGGAGTCGCCGTGATCACTCCCATGGTCCGTGGTGCTGATCTTCGGTGAGGGAGCAAGTAGCATCGGCCGCGCCGGGAACGGGGCGCCCGCGGCGGGTGCCCGGTGGGGACCGAGAACGCGGGAGGCAGGCCGGAATGACGAGGTCATCGGAAGGCGACCGGGATCCGCAGGGCAGCCTGCGCGATCTCGAGGCGATGCTGGACGCGGTCACCGACCAGGCCGCCATCAAGCTGGGTCCCGAGGGCGACGTGGTCCGCTGGAGCCGGACCGCGCAGGCCATGACCGGTTACGAGTCCGACGAGATCGTGGGCCGGTCGGTGGCGACGCTGCACACCGCGGAGGACCGCGAGGCGGGGCTGGTCGAGCAGGAGCTGGACGCGGCCCGGCAGGACGGCCGGCGGGCGTTCCAGGGCTGGCGGGTGCGCAAGGGCGGCGAGCGGTTCCTCGCCCGGGTCACGCTGACGCCGGTGCGGGAGGCGGACGGCAGGGTGACCGGCTTCGTCAAGACGCTCCAGGACGTCACCGAGAGCGTGCGGGCCGAGTCGCTGTTCCACGGCCTGCTGGAGTCGGCGCCCGACGCCATGGTGATCGTGGGCCCCGACGCGCGGATCGTCCTGGTCAACCGGCAGACCGAGGCGCTGTTCGGTTTCCAGCGCGACGAACTGGTCGGCCGGGAGATCGAGGTCCTGGTGCCGTCGCGGTTCCGCGACCGGCACGTCGGCCACCGCACGGGCTTCCTGCACGACCCGCGGCTGCGGCCGATGGGCGCGGGCCTGGAGCTGTACGGGATGCGCCGGGACGGCACCGAGTTCCCCGTCGAGATCAGCCTGAGCCCGCTGGAGACCGCCGAGGGCCGGCTGGTGGCCGCCGCGATCCGGGACGTCACCGAGCGCCGGGAGACCGAGCAGCGGCTGCAGCGGCAGCGGGACGAGATCCTGGAGCTGTCGACGCCGGTGATCCAGGTGTGGGACAAGGTCCTGGCGCTGCCGATCATCGGCACCCTGGACACGCTGCGGGCGACGCGGCTGACCGAGGGCCTGCTGGAGAAGATCGCCCAGACCCAGGCCGAGGTGGCCATCCTGGACATCAGCGGGGTGCCCACCATCGACACGCAGGTCGCCCAGCACCTGCTGAAGACGGTGCAGGCGGCCGCGCTGATGGGCACCGTGAGCATCATGAGCGGGGTGCGCCCCGAGACCGCCCAGTCCATGGTGCACCTGGGCATCGACATGGGGCGGCTGCGCTCCCGCAACACCCTTCAGGACGCCCTGCAGCTGGCGCTGGCGGTGCTGGCCGAGCGGGCCGGCTCGGCGGAGCTGGCCGCGCGTTCGCTGACCGGGGGTGAGGCGTGATGACCGAGGACGTCGTGCCGGTCATGCAGATCGGCGACACGCTGCTGGTGGCGTTGCAGGGCGACCTCGACGACACCACGGTGATCCAGATCGAGGAGCAGCTCACCCGGGAGGTCGCGCGGACCTCCGCGAGCGGCATGCTGATCGACGTCAGCCGGCTGAGCGTGGTGGACTCCTTCATCGCCCGGGTGCTCGCCCGGATCGTGGCGATGGTGCGGCTGCTGGGCGCGCAGGCGGCCGTGGTGGGGATCCAGCCCGCGGTGGCCATCACGCTGGTGGAGCTGGGCGTCCCCATGGGGCACCTGGACACCGCGCTCAACGCCGAGCAGGGGCTGGCGCTGCTGCGCCGGCTGCGCCGTGGCGACTCCGGTGCGGACCGCCCGTGACGACGGATGCCACGACCGGCCGCGAGGCGGACGCCTTCGCCATCGCCCACGAGGCCGACCTGATCCGGGTCCGCAAGGTGCTGCGCGCCGAGGCCGACGCGGCGGGTCTGAACCTGGTGGACGCCACCAAACTGATCACGGCGGGCAGCGAGCTGGCCCGCAACATCCTCAACTACGCCACCGGCCGCCGCGGCCGCATCAGCGTGGAGCAGGTGTTCCGGCAGGGCCGCCGGGGGGTGCGGGCCACGTTCAGCGACGACGGTCCGGGCATCGCGGACATCGACGCGGCGCTGACCGACGGCTTCAGCACCAAGGGCAGCCTCGGGCTGGGGCTGCCGGGGGCCCGGCGACTGGTGGACGACATGACCCTGACGTCTGTGCCGGGGACGGGCACCACGGTGGTGATCGTGAAATGGCAGCGGTAGGAGCGACAAGGGGGCGACGGCGCTGAGCGAGAGCGAACACCAGCGGCACATGATCGCCGCCGAGGAGGACGTCGGTGCGCTGCGCCGGTCGGTCGCCCGGCTGGCCGCCGCGCAGAGCGGGCTGCGCCCGGGCACGGCCGAGCTGGTCGCGACCGAGCTGGGCACGAACCTGGTCCGGCACGCCCATCCCGGCGGTTACGTGCTGGTGCGCAGGGCCGGCGACGGCATCGAGCTGCTGTCGGTCGACAGCGGGCCGGGGATGACGGGCAGCGCCCTCGCGCCGGCCGCGGACGGCACGCCGGCCGCGCAGGCGGGTCCGTTCCGGGGCGGCGGGCTGAACGCGGGGCTGCAGGTCGTGCGCCGCAACGCGGTCGAGTTCGACTGGTACTCCACGCGGCGCGGCACGGTCGTGTACGCGCGGCTGGGCACCGCGGGGCCCGGCCCGGAGGCCCGGTGGCGTTTCGGCGGCGTCAACGTCCCCTACGGCGGGGACGGGGAGTCGGGGGACACCTGGGCGGTCGTGCCCGGCCCGACGCTGGCCGCGCTGGTGGTCGACGGGCTGGGGCACGGTTCCGGCGCGGCCGCCGCGTCGCGCGCCGCGGTCTCGGCGTTCGAACGGCACCCGGTCACCGATCTGGAACGGTTCGTGCGGACGGCGCACGAGGCGATGCGCGGCACCCGGGGCGGTGTGCTGGGCGCGTGCCTGATCGACGCCGACCGGGGCGAGCTGTCGTACGCGGCGGTCGGGAACATCACCGGGCGGGTGTACACCGGCGCCCGGTCCGTCCACCTGCTGGACCGGCCCGGCACCCTGGGCACCCACCTGCCCGTGCCCGGCACCCGGGTCCAGCGCTGCCCCTGGGAGACGGAGTCGACCCTGGTGCTGGTCTCGGACGGGATCCGGTCCGGCTGGAACCTGGAGGAGCATCCGCGGCTGGCGCGGCGGCATCCGGCGATCGTCGCGGCGGTCGTGCAGCGGGACTTCGGCCGGCCCACGGACGACGCCACGGTGCTCGTGGTCCGCGGCGCCGACCGCGTGGCATGATGATCGGGTCGCGGTAACGGAGGCGAAGGGCGGTCCGACATGGAGAATCCGCGCGACCTCCGGGCCGAAGGAGGCGCACGTTCCACGGCCACCGACGACGCGACCGGTGGGCGGCCGGAGCCGGACATGCGCGACCGGCTGCTCGACGAGCTGCGCCAGGAGCTGGAGGACACCAACCGGGGTCTGATCGCCCTGCACACCGAGCTGGAGGCCGCCCGGGCGGCCGAGGCCCGGCTCGCGGCCATCGTGGCCTCCTCCGACGACGCCATGCTCGCGGTGGACTGCGCCGGCCGCATCGAGACCTGGAACCCGGGCGCCGAGCGGCTGTTCGGCCGCAGCGAGCGGGACGTGGTGGGCCGGTCGGTCGACGACCTGATGCCGGACGCGGCGCTCGCCGCCTACCGTTCCGCGGTGGAGCAGATCCGTTCGGGGCAGCACGCCGTGCCGCACCAGAGCAGCTGGCGCCGCGCCGACGGCTCCGAGGTCGACGTGGCGGTCACGGTCTCCGCGATGCGCGACCCCGACGGCGACCTGGTCGGTTTCTGCACCGTGGTGCGCGACATCACCGCGCAGCTGGCCGCCCAGGCCGAGCTGGCGGCGGCGCGCGCGGACCGCGAGGTGATGGCCGAGCGCGAGCGCATCGCCCGCGACCTGCACGACATGGTCATCCAGCGGGTGTTCGGGGCCGGTCTGGCGCTGCAGAGCATCGCCGCCCGTGGCGCTGACGCCGACACCGCCGGCCGGGTCAACCGGGTCATCGACGAGCTCGACTCCACCATCCGGGAGCTGCGCAACACCATCTTCGACCTCAACCAGCCGACGCAGAAGGCGGCCAGTCTGCGCGCCCAGGTCATCGACGAGACCTCGTCCGCGCAGCACCGGCTCGGGTTCGCGCCCGCGGTCGCGTTCGAGGGCCCGGTCGACGCCGCGCTGCCGGACGAGACGGCCGCGCATCTGCTCGCCGTGCTGCGCGAGGCGCTGTCCAACATCGCCCGGCACGCCCAGGCCGGCGCCGTCCAGGTCACCGTGCACGCGGCGGACGAGCTGCTGCTGGAGGTCGTCGACAACGGCCGCGGCATCGGCCGGCCCACCCGCAGCAGCGGTCTGACCAACATGCGGCGCCGGGCGGAGAAGCTCGGCGGCGCCTTCGAGGTGGCCGGCCGGCCCGAGGGCGGCACCCGGCTGTGCTGGCGCATTCCCCTCAGCGCGGCCGGATCGCCGCCGGCCCGGCCCGCCGCCCGGATCGGGTAGGCCACCCCCGGGGGGTGCGGCTCGGCCCGGCAAACAGGGCCGACCGGCCCTAACTCCGGTGCGGTCCGGGCGGAGACCATGGCCGGATGGTGGATGGGGACGGCTTCCGCGTGCTCGACCGTCAGGAGTGCCTGCGCCTGCTGACCAAGGTCCCGGTCGGCCGTGTCGTGTACACGCGCCAGGCGCTGCCCGCCGTCCTGCCCGTCAATTTCTCCCTGGACGACGACTTCTCCGTGCTGCTGCGCACGTCGTGCGCGTCGGACCTGGTGCGCGCGGTGGACGGGGTCGTGGTCGCCTTCGAGGCGGACGACTTCGAAGCCGAGGCCCGGTCCGGCTGGAGCGTGGTGGTCACCGGCCGCGCCACCGTGGTGACCGACCCCGCCGAGCACGAGCGCCTGACCCGGACCGGCCCGCGCTCCTGGATGCCGTTGCCGGAGGGGGTCTTCGTGCGGATCGAGGCGGAGATCGTCACCGGACGTGAGCTGAGGGCCTCCGCGACACCGGGTGCTGAGGGGCGTCGCGGCTCCGGGTGCTGAAGCGCGTCGCGGCTTCGGGTGCTGATTGGCCTCCGCGGCTCCGGGTGAGGGGGCCGAAAGCCACCGTGATCACGGGCCGCTCGGCCCTGCCGCCGCGTTGATCACGCCTGCCACCATGTGATCGAAGCACCGCACACTTGTTGTACGACCAGGAGGTCCTGCCATGACCCGTAACGTGACCGTCGGACTCGACGGATCGCCCGCGAGCCTCGCGGCCGCCGAATGGGCCGCTCGTGAGGCCGAGATGCGGGGCCTCCCGCTGCACCTGGTGCACGCCTGGGACTGGCAGCGGTACGCCGAGCCGGCGTCGGAGGACTCGACGCACCAGCACTGGGCGCTGCGGATCCTGCGGGAGGCGATGGAGGAGCTGCACCGTGGCCACCCCGGCCTGACGATCACCTACGAGCAGGTGTCCCAGGCGCCCGCCCCGGCGCTGCTGGGGGCCTCCGAGGAGGCCGAGCCGCTGGTCATCGGCTCGCGTGGGCTGGGCGGGGTCACCGGCTTCCTGGTCGGCTCCGTCGGTCTCGGCGTCGTCGCCCAGACCGACCGGCCCGTCGTCCTGGTGCGCTCGGACACCCGCCCGGAGGACGAGCGCCGGCCGGACGCGGAGGGCCGCCCGTCGGCCGAGACCCCCTACCGGGACGTGGTGCTCGGGCTGGACCACGAGCACCCGGACGCGACGGTCATCGCGTTCGCGTTCGAGTCGGCGTCCCGCCGCGCGGCGCGGCTGCGCGTGGTGCACGGCTGGAGCCTGCCGCCGTACTTCGCCTACGGGGCCGCCACCGACCAGGCGCTGAACGAGGAACTGGCCCGTCAGGAGGCGGGCGCCGTCAAGGCCGCCCTGGCGCCGTGGCGCGAGAAGTTCCCCGGTGTGGAGGTCGTCGAGGACGCCGTGATCGGCAACGCCGGCGGTCATCTGGTGGACGCCGCGGCCGAGGCGTCGCTGGTCGTGGTGGGCCGGCGCATCCGGCGTGCCCCGCTCGGCGCGCGGATCGGACCGGTCGCGCACGCCGTGCTGCACCACGCCAAGGCGCCCGTCGCGGTGGTCCCGCACGAGTGACCCGACGGCCCCTGCCGAGGCCGCCCGACGGAGGTCCGTGAGTCCGTCTCCGGTGAAGGCCGCCCCGCTTCGGCGGGGCGGCCTTCACCCGTCTCGGCCCAGGACCGGGAAGCTCCTGGTGCCGTCCGGGCAGCGCATCCGCCGGGCCGGCGGGTCGGTGGGTCGACGGTGGGCCGGCGGCGGGCCGGCGGCGGGCCATCGGGTCGGAAGGCCGCAGGCCGGAAGGCCGGAAGGCCGGCAGCGTCGCGAGGCGGGTGAGGAGCCGGGGCAGATGCCGAGGCGGGCGCGGCGCGGCTGAGGCAGGGCGGGGGCGCCAGTGCTCGCGCACTCGGTCAGGGCGCCTCGGGATGGCGGTGAACGGGGGCTGCGGCCGGCGGGAGCCGTCCTGTGCGCCGCGAAGACGCTCGCGTGCCCCGGCGCGGTCGCTCCCGGCGCTCGGCGGGCGCCGTGGTGCGGGTGGGGGCTGGGGCCTTCGGCTCGCCTGCGTGGCCGAAGGGGCCGTGACCGGGCAGACGGCCCGGGACCGGGAGGCGGCGGGACCGCCGGATCCAGTGAGGCCGGGCCGCGACCGGACAGACGGCCCGGGTGACCGGGAAGCGGCGGGACTGACGGATCCAGTGCGGCCGGGCCGCGACCGGGCAGACGGCCCGGAGCCAGGAGGCGGCCGGACCGCCGGATCCGGCGAGGCCGGGCCGTGACCGGGCAGACGGCCCGGGACCGGGAAGCGGCGGGACCGCCGGATCCGGTGAGGCCGGGCCGTGACCGGACAGGCGCCCCGGAGCCAGGAGGTGGCGGGACGGGCGGATGCGGTGGGGCGGGGGGTGACCGGGCAGACGGCCCGGGACCGGGAAGCGGTGGGACCGCCGGATCCGGTGAGGCCGGGCCGTGACCGGACAGGCGGCCCGGAGCCAGGAGGTGGCGGGACGGGCGGATGCGGTGGGGCGGGGGGTGACCGGGCGGGCGGTTCGGGGCCGGGAGGGGGCGGGACGGGCGGATGGGGTGGGGCGGTTCGGTCCTGGGGGGAGGACGCTCGGCCCCTGCTCCGGCGGAGCGCCGCGCGGGAGTCTTGAAGAGCATCAGGGCGCCGGCTGTCCGGAACGGTCCGCGAGGCCCTGGCGGCCACAGCGGCTGCCCGGGGCGTCCGGCTCCCGGTGTGCGCCGTATGAACCGCCGCGCTCCGCAGGGCCGCACCCCGGCCGGGCGGGCGGCACAGCAGAACTCCGTCGCGCCTGTTCGTGGACGGTGGGCGAGAAGGGAGTGGTCGTGATGGCCCGCATCGTCGGCGAGGTGATGACCCGCGAGGTGGTCGAGGCTCACCGGGAGACGTCGTTCAAGGACGTGGCCCGGCTGCTTGCCGAGCACCGGATCAGCGGGCTGCCCGTGGTGGACCACGACGACAAGGTCCTCGGGGTGATCTCCGAGACCGATCTGATCCGCCGCCAGGCGGCCGGCCCCGCCGACGGAGAGGTGCGGCGGCTGCGGGTGCTGCCCGCGCCGCGCCGCGCCCGGCGCGCGGCCGCCGTCGCCCGGGCCACCACGGCCGGGGAGATGATGTCGAGCCCCGCGGTCACCGTGCACCCGGAGCAGGCCGTCGAGGCCGCCGCGCGCATCATGGAGCGCCACGGCGTCGACCGGCTCCCGGTGGTGGACGAGGAGGACCGGCTGATCGGCATCGCCACCCGGCGGGATCTGCTGCGGGTCTTCCTGCGCTCGGACGAGGAGATCCGCCAGGACGTGATCGACGAGGTGCTGACCGGCACGATGTGCCTGCCTCCGTACGCCGTGACCGTCTCGGTCCGGGACGGCATGGTCACGCTCGACGGGCAGGTGGAGAAGCGCACCGACGTGCCGCTCGTGCTCCGGCTGACGTGGCGGGTCGACGGGGTGGTCGGTGTCGTCAACGGTCTGGCGTACCGCGACGACGACACGCGCCCGCCCGAGTGGCACCCGTCCTCCGGGGCGAGCGCCGCTGGAAGGAGCTGATCGCCATGACGGCCTTCGCGGCGTCCCCGGGCACCCCGGTCCGGGTGGACGCGGAGCTGGACGCGCCGCTGTCCCGGTGGCTGTGGCTGGTGAAGTGGATCTTGCTGATCCCGCACTACGTGGTGCTGTCCTTCCTGTGGATCGCGTTCGTCGCGGTGGGCGTGGTCGCGTTCTTCGTCATCCTGTTCACCGAGCGCTATCCGCGGCCCCTGTTCGACTTCAACCTGGGGGTGCTGCGCTGGACCTGGCGGGTGGCCTACTACTCGTACGGCGCCCTGGGCACCGACCGGTACCCGCCCTTCAGCCTGGGTGAGGAGCCGGACTATCCGGCGCGGCTGGACATCGCCTACCCCGAACGCCTCTCCCGCGGCCTGGTGCTGGTGAAGTGGTGGCTGCTGGCGATACCGCACTACCTCGTCCTCTGCTTCTTCGTCAGCGGCGTCAACCTCGGTCTGTGGGGCGGCGGGCTGGTCGCCGTGCTGGCGCTGATCGCCGCCGTGACGCTGGCGTTCACCGAGGAGTACCCCAAGTCGCTGTTCGACCTGATCCTGGGTCTGGACCGCTGGGTGCTGCGGGTCGCCGCGTACGCCGCTCTGATGACGGACAGTTATCCGCCGTTCCGCCTCGACATGGGAGGCGCCGAGCCGGCCACGGGCGGGCCCGCCCGCCCGGACGGCACGCGCTGAGGTCCGGCGGCGCCCGCCGGTCCGCGGGTGCAGCACAATGGGGCGCATGTCCCGACGCGCCTCCCGGCCCCGCCCGCGATCCGCCCCCGCGCAGGCTCAGCGGCCCGCCGCCTGTCCGTGCGGCCGCGCGGAGACGTACGAGGAGTGCTGCGGCCGCTTCCACCGGGGCGAGGCCGCCGCGCCGACCGCCGAGGCGCTGATGCGCTCGCGCTACGCCGCCTTCGTGCGCCGTGACGAGGCCTACCTGCTGCGCACCTGGCACCCGCGCACGCGTCCCGCGCGGGTCGACTTCGACCCCGGTATGCGCTGGACGGGGCTGGAGATCCTCGGCACGGCCGACGGCTCGGCGTTCCACGCCACCGGGACGGTGACCTTCCGGGCGTCGTACCGGGGCGGCTCGTTGCACGAGCGCAGCCGGTTCGAACGGGTCGACGGGGCGTGGGTGTACGTCGACGGGGACTTCCTGGACTGAGGCGGCCGGGGGCCGCTACGGCGCCAGGACGTCCAGTTCCCGCAGGGCCCCCACGGTGATCTCCCGGGTGAGGCGCTCCGCCCGCTCCGCGTCGCCCTCGCGCACCGCTTCCGCGACCTGGACGTGGAGGGTGACGGCGGCCGGGTCGGGGTCCTCGAACATGACCTCGTGCTGGGTGCGGCCGGCCAGCACCTCGGCGACGACGTCACCGAGGCGGGCGAACATCTCGTTGCCTGACGCGGTGAGGATCACCCGGTGGAAGGCGATGTCGTGGACGAGGTAGCCGTGGAGCCGGTGGCCGCGTGAGTTGGCCACCATGCCGAGCGCGCACTCGGTGAGTTCGGCGCACTGCTCGGCGGAGGCGTGCCGGGCGGCCAGTCCCGCGGCGACCGGTTCGACCGCCGAGCGCAGCACCGTGAGCGAGCGCAGCTGCCGGGGGCGGTCGGCGCCGGCCAGCCGCCAGCGGATGACCTGCGGATCGTAGACGTTCCACTCGGCGGTCGGCCGCACCGTGACGCCCACCCGGCGGCGCGACTCCACCAGGTGCATCGACTCCAGGACGCGTACGGCCTCCCGCATCACCGACCGTGACACCTCGAAACGCTGCGCCAGCTCGTCCGTGCGCAGAACACTGCCCGGCGGGTACTCACCCGCGGTGATCGCGGGGCCGAGGGTGTCCAGTACGCGGCCGTGCAGCCCCCGGCCCGTTGTGCTCATGCACTCAGCGTACGGGGCGCGTCACGCCGCGAAAAAGTCAGACTTATTTGTCACAGACTCTTGAATTCGTCGTACCTAATCGGTTTCAGTGGCGTCGGCAATCAGGTGCCGAGGAAGACAGCAGACAGTGAGGCAGCCATGAGCACCCCCCAGGTCGTCGTCGTGATGGGCGTCGCGGGCACCGGCAAGACCACCATCGGTCCCCTGCTCGCGGCCCGGCTCGGCGTTCCGTACGCCGAGGGCGACGACTTCCACCCGTCGGTCAACATCGCCAAGATGTCGGCCGGGATCCCGCTCGGCGACGCGGACCGGTGGCCGTGGCTCGACGCCATCGGCACCTGGGCGCACGGCCGGGAGGGGCTGGGCGGGGTGGTCAGCTGCTCGGCGCTGAAGCGGTCGTACCGCGACCGGCTCAGGGCCGTCGCTCCCGGCGTCGTCTTCGTCCACCTCACCGGCGACCGGGCCCTCGTCGAGGACCGGATGTCGCACCGGCAGGGGCACTTCATGCCCACGGCGCTGCTCGACTCCCAGTTCGCCACGCTCCAGCCGCTCGGGCCGGACGAGGCGGGCGTGGCGGTGGACGTCGCGGGCAGTCCCGAGGAGATCGCCGAACGGGCCGTCGGCGCGCTGGCCGCATTGTCCCGCCCGGCGCGGTAGTACCTCACCCCGGCCCGGCAGCACCTCACCGCGGCCCGGCAGCACCTGCGCTGCCCCAGTAGTACCTGCGCGGCCCGGTAGTACCCGGCCCGACGCCACTCCCCCGTCCCCCCGTACCTGCAAGGGAATCACCGTGACCAGACTCAGCGTCGCGATGCTGGCAGCGGACGCGCCCGAGCCGATCACCTCGGCCGGTCACGCTCAGCTGGGCATCGCCGTCCTGGCGGGCATCGCCGTCATCGTCGTGCTCATCACCCGGTTCAAGCTGCACGCCTTCCTGGCGCTGACCATCGGGTCGCTGGCGCTGGGCGCGATCGCCGGGGCGCCGCTCGACAAGGCGATCACCAGCTTCACCACCGGGCTCGGCGCCACGGTCGCCGGTGTGGGCGTGCTGATCGCCCTCGGCGCGATCCTCGGCAAGCTGCTCGCCGACTCCGGGGGCGCCGACGAGATCGTCGACACGATCCTCGCCAGGGCGGGCGGGCGCGCGATGCCGTGGGCCATGGTGCTGATCGCCTCGGTGATCGGTCTGCCGCTGTTCTTCGAGGTCGGCATCGTGCTGCTGATCCCGGTCGTGCTGATGGTCGCCCGGCGCGGCAACTACTCGCTGATGCGCATCGGCATCCCGGCGCTCGCGGGCCTGTCCGTGATGCACGGGCTGGTGCCGCCGCACCCCGGGCCGCTGGTCGCGATCGACGCCCTGCACGCCGACCTCGGTGTCACCCTCGCCCTCGGCGTGCTGATCGCCGTCCCCACCGTGATCGTCGCCGGGCCGCTGTTCTCGAAAGTCGCCGCCCGCTGGGTGGACGCGCCGGTCCCGGAGCGCATGCTGCCGCCGCGCGCCTCCGAGGAACTGGAGAGGCGGCCCGCGTTCGGGCCGACGCTGGCCACCGTGCTGCTGCCGGTCGTGCTGATGCTGTCCAAGGCGCTGGTCGACCTCGTGATCGACGACCCCGCGAACACCACCCAGCGCGTCTTCGACGTCGTCGGCTCGCCGTTGATCGCCCTGCTCGCCGCCGTCATCGTCGGCATGTTCACGCTGGGCCGGGCCGCCGGTTTCGGCAAGGATCGGATCCAGCGGACGGTGGAGAGCAGCCTCGCACCCATCGCGGGCATCCTGCTGATCGTCGGCGCGGGCGGCGGCTTCAAGCAGACGCTGATCGACTGCGGGGTGGGCCAGATGATCCTGGACATCTCCAGGGACTGGTCCATACCGGCGCTGCTGCTGGGCTGGCTGATCGCGGTCGGGATCCGGCTCGCGACCGGTTCGGCGACGGTGGCGACGATCTCGGCGGCCGGCTTGGTCGCCCCGCTCGCGGCCGACATGTCGACCGCGCACGCCGCCCTGCTGGTCCTGGCCGTCGGCGCCGGCTCCCTCTTCTTCAGCCACGTCAACGACGCCGGGTTCTGGCTGGTGAAGGAGTACTTCGGGCTGAGCATCGGACAGACCGTCAAGACCTGGTCCGTGATGGAGACCATCATCTCGGTGGTCGCGGGCGGTCTGGTCATGCTGCTGTCACTGGTCATCTGAAACGAGCCGCTGGGGGGGGGGGGGGGGGGGGGGGGGGGGGGGGGGGGGGGGGGGGGGGGGGGGGGGGGGGGGGGGGGGGGGGGGGGGGGGGGGGGGGGGGGGG
>NZ_JBVIIE010000104.1:0-13631 GCF_055569945.1 Streptomyces sp. NPDC031340
CCGCGGACGGCCGACTCGAACACCTCGGACGCACCGACCACCAGATCAAGATCCGCGGCATGCGCATCGAACCCGGCGAAATCGAAACCCGGCTGCGCGAGACCGAGGGGGTCTCGGACGCGGTCGTGGTCGCACGGACCGACGCGCAGGGGGACCCGAGCCTGATCGGCTACGCCGTGGCCGAGCGGTCCGCGCTTCCGGCCGTCCGCGCGCGACTGCGGGCCGTGCTGCCAGCCCACCTGGTGCCCGCCGCGATCGTGGCGCTGGACGCGCTGCCGCTGACACCGAACGGCAAGGTGGACCGGCGTGCGCTGCCGGATCCGGGCGCGTCCCGCGCCGGCCTCGCGCCCGAGTTCGTCGCCCCGCGCGATGCCGTGGAGCGTGCCATGGCCGCGGTCTGGTGCGAGGTGCTGGGCCTAGAACTGGTCGGTGTCCACGACGACTTCTTCAATCTGGGCGGCCATTCGCTGCTGGCGACACGGGTGGTGTCCCGCATGGGCCGGGAGACCGGCGCCGAGGTTCCGTTGCGAGCCCTGTTCGAGACGCCGACGATCGCCGCGCTCGCGGCCCGCGTCAAGCAGGCCGGGCAGGGGGCGCGGGTGGCGGCACCGATGGGCCGGGCCGATCGCGGCGGTCCGCTGCCGCTGTCCTTCGCTCAGCAGCGTCTTTGGTTCCTCGACCAATTGGAGCCCGACGGCTCGGAGTACGTCATCCCGGTCGCCTGGCGGCTGACCGGCGCTCTGGACACCGCCGCGCTGCGGTCCGCGCTCGCCTGGGTCGTCGCCCGCCACGAGGTGCTGCGGACCGCGTTCCGCGTCGAGGACGACGAGCCGGTGCAAACGGTCCTCCCGTCCGTGCCCGTGGACCTGCCGGTGCTGCCCTACGACGCCGTGGCACTGCGGTCCATGGCCGGCGGGCCGTTCGACCTCGGTCGCGCGCCCCTGTGGCGGGCCGCGCTCTTCCGCGAGGACCCGCAGGACCACGTCCTGCTTCTCGTGCTGCACCACTGTGTGGCGGATGCCTGGTCGGTCGGGGTGCTGGTGGACGAGCTCGGCCTCGCCTACCGTGCCGCTCTCACCGGTACCGTCCCGGACCTGCCGGATCTTGCGGTGCAGTACGCCGACTACGCCGCCTGGCAGCGCGGCTGGCTGACCGGCGACGTACTGGAAACCCAACTCGCCCACTGGCGCGACACCCTGACGGACCTGGAACCGCTGGAACTGCCGACCGACCGCCCCCGGACGGCCGTCCGGTCCACAACGGGCGCCGGTGTCGATCTCACGGTGCCGCGCAAGGACGTCGACCGGCTCGAAGAACTGGCCCGCCGGCACGGAGTCACCCTGTTCATGGTGGTGCTGGCCTGCTTCCAGGCACTGCTGGCCCGCCACTCGGGGCAGGACGACATCGCGGTGGGCACCCCCATCGCCGGACGCAACCGAGCCGAGACCGAACCCCTCATCGGCTTCTTCGTCAACACCCTCGTCCTGCGCACCGACCTCTCCGGCGACCCCACCTTCACCGAACTCCTCACCCGCGTACGCGACGTCACCCTCGACGCCTACGAACACCAGGACCTGCCCTTCGAACGCCTCGTGGAAGAACTCCGCCCCGAACGCGACCTGGCCCGCACCCCCCTCTTCCAGACCATGCTCTCCCTCGACACCACCCAGCAAGCCACCTGGGACCTCCCCCACATCCACACCGAGGACCACCCCCTGTCCGTCAGCACCGCCAAGTTCGACCTGACCGCCGCGTTCACCGACACCCCCGACGGCCTCCACGGCACCCTCCGCTACAGCACCGCCCTCTTCGACACCGACCGCATGCAGCGTTTCAGTGCCCAACTGCGCACCCTGTTCGCCACCGTCACGGCCGAGGACCGGCTGTCGGACCTGCGGCTGCTGCCCGACGCGGAACTCGAACTCGTCACGCGCACCTGGAACGAGACGGCGGTGCCCACCGACGACCGCCCGGTCCACGACCTGGTCGCGGCGCGCGCGGCGATCGCACCCGACGCGGTCGCGGTCACCGACGGCAGCACGACGCTGACGTTCGGCCAGGTCGAGGAACGCGCCTCACGACTGGCCCGCGCCCTGCGCGCCTGGGGCGTCGGCCCCGACGACGTGGTGGGGCTGTGCATGCCGCGCTGCGCCGAGGCGGTGGTGGCGATGCTCGCCGTGCTCAAGGCGGGCGGCGCCTACCTCCCCCTGGATCCGGACCACCCCGCCGACCGCACCGCGTTCATGCTGGAGGAGACCGCGGCCCAGGTGGTGCTGACCCACGGCGCCCGCGGTGCCGCGGTGCCCGGTGACTACCGGGGCCGCGTGGTGGACGTCGGCGCCGGTCTCTCCCCGCTTCCCGATGCCGGCCGGCACGACCGCGGCCCGCGGGTGCACCCGGCGGGGCTCGCGTACGTCATCTACACCTCCGGTTCCACCGGCCGGCCCAAGGGCGTGCAGATCACGCACGGCGGTCTCGCCAACTACCTTCGCTGGGCCTGTGCCACGTACGGGCCCGGGGGCGCGGGCGGCGCGCTGCTGCACTCGCCGCTCGTCTTCGACATGTCCGTCACAAGCGTCTTCGTGCCGCTGCTGACCGGGCAGCCGGTGCACGTCCTCCCGCGGGACGCGGGGCCCGCCGACCTGGCGGGTGCCTGTGAGGGCACCGGGGCCGGGCTCCTCAAACTGACCCCCGCGCACATCACGCTGCTCGGCGGAACCGGCGAAGGCCGTGCCCGGACTTCGCCGACCACGCTCGTCCTCGGCGGCGAGGATCTTCCGGTCGCGCTCGCCAACCGCGCGTTCGCCGCCTTCCCCTCGGCCACCCGGCTCGTGAACGAGTACGGCCCGACCGAGACCGTCGTCGGCTGCGCGGCGCACACCCTGCACGGCCCGGCGCCCGACACCGGCGGCGGCGTCCCGATCGGGCGTCCCATAGCCAACACCCGGCTGTACGTGCTCGACCGGGACATGGGCCCCTGCCCGGTCGGAGTGCCCGGCGAGCTGTACGTCGGGGGTGCCGGGCTCGCCCGTGGCTACCTCGGCCGGCCGGGCCTGACCGCGGAGCGGTTCGTGCCGGACCCGTTCGGCGGTGGGCGCCTGTACCGCACCGGCGACGTCTGCCGGTGGACCGCGGGCGGGGAGTTGGAGTACCTGGGCCGCGCCGACGACCAGGTCAAGATCCGCGGTTTCCGGATCGAGCCGGGAGAGATCGAGGCCCGCCTCCTCGCCCTGGACCAGGTGCGCGAGGCCGTCGTCCTGGCCCGCGAGGACACCCCCGGCAACCGCCGGCTCCTCGCCTACCTCGTCACCGACGGCGAGGGGCCCGGCGTGCCGAGGCTGCGGGCCTGGCTCGGCGCCGCGATGCCCGCCTACATGATCCCCGCCGCGTTCGTGGTGCTGCCGGAGCTGCCGCTGACCGCCGGCGGCAAGGTGGACCGGTCGGCGTTGCCCGTCCCGGACTCGGCCCGGCCGGAACTGGCGACCGCGTTCGTCGCACCCCGCACACGCACCGAGCAGGACATCGCCGCGGTGTGGACGCAGATCCTCGGCGTGGACCAGGTCGGCGTGCACGACGACTTCTTCGCCCTGGGCGGTCACTCCCTGCTGGCCACCCGGGTGGTGTCCCGGCTGGCCCGGGACCGCGGCGTCCGCGTACCGCTGCGGGCCGTCTTCGAGACACCCACCGTCGCCGGACTGGCAGCCCGGATCGACGCCGCGCCCGACGCGACCGGACGGCTTCCGGTCATCGGACCGGCGGATCGGTCCGAGCCGCTGCCGCTGTCCTTCGGCCAGCAACGCCTGTGGTTCCTGGACCAGCTCGCCCCCGGAAGCGCCGAATACGTCGTCCCCATGGCATGGCGTCTGCGCGGGCCCGTGAACCCCGAAGCGCTGCGGTCGGCTCTGGCAGCGGTCGTCGCCCGCCATGAAGTGCTGCGCTCAGCGGTGTCCGTGACCGACGGGCAGGCCCGGCTGCGGATCGAGGATTCCGTACCCGTGGACCTGCCGGTCGTCGACGCCGACGACCGGCTCGACGACATCGTCGACGAACTGGTCCGCCGCCCCGTCGATCTCTCCCACCCGCCCCTGTGGCATGCCGCCCTGGTCCGCGTATCGGCGACCGACCACGTCCTCGTCCTGGTCTTCCACCACTGTGTGGCGGATGCCTGGTCGGTCGGGGTGCTGGTGGACGAGCTCGGCCTCGCCTACCGTGCCGCTCTCACCGGTACCGTCCCGGACCTGCCGGATCTTGCGGTGCAGTACGCCGACTACGCCGCCTGGCAGCGCGGCTGGCTGACCGGCGACGTACTGGAAACCCAACTCGCCCACTGGCGCGACACCCTGGCGGACCTGGAACCGCTGGAACTGCCGACCGACCGCCCCCGGACGGCCGTCCGGTCCACAACGGGCGCCGGTGTCGATCTCACGGTGCCGCGCAGGGACGTCGACCGGCTCGAAGAACTGGCCCGCCGGCACGGAGTCACCCTGTTCATGGTGGTGCTGGCCTGCTTCCAGGCACTGCTGGCCCGCCACTCGGGGCAGGACGACATCGCGGTGGGCACCCCCATCGCGGGACGCAACCGAGCCGAGACCGAACCCCTCATCGGCTTCTTCGTCAACACCCTCGTCCTGCGCACCGACCTCTCCGGTGACCCGACCTTCACCGAACTCCTCACCCGCGTACGCGACGTCACCCTCGACGCCTACGAACACCAGGACCTGCCCTTCGAACGCCTCGTGGAGGAACTCCGCCCCGAACGCGACCTCGCCCGCACCCCCCTCTTCCAGACCATGCTCTCCCTCGACACCACCCAGCAAGCCACCTGGGACCTGCCCCACATCCACACCGAGGACCACCCCCTGTCCGTCAGCACCGCCAAGTTCGACCTGACCGCCGCGTTCACCGACACCCCCGACGGCCTCCACGGCACCCTCCGCTACAGCACCGCCCTCTTCGACACCGACCGCATGCAGCGTATGGCCGGGCACCTCGTCAATCTGCTGACCTCGGTGGCCGCGTCCCCCGGCAGCCGGCTGTCGGACCTGCCGATGCTGTCCTCGGCCGAACTCGGCCTGGTCACCGGTGCCGCCGGCCGCGCTGCGGTGACCGCCGCGGCGCCGGTCACGACGCTGCACGCCCTGGTCGAACGGCACGCCCGCCGCCGACCGGAGCGTCCGGCCATCAGCGACACCGACGGCACGACGCTGACGTACGGCGAGCTCAACGCCCGCGCCAACCGCCTCGCGCACCATCTGCGCGCCCTCGGCGTCGGCCCGGACACCCTGGTGGGCGTCTGCCTGCCGCGCGACGCGCGGACCGTGGTCGCGCTGCTCGCCGTGGTCAAGGCGGGCGGCGCCTACCTCCCCCTGGATCCGGACTACCCCGCCGACCGCACCGCGTTCATGGTCCGCGACGCGGGTGCCCGGATCGTGCTCACCGGCGGGGACGCCGCCGGCGGCCTGCCCGGCCTGCTCGTGGACCTCGACCGCGAGCCGGTCGGCGACCTGCCGGACCACGACCCCGCGCCGGTGGCCGGCCCGGACCACCTCGCGTACGTCATCTACACATCCGGCTCGACCGGCCGGCCGAAAGGCGTCCTGACCAGCCACCGCAACGCCGTCCGGCTCTTCGACGTCACGCAGGAGACGTTCGCCTTCGGCGAGGACGACGTGTGGCTGTCCACGCACAGCTACGCCTTCGACTTCTCGGTCTGGGAGATCTGGGGCGCCCTGACCCGCGGCGGACACGTCGTGGTCGCCTCCCAGAGCGTCGCCCGCGACCCCGAACGGCTCGCGGCGGTCGCCGCGAAGTACGACGTGACGATGCTCAGCCAGACGCCGACCGCCTTCCACCACCTGATGGGTCCGCTGCTCGACGCGGGCGCCGGCGCCCTGCGGTATGTGGTCTTCGGCGGCGAGGCGCTGGACCTGGCCGCTCTGCGCCCGTGGTACGCCGACCCGCGTTCCGCCGGGAGCACGCTCGTCAACATGTACGGCATCACCGAGACCACCGTGCACGTCACGGTGCTCGCCCTGGACGCCGGCACGCGGGGTGACGCGGCCGTCAGTCCCATCGGGGTGCCGCTGGCGGATCTGCGCGCGTACGTCCTGGGTCCCGCGATGGACGTGTGTCCGGTCGGAGTGCCCGGCGAGCTGTACGTCGGGGGTGCCGGGCTCGCCCGTGGCTACCTCGGCCGGCCGGGCCTGACCGCGGAGCGGTTCGTGCCGGACCCGTTCGGCGGTGGGCGCCTGTACCGCACCGGCGACGTCTGCCGGTGGACCGCGGGCGGGGAGCTGGAGTACCTGGGCCGCGCCGACGACCAGGTCAAGATCCGTGGTTTCCGGATCGAGCCGGGAGAGATCGAGGCCCGGCTCCTCGCCCTGGACCAGGTGCGCGAGGCCGTCGTCCTGGCCCGTGAGGACACCCCCGGCAACCGCCGGCTCGTCGCCTACCTCGTCACCGACGGCGAGGGGCCCGGCGTGCGGAGGCTGCGGGCCTGGCTGGAGGACACCCTGCCCCCGTACATGGTCCCGGCCGCTTTCGTGGTGCTGCCGGAGCTGCCGCTGACGGCCAGCGGCAAGGTCGATCGCCGGTCGCTGCCCGACCCCGGGGCGGCGCGGCCCGAGCTGGGCAGCAGGTACGCGGAACCGAACACCCCGGTCGAACGGGCCATCGCCGCTGCCTGGTGCGAGGTCCTGGGCATCGACCGTGCGGGTCTGCACGACAACTTCTTCGACCTCGGTGGTGACTCGATCCTCAGCATCCAGATCGTCGCCCGTGCCGCGCGGCACGGCATCCGGCTGACCCCCCGTATGGTCTTCGACCATCAGACCATCGCCGAACTCGCGGCCGCCGCGGGGACCGCGCCGGTGCCGCTCGCGGAACAGGGCACGGTGACCGGACGGGCGCCGCTCACCCCGATCCAGCACTGGTTCTTCGCCCGGGACCTGCCGGAGCGCCACCACTACAACCAGTCCGTCCTGGTGAAGGTGCCGTCAGGTCTCGACGAGGCGGCGGTCGGCACGCTGGTACGGGCACTGGTCGCCCACCACGACGCGTTGCGCATGCGTTTCCCGCGGCACGACGGCGCCGTGGTCCAAGAGAACGCGGCGCAGGAGACGGCGCCGCTGCTGTGGGTCGCCGACCTGTCCGGCGACCCCGGCAGGCTGACCGCCGAGGCCGACCGGGCCCAGGCGAGCCTGGACCCGGTGGCGGGCCCGGTGTTCCGGGCGCTGCTGGCCGACCTCGGGGAGCACGGCCGCCGGCTGCTGCTGGTGGCCCACCACCTCGTCGTCGACGGCGTGTCGTGGCGGATTCTGCTGGAGGACCTGGAGACCGGGTACCGGCAGTTGACCGCCGGCCGGCCGGTGCGGCTGCCGGACAAGACGACGCCCTTCCTCCAGTGGGCGCGGCTTCTGGACGCCTACGCCGACTCGCCCGCGGCCACCGCGGAACTGGCGTACTGGCGCAGCGCGGGTACCGGGTCGCCACGCGTACCGTCGGACACGCCCGGTGGCGCGAACAGCGTCGCCTCGGAGGCCGTCGAGAGCCGCGAACTGACGCGTGAGCGCACCCGTGCGCTGCTCACCGAGGTGCCCGCCGCCCACCGCGTGCAGATCAACGACGTGCTGCTGAGCGCGCTCGCGCTGACTCTCGCCGACCGCGTCGACGGCGACCGCATGGCGGTCGACGTCGAGGGCCACGGCCGTGAGGACGTGGTGCCCGGCGCCGACATCTCCCGCACGGTCGGTTGGTTCACCGCCCTCCACCCGGTCTTCCTCGGCGTGCGCCGGGGCCGGGGCCTCGATGCGGTGCTGAAGGAGACCAAGCAGACACTGCGCGAGGTCCCGCACGGCGGTGTGGGGCACGGCGTGCTGAAGAACTGCGGTGGCCGGCCAGGCGCCGACCTCGTCGACTCCGCCGGTCAGGTGCTGTTCAACTACCTCGGCCGATTCGACAACGTGCTGTCCGCCGACCGCGCGTTCGCCGCCGCGCCGGAGTCCAAGGGGCGCCACCAGGCCGCCTCCGGCACCCGTTCGCACGTGCTCGAACTCAACTCCGAGGCCAGCGACGGCGTCTTCCGTGTCCGCCTGGGCTACTCGCGCGACCTGCACGGCCGGGACTTCGCCCGCCGCTTCGCCGACGACTACCTCGCCCACCTCGAAGCCCTGATCGACCACTGCCTGACGTCCGGCACCACCGCAGCCGTCCCGGCGGACTTCCCGCTGGCCGGCCTTGACCAGGAAACCCTCGACGCGATCCTCACCGAGTACGGAAAGGGTGAATGATGGCCAGGCCGGCACTGGAGAACATCCTCCCGTTGTCCCCGATGCAGGAGGGCATGCTCTTCCACTCCCTGATGGACCCGGACGGCGGGGTGGACTTCGAGCAGCTGCTGTACCGCCTCGACGGGGACCTGGACGTGGCCGCGTTCACCGCGGCCTGGCAGGCGGTGAGCGACCGCCACACCGCCCTGCGGGTCCGCCTGGTGTGGCGCGGTGTCGAACGCCCCCTGCAACTCGTCGAACGCGGCGTCACCGTACCGGTGACCGTCCTGGACTGGTCCGCCGACCCCGAAGCCGGGCGGCAGAAGCGGCTGGAGCGGCTGCTGGAGGAGGACCGCGCCGCCGGTTTCGTCCTCTCCCGGGCGCCGCTGCTGCGTATCACCCTGATCCGGACCGGCGCGCGCACCCACCGCATGGTGCTCAGCTTCCACCACGTGCTGCTCGACGGCTGGAGCGTGCGGCTCGTGCTGCGCGAGGTCATGGTGTGCTACCGCGCCGCACTGCGCGGCGAGCCGCACGGCCTGGAGCCGGCGCCCGACTACGCCGCGTTCATCCGCTGGCTCGGCGCCCAGGACTCGGAGGAGGCCCGACGGTACTGGAAGGCCGAACTCGGCGGCTTCACCACACCGACGCGCATCGTGGGCGAGCGGCCCACCGGCGAGACCGGGTTCGCCACCGAGGGCATCGCGTTCGACGCGGAGGAGACCCGGCGGCTGCGGGAGACCGCCCGCCGCGAGCGGGTCACCGTCAACACTCTGCTGCTCGGCGCCTGGGGACTGCTGCTGTCGCGCTACAGCGGCAACGCCGATGTGGTGTTCGGCGCGACGACGAGCACCCGCCCGGCCGAGCTGCCCGGTGTCGAGTCCATGGTCGGCCTCATGATCAACACCCTGCCGACGACCGTCCGGGTCCGTCCCGCCGAACGCGTCGGGGACTGGCTGCGCGGGGTGCAGGACAGCCAGCAGCGGGCTCGGCAGTTCGACTACACCCCGCTCGTCGAGGCACAGGCGAGCAGCGGTGTCCCGCAGGGCAGCGTGCTTTTCGACACCCTCCTGGTTTTCGAGAACTACCCGGCCGCCCGCCCGCAGGACACGTCGGCCGACGGTCTGGAGCTCACGCCCGAGGGGGCGGTGGAGCGCAACGGTTACCCGCTGAGTGTGGTTGCCGCCGCGCGGGACGTGCTGCGGGTCGAGATCACCTACGACCGGGCGCTGTTCGACGCCGGGCGGATCGCGCGTATGGCGGGTCATCTGCGCACCGCGGTCAACGGTCTGGCCGCCGCCCCGGACGCCGCCGTCGCCGAGGTGCCGATCCTGCCGCCCGAGGAGTGGCACACGGTCGTCCACGGCTGGAACGACACGGCCGCGCCCTTCCCCGACGACGCCACCGTGCAGGAACTCTTCGAGCGGTGGGCGGCGAAGCAGCCGGAGGCCCCTGCCCTGCACGACGTCGACGGCACGACCTGGACGTACGGCGAACTCAACGCCCGGGCCAACCGCCTCGCCCACCACCTGCGCGCTCTCGGCGCGGGCCCCGAACGCTGCGTCGGCCTGTGCGCGTCGGCGTCCGTCGAGGCGGTCACGGGCATCCTGGGCATCCTCAAATCAGGTTCCGCCTACGTGCCGCTCGATCCGTCGTACCCGGAGCAGCGGTTGGCGTTCATGCTTCAGGACACTGCAGCCGATCTCGTCGTCGCCGAGGCCGGAGCGGTGCCCGCGCTGCCCGGGGACCATCGCGATCGCGCCATCGTCCTCGACCCGCAGGTCACGGTGGCGGCCGGGGTGCCGGAGACCGACCCGGTGCCCCGCACCGGCGCGGACCATCTCGCGTACGTCATGTACACCTCTGGATCGACGGGCCGGCCCAAGGGGACCCTCATCCCTCATCGGGGACTGGTCAACTACCTGTGGTGGTGCATCGAGGGCTACGGTCTCGGCGGCGCGTCCGGCGCGCCGATGCTGGGTTCCATCGCCGCCGACCTCGGCATGCCCAACTACCTGCTGCCGCTGATCGGCGGCAAGGACGTCACGCTGCTGCCGACCGAGCGCAGCCTGGACTCGCTGCGCGAGCGCCTGCTGCGCCCTGCCGACTTCAGCCTGTTGAAGATCACTCCGGGTCACCTGGACGTGCTGCGGGCCTCCATGAACGACGAGCGTGTGGAGTCGGTGCGCACGTTCGTGGTGGGCGCCGACGAGGTCAAGCCGGAGACGCTGGCGGCCTGGCGCCGTGTCGCGCCGGGGGCCCGCCTCATCAACGAGTACGGCCCGACGGAGACGGTCGTCGGATGCTCGGTCTACGTGGCCGGCGACGATTTCGACCCCTCGGTACCCGTGCCGATCGGGCGGCCGATCGCGAACATCCGGATGTACGTGCTGGACGACGACATGGCGCCGCTGCCGGCCGGCGTCGTCGGCGAACTGTTCATCGGTGGCGTCGGCGTGGCGCGCGGCTACCTCGGACGGCCCGGCCTGACCGCGGAACGGTTCGTGCCGGATCCGTTCGTCCCCGGTCGCCTCTACCGCACCGGCGACCTGGCCCGGTTCCGCGCCGACGGCGAACTGGAGTTCCTGGGACGCGCCGACAACCAGGTCAAGATCCGCGGCTACCGCGTCGAACTCGGCGAGATCGAGGCGCGGTTGCTGTCCTGTGAGGGCGTCACGGAGGCGGTGGTGGCGGCCCGGGAGGACACCCCCGGCGACCGCCGCCTGGTGGCGTACCTGGTCACCGACGGCCGGTCCGTCCCGATCACGCGGGTCCGCGAGTGGCTGCGGGAGACGCTGCCGGAGCACATGGTGCCCGCCGCCTTCGTGACGATGCCGGAGCTTCCGCTGTCGGGGATCGGCAAGGTGGACCGGTCGGCGCTGCCCGCCCCGGACTCGGCCCGGCCGGAGTTGGGCACGGCGTTCGTCGCGCCGCACACGAAGACGGAACGGGACATCGCCGCTGTCTGGGGCGAGGTTCTCGGGGTGGACAGCGTCGGCGTGCGGGACGACTTCTTCGCGCTGGGCGGTCACTCGCTGCTGGCCACCCGGGTGGTGTCCAGGCTCGCCAGGGACTGCGGTGTGGAGGTGCCGCTGCGGGCGGTCTTCGAGGCGCCCACGGTGGCCGGGCTGGCGGCGTACGTGGACGGCGCGGCGGGCGGCGTGGGTCCGGACACCGCGATCGGGGCGGCGGACCGCGGCGGGCGGCTGCCGTTGTCGTTCGGTCAGCAGCGGCTGTGGTTCATGGACCAACTCGATCCGGGCAGCGTGGAGTACGTCGTGCCGATGGCGTGGCGACTTCGCGGACCGGTGGACGTGGCGGCGCTGCGTTCCGCGCTCGCCGCGGTCGTCGCCCGCCACGAGGTGCTGCGCTCGGCAGTGACCGCCGCCGAGGGCCGGGCCTGGCTGCGGATCGACGACTCGGTGCCGGTCGAGCTGCCCGTCGTCGAGGCCGGCGGCCGTCTTGACGAGGTCGTCGCCGAGTTGGCGCGTCGTCCCTTCGACCTGTCCCGGGCGCCGCTGTGGCACGCGGCGCTGGTTCGCGAGTCGGCGACCGACCAGGTTCTGCTGCTGGCGTTCCACCACAGTGTGGCCGACGCCTGGTCGGCCGGTGTCCTGGTGCGTGAGATCAGCGCGGGCTACCGGGCCGCTCTGGCCGGGACCGCCCTGGAGCTGCCCGCCTTGCCGGTGCAGTACGCGGACTACGCGGCGTGGCAGCGCGGTTGGCTGACCGGTGACGTGCTGGAGTCCCAACTTGGGTATTGGCGAGAGATGTTGGGAGGTCTGGAGCCGCTGGAGCTGCCGACCGACCGACCGCGGGCCGCTGTTCGGGCCACGCAAGGCGGAAGCGTGGACTTCGCGGTGCCAGCGGAGGTGACCGCCGGTCTGCGCCGGCTGGGTCAAGAACGCCACGTCACGTTGTTCATGGTGGTGCTGGCGTGTTTCCAGGTGCTGCTGGCCCGCCACTCGGGGCAGGACGACATCGCGGTGGGCACCCCCATCGCGGGACGCAACCGAGCCGAGACCGAACCCCTCATCGGCTTCTTCGTCAACACCCTCGTCCTGCGCACCGACCTCTCCGGTGACCCGACCTTCACCGAACTCCTCACCCGCGTACGCGACGTCACCCTCGACGCCTACGAACACCAGGACCTGCCCTTCGAACGCCTCGTGGAGGAACTCCGCCCCGAACGCGATCTGGCCCGCACCCCCCTCTTCCAGACCATGCTCTCCCTCGACACCACCCAGCAAGCCACCTGGGACCTCCCCCACATCGACGCCGAGGACCACTCGCTGACGTCCGGCGAGGTGAAGGTGGACCTCACCGCGGCGCTCGCTGACACCGCCGATGGTCTGATCGGCACCTTGCGCTACAGCACGGCGCTCTTCGACGCCGACCGCATGGACCGCATGGCCCAGCATCTGAAGTGCCTCTTCGCGGCCGTCGCCGCCGACCCCGGGGTCCAGCTCTCGCAGATCCCCGTGCTGCCTGACGCCGAGTACCGCCAGGTCGTCCTCGCCCCGAACGCCACCGACCGCCCCCGGCCCACGCGCGCACTGCACGAACTGGTCACCGACGCGGCCGCGCGGCAGCCGGAGGCCGTGGCACTCGTCACGCCGGGCGGCCCCGACGTCAGCTACGGCGTGCTGGACGCCCGGGCCAACCGCCTCGCGCACCGGCTGCGCGCCCTCGGCGTCGGCCCGGAGTCCGTGGTGGGGATCTGCCTGCCGCGTTCCGCTGATGCCGTCACCGCCCAGTTGGCCGTGCTGAAGGCCGGCGGCGCCTTCCTCCCGCTGGACCCCGGCCTTCCCGCCGAACGCCTCGAACTCATGGCCGACGCCACGACGGCCGGTGTCGTCGTCACGTCCCGCGACGCCGCGTCGGCCGTGCCCGCGCGGCACCGTGAGGCCGCCGTGTACCTGGAGAACGTCGACTGGTCCGCGCTCCCCGACAGCGCCCCGGCCGGGAGAGCCGACGGAGACCACGCCGCCTACGTGATGTACACCTCCGGCTCCACCGGCCGGCCCAAGGGTGTCGTCACCACACATGCCAACGCCGTCTCCCACCTGGAATTCCTGCGCGAGGAGTACGGCATCGGGCCGGCCGACACCCTCGCCGCCATCGCGGCTCCCGGCTTCGACGCCTCGGTCCGGGAGGTCTTCGGCGCCCTCGGCTCCGGCGCCCGCCTGCTCGTCACCCCGCCCGGCGCCGCGCAGGAGCCGCGGCAGGTCGCGGACCTGCTCGCCGAGTACCGGGTCACCGTGCTGCCCAGCGTGGTGCCGTCGCTGCTGTACGAACTCGCCGACGTCCCGGTGCGGCCGGGCTCGCTGGACGGACTGCGGCTGGTGCTGTGCAGCGGTGAAC
>NZ_JBVIIE010000105.1:0-13117 GCF_055569945.1 Streptomyces sp. NPDC031340
GGGCTACGAGGGGGGGGCGGCACCACCACACCCATCGCGCCCCCCCTGGGGAGCGGCCCCCCCCCCCCCCCCCCCCCCCCCCGGGCGGCAGCCCCCGGCACGCCGGGGGCTCACTCGTACAGCAGGTAGTGCCGGCGCATCCGGCGGAACGCGGCCAGCTCCGTCTGCCAGCCGGCCACCACCTCGTCGGTGTCCGCGCCGGCGTCGATCATGGTGCGCACCCGTGCCGAGCCGGTGAGCTTGTCGATCCAGTGGTCGGAGCGCCAGGCGAAGCCGTCGAAGACCCGCTTGGCGGT
Organism: Streptomyces sp. NPDC031340; assembly: GCF_055569945.1. NCBI lineage: Bacteria > Bacillati > Actinomycetota > Actinomycetes > Kitasatosporales > Streptomycetaceae > Streptomyces > Streptomyces sp. NPDC031340. Next base: position 297 of record NZ_JBVIIE010000105.1, read on the forward strand.
CACCAGCAGGGCGATCCCGGTGCGCACCGGGTCGAAGGCCGCCCGGTCGTGCACATGGACCTGCACGCCCCCGATGGTCTTCCCCTGGTACTTGGAGAAGACCGGCGCGAAGTAGGCCTCCCTGAAGCGCACACCGGGCAGGCCCAGTTCGTTCACGGCGGCGGCCCACCGGCCGTCGATGCCGTCGGCGCCCAGCAGTTCGAACGGCCGGGTCGTCCCGCGTCCCTCCGACAGGTTCGTCCCCTCCAGCAGGCACGTCCCCGAGTAGACCAGGGCGGTGTCCGGGGTCGGCATGTTGGGGCTCGGCGGCACCCACGGCAGCCCGGTGGCGTCGTAGAACTCCGACCGCCGCCACCCCGTCATCGTGACGGTCTCCAGCTCCACCGGGGCCGTCAGGAACTCCCCGTCGAACAGCCGCGCCAGCTCGGCGACGGTCATCCCGTGCGCCTGCGCGATCGGCTGCCGCCCGACGAACGTCGCGAACTCCTTGTGCAGCACGGGCCCCAGGGCCGCCCGCCCGGTCACCGGGTTCGGCCGGTCCAGCACCACGAACCGCTTGCCCGCCAGCGCCGCCGCCTCCATGCAGTCGTACAGCGTCCAGATGTACGTGTAGAAGCGCGCGCCGACGTCCTGGATGTCGAAGACGACGGTGTCCACGCCGGAGGCCGTGAAGACGTCGGCGAGCGGCTGACCGCTCTTCAGGTACGTGTCGTAGACGGGCAGACCGGTCGCCGGGTCGTCGTAGCGGCCCTCGGAGCCGCCCGCCTGCGCGGTGCCGCGGAAGCCGTGCTCGGGGCCGAAGACGGCGACCAGGTTCACCCGCTCGTCGGCGTGCATGACGTCGACGACGTGCCGGACGTCGCGGGTGACGCCGGTGGGGTTGGTGACGATGCCGGCCGGCCGGCCGTCGAGGAGCGCGTAGCCGTCCGCGGCCAGCCGCTCGAATCCGGTGCGCAGAGGTGCGCGGTGGGGGGCCGCGGCGGCCGGGGACGCCGCCGGGAGGGAGGTTGCCGCCGTTGCCGCTGCTAAGAGAGCTCGTCTGGAAAGGCGCATGGGAGGCACGGTAGGGGCCGGCGCCGGTCGCCGGAACCCCTTCCCTGCCACATACCGACCGGTTAGTCTGACGTGGCCGCAGAGCCGCAGTCGAAGGAGACCGATGGTGGAAGCCGTTCAGGGTGCCGGGGTGGTCGTCACGGGGGCCGGGGGAGGCATCGGCGCGGCGCTCGCCCGCCGGTTCGCCGCCGAAGGGGCCCGGGTCGTCGTCAACGACCTGGACGCCGGCCGGGCCGAGGCGGTCGCCGCGGAGATCGGCGGCATCACGGTGCCGGGCGACGCCTCCGCGATCGTGGCCGACGCCCGCGACGCGCTCGGCGGCACGGTGGACGTCTACTGCGCCAACGCCGGCGTCGCCCTGGAGGACGGGGACCTCGAGCAGCCGGTCGACGAGAAATCCTGGGCGCTGGCCTGGGACGTCAACGTGATGGCGCACGTCCGGGCGGCGCACGAACTGCTCCCGGCCTGGCTGGAGCGCGGCCGCGGGCGCTTCGTGTCCACCGTCTCCGCCGCCGGCCTGCTGACCATGATCGGCGCCCCCTCCTACAGCGTCACCAAGCACGGCGCCTACGCCTTCGCCGAGTGGCTGTCGCTGACGTACCGCCACCGCGGCGTGAAGGTGCACGCCATCTGCCCCCAGGGCGTCCGCACCGACATGCTGTCCGCCACCGGCAGCGCGGGCGACCTGGTGCTCAGGCCCACCGCGATCGACCCGTCGGACGTCGCGGACGCCCTGTTCAAGGGGATCGCCGAGGACCGCTTCCTGATCCTGCCGCACCCCGAGGTCGCCGCGTTCTACCAGGCCAGGGCCGCCGAGCCGGACCACTGGCTGACGAACATGAACCGCATCCAGCAGAAGTGGGAGGGGCTGCGGTGACCGGCTCCCGTTACGCGGCCAAGCCCTGGCTCGACCTGCTGAACGACGCCCAGCGCGCCCCGGTCGACCCCGCCGCCTCCCTCGTGCACGCCCTCGCCCGGTCCGTCGCCGAGGCCCCCGACCGCACCTTCCTGACCTACTTCGACGGGCGGCTCGGCTACCGCGAGGCCGACGAGCTGAGCGACTCCGTCGCCGGTCACCTCGCCGCCCGCGGGCTGCGGCGCGGCGACCGGGTGGCGATCCTGCTGCAGAACTCCCCGCACTTCGTGATCGCGCTGCTCGGCGCCTGGAAGGCGGGCGCGATCGTCGTACCGGTCAACCCCATGTACAAGTCGGGAGAGGTGGCGCACGTCCTGCGGGACGGCGAGGTGGCCGCGCTGGTCTGCTCCGACCGGGCCTGGGAGTCGTACCTGCGGGAGACGGCGGCCGGCTCGCCGGTGCGGATCGTGCTCACCGCCTGCGAGCTGGACTTCCAGACCCGCGGCGACGCGCGCGTGCTGGCCTTCGAACGGCTGCCGCAGGCCCCGGACGCCGACGACCTGACCGCCGTCGCCCGGGCCGGTCACCCGGCCCCCGAGGTCCGCGCCGCCGAACCGTCCGACATCGCGCTGATCAGCTACACCTCCGGCACCAGCGGCACCCCCAAGGGCGCCACCAACACGCACGGCAACATCATGTACAACGCCGAGCGGCAGCGGACCGGCCTCGCCCTGCCCGAGGCGCCCGTCTACTACGCCCTGGCACCCCTGTTCCACATCACCGGCATGGTCTGCCAGCTCGGCGCCTGCCTCGTCAGCGCGGGCACGCTCGTGCTGACGTACCGCTTCGAGGCGGGCGTCGTCCTGGACGCGTTCGCCGAGCACCGGCCGCACTTCACGGTCGGCCCGTCGACCGCCTTCATGGCGCTGGCCGCCCACCCGGCCGTCACCCCGGACCACTTCTCCTCCTTCGCCGTCATCTCCTCCGGCGGCGCCCCCGTGCCGCCCGCGCTGGTGGAGAAGTTCCGGGTCGGCTTCGGGCCGTACATCCGCAACGGCTACGGGCTCACCGAGTGCACCGCGCCGTGCGCCTCCGTGCCGCCGCACCTTGAGGCGCCCGTGGACCCGGCTTCGGGGACGCTGGCGGTGGGGCTGCCCGGCCCCGAGACGGTCGTCAGGATCGTCGACGACCAGGGGCAGGAGGTGCCCTTCGGGGAGCAGGGCGAGATCGTGGTGAGCGGGCCGCAGGTCGTGCCCGGCTACTGGCGGCGCCCGGACGCCACCGCCGAGACCTTCCCCGGCGGCGAGCTGCGCACCGGCGACATCGGCTTCATGGACCCGCGGGGCTGGCTGTACGTCGTCGACCGCAAGAAGGACATGATCAACGCGTCCGGCTTCAAGGTGTGGCCGCGCGAGGTCGAGGACGTGCTCTACACGCACCCGGCGGTGCGCGAGGCGGCCGTCGTCGGGGTGCCCGACGGCTACCGCGGCGAGACCGTCAAGGCGTACGTCAGCCTGCGTCCGGGCGCCGGGACGGACCCGGACGAAATCGCGCTGTACTGCAAGGAGAGACTGGCCGCCTACAAGTACCCGCGGCAGGTGGAGATCCTGCCCGACTTGCCCAAGACGGCAAGTGGGAAGATCCTCCGGCGGGAACTGCGTTCCCCCCGGCAGAGCAGCTGACAGATCCATGGAAAGGCAGGTGGCGGCAGTGCCCAGGACGACGGACGGTGACGGAGCACCCGTTCCACAGCGGCTTCTGGCCGCCGCCACCCGGCTTTTCGCCGACCGGGGATACGACCGCACCTCCGTGCAGGAGATCGTCGAGGCGGCCGGCGTCACCAAGGGGGCGCTGTACCACTACTTCGGCTCCAAGGACGACCTCCTGCACGAGGTGTACGCGCGCGTGCTGCGGCTCCAGCAGGAGCGCCTCGACGCCTTCGCGGGCTCCGACGAGCCGGTCGAGAAGCGGCTGCGGGCCGCGGCGGCGGACGTCGTCGTCACGACCATCGAGAACCTCGACGACGCGTCGATCTTCTTCCGCTCCATGCACCACCTGAGCCCCGAGAAGAACAAGCAGGTGCGGGCCGAGCGGCGGCGCTACCACGAACGCTTCCGCGCGCTCGTCGAGGAGGGCCAGGAGGCGGGCGTCTTCTCCAGGGCGACCCCGGCCGACCTGGTGGTGGACTACCACTTCGGCTCCGTCCACCACCTGTCGACCTGGTACCGCCCCGACGGCCCGCTCACCCCGCAGGAGGTCGCCGACCACCTGGCCGACCTGCTGCTGCGGGCCCTGCGCCCCTGAACTCGAAGCGCCGGGCCGCCCCCCGCCGGAGCCGGTCAGGCGGATCCGGTGAGGCGGATCCGGTCAGGGCTGATCCGGTCAGGCGGTCCACTGGTCGAGGAGACGGCGGGTGGAGACGGTGTTCGGGTGTGAGGCGCCGAGCACCCGCTCCATGTCGCGTACCACCGCGGTCAGCTCCTCCAGTGCGGCGCTCCGGCCGTCGCCCGGCGTGTCGTACCGCATGATCGCCAGAGAACCGCGGGCGATCAGGGTCATGTGGTGGTCGGCGCCCAGCGCCTCGGTGCCGGCGGTGACGGCCTCCTGGTACACCGCCCGGGCGGCGTCGGTGTCGCCGTCCTCCTTCAGCCACTCGGCAAGGGCGATGCGGACCGCCAGCGCCTCCGGGTCGCCCGGGCCGAGGGCCAGGTTCATCTCCTCGCTCAGGTCCTCCAGTTGTGCGACGCGGTCGGGCAGCCGGCCGTGGTCGCCCCGCAGTTGCAGCGCGATGAAGCGCGCCTGCAGCGTCAGCGAGTGATCGTCCCCCAGAGCCGCGGCGAGATCGGGCACCAGGGCCTCCAGCCGTTCCACCGCGAGACCGGGGCTGCCCTGCTGAGCGCACTGCACGGCCGACGCCAGGCGGGCCCGGAGGAGCGACTCGTCGTCCGGCCCCAGCCGCCACTGCGCCAGCGCCAGCCCGAACGGCACTTCCCGGTGGGCGATCCTGACCAGCAGGGTGAGCATCCCGGCGCACCCCAGCAGGTACCACAGGAAGTTGTCGGTCGGCAGCACCAGCGCGCCGACAACGGCCAGGAGCAGGCCGGCCACGGGCCAGCGCCAGGCCTTCGGTAAGCGTCTCATGGCCGCAGTATCGCGTTCATGACACGGGTGGGGAAGATCTCCGGCGACCTTGGGCGGGGAACGGGAAAGGGGCGGCCGCCCAGTGGCAGCCACCCCCGACTCCCTTGCTGCTAGAGGTACTTCTTCAGCTCCCGACGCGCCAGCGACCGCTGGTGCACCTCGTCCGGGCCGTCGGCGATCATCAGCGTCCGCGCGGCGGCGTACAGCTCCGCCACCGGGAAGTCCTGGCTGACACCGCCCGCGCCGTGGAGCTGGATCGCCCGGTCGAGGATGTCGACGACCGCGCGCGGGGTGGCGATCTTGATGGCCTGGATCTCGGTGTGCGCGCCCCGGTTGCCGACGGTGTCCATCAGCCAGGCCGTCTTCAGCACCAGCAGCCGCAGCTGCTCGACGGTGACCCGGGCGTCCGCGATCCAGTTGTGCACCACGCCCTGCTGGGCCAGCGCCTTGCCGAAGGCCTGACGGGACACCGCCCGGCGGCACATCAGCTCGATCGCGCGCTCGGCCATGCCGATCAGCCGCATGCAGTGGTGGATGCGGCCGGGGCCGAGCCGGGCCTGCGCGATGGCGAAGCCGCCGCCCTCCTCGCCGATCAGGTTGGACACCGGCACGCGCGCGTGGTCGAAGACCACCTCGGCGTGACCGCCGTGGTAATGGTCCTCGTAGCCGAAGACCTTCATCGCACGGGTGACGGTGACGCCCGGGGTGTCCCGCGGGACCAGCACCATCGACTGCTGACGGCGGATGTCCGGGCCGTCCGGGTCCGTCTTGCCCATCACGATGAAGATCTTGCAGTGCGGGTCCATCGCGCCGGAGATGTACCACTTGCGACCGGTGATGACGTACTCGTCGCCGTCGCGTTCGATCAGGGTGGTGATGTTCGTCGCGTCCGACGAGGCCACCTCCGGCTCGGTCATCGCGAACGCCGAGCGGATCTCGCCCGCCAGCAGCGGCTCCAGCCACTGCTTCTTCTGTCGCTCGTCGGCGAACTGCGCCAGCACCTCCATGTTGCCGGTGTCCGGTGCCGCGCAGTTCGTCACGGTCGGCGCCAGCTGCGGCGAGCGGCCGGTGATCTCGGCGAGCGGGGCGTACTGGAGGTTGGTCAGGCCGGCGCCGTACTCGGCGTCCGGCAGGAACAGGTTCCACAGCCCCTGCCGGCGCGCCTCGGCCTTCAACTCCTCGACCACCGCCGGGGTGTCCCAGGGGGAGGCCAGCGCGGCGCGCTGCTCCTGCGCCACCGCTTCGGCCGGATAGACGTACTCGTCCATGAAGGCGAGCAGTTTGGCGCGCAGTTCCTCGGTGCGTGCGTCGAACGCGAAGTCCATGGCCGGTCAGCCTTCCTGGAGTCCTGCTTGAAGAGTCGTCAGTCCGTGCTCGATGAAGACCGGGACCAGATCGCCGATGCGGTCGAAGCCGCGGCCGACCGTCTGGCCCAGGGTGTAGCGGTAGTGGATGCCCTCGAGGATCACGGCGAGCTTGAACCAGGCGAACGCCGTGTACCAGGAGACCGCGGAGACGTCCCGCCCGGAGCGGGCGGCGTAGCGCTCGATCAGCTCGGCCGGGGACGGGTGGCCGGGGGCCTCGGCCGTGGTGGAGACGGGGGAGTCGGGCATGCCCAGCGGCGTGCTGTACATCACCAGCAGGCCCAGGTCGGTGAGCGGGTCGCCGAGCGTCGACATCTCCCAGTCGAGGATCGCCTTGATGACGTCGTCGTCGCCGATCAGGACGTTGTCCAGCCGGTAGTCGCCGTGCACGACGGTCGGCGCGGGGGAGACGGGCAGCTCCCGGCCGAGCGCCGCGTGCAGCTCGTCGATGCCGGGCAGCTCACGGTTGCGGGAGGCGTCGAGCTGCTTCCCCCACCGCCGCAACTGCCGGTCCAGGAAGCCCTCCGGGCGCCCGAAGTCCGCCAGGCCGACCTCGGCCGGGTCCACGCCGTGCAGCTCGACCAGCGTGTCCACCAGCGACAGCACCGCCTGCCGGGTGCGCTCCTCGCCCAGCGGGGCGAGCTGGTCGGCGGTGCGGTACGGGGTGCCCTCGACGAACTCCATGACGTAGAACGGCGCCCCCAGCACCTCCTCGTCCTCGCACAGCAGCACCGGGGTCGGCACCGGTACGTCCGTCGGGTGCAGTGCGCTGATCACCCGGTACTCGCGCTTCATGTCGTGCGCGGTGGCGAGGACGTGGCCCAGCGGCGGCCGGCGGACGACCCACTTCGAGACGCCGTCGCCGACCGCGTACGTCAGGTTCGACCGCCCGCCCTCGATCAGCCGGCCGGTCAGGGGGGCCTGCACCAGGCCGGGCCGCTCACGGTCGAGCAGGCCGCGCAGCCGGTCGAGATCGAGACCTGGCGGATGGTCGGGGCTCATCGGTGCTCCTTACGCGCGCGTGAACATCACTGACGCGACCATCATGCCGACTGGTCGGTATGCCGTCCAGTGCGGGCGCCCAACGTGATCGGGACCACGGCGGCCGGACCGGTCCGGGAGGGCCCCGGGGGACGAGCCGGAGGGCGTGCCGGAGGACGAGCCGGAGGGCGTGCCGGAGGACGAGCTAGAGGACGAGCTGGAGGACGAGCGCCGCGCCGCACAGCGCCAGGGCCACGGTGCACAGGACCGCCGCCGCGGCATGGCGCGGGCCGAGCGGGGACGGGCCGGGCGCCGCGGCGAGGGCGCGGATGCGGAGGTGGGCCAGCAGCAGGAACGCCGCCCACAGCAGGCAGCACAGCGCGCAGACGGCGATGCCCGACGCGGAGGGGCCGCCGTACAGGGCCGTCTTCACCGCGAGGACGGCGACGGCGGCGCTCGACAGGGTCGTACGCCGCCAGGCCATCCGGGTGCGCTCGGGCTGCAGCCCGGGATCCCGCTCCCGGCCCGCGGGCGCGCTCACCCCTCCCACCCGACGAGCACGACGACGACCATCGCGACGGCGACGAAGGCGACCACCACGCCCAGCACCGCCGGAAACCGCGACACCGGCAGGTCCTCGCCCCGCCGCATGGCCCGCTCGCAGCGCACCCAGTGGTTGACCGCGCGCAGGGCGCACAGCACGCCCGCCCCCAGCAGCGCGAGCGCCAGCCCGACGCGCCAGCCCCAGCGCAGATCGGGCAGGAACTGGTCCACCGCGAAGCCGCCGCCGATCAGCGCGAGCCCGGTGCGCAGCCAAGCCAGGAAGGTGCGCTCGTTCGCCAGCGAGAACCGGTAGTCGGGGGTACTGCCCTCGTGCCGGATCCGTTCGGGGGCGAACCACAATCGGACGTTCTGTACCCATGCGTCGATCACGCCGCGACCCTATCGGGCTCCCCGGAGGCATCGGGCTCCCCGCAGGCGCCGGGCTCGCCGGAGGCATCGGGCTCGCTGGAGGCATCGGGCTCGCCGGAGGCGCCGGGTCAGCCCGTCGACCGGTACGCCTTCCACCGCTCGTACGCCGCCAGGCCGTCCGGCGTCCACTCCCACTCCGTCAGCCGCCGCTCCACCTCGTCATCCGTCAGGAACGCGTGCCAGGCCACCTCCTCGGCCTGCGGGCTGACCGGCAGCTCGCAGCGCACCTCGTACACCGCCGACCACCAGCTGCGGCCCGCGCCGTCGTCGTAGAGGAACTTGAAGAGGAACCGCGGGCTCGGCAGGCCGCTCACGCCCAGTTCCTCCTCCGCCTCGCGCAGCGCCGCCTCGTCGTAGGACTCGCCGGCCGCGACGACGCCGCCGACGAACATGTCGTGGAGGGAGGGGTAGACCATCTTGGTCGGGGTGCGGCGGTGGACGAACAGACGGCCCTCGGCGTCCCGGGCCAGGATGAAGACGCAGCGGTGGCGCAGGTTCCTGGCGTACGCCTCGCCGCGCGGCAACCGGTCGACGACGCGGTCGTGCCCGTCGACGATGTCGATGATCTCGTCAGCAGCGCTCATGGGCTCATCCAAGCAGCATGCCGTCAGCGGGGTCGCCGGAGCCGCACACCGCTCGTGAGGTTGCCCGGGCAACGCGCCGGGGCCCCGTCACTGCGCTTGCAGGTCGCGGATCCGTTCCGGCTTCGCCGTGCCGGTGGGCATCGCCGGGTGCAGCCCGAGCAGCACGATGCCCGTGACGATCGCCGCCAGCCCGGCCGCCTCCCAGGCCAGCGCCCCGGTGTCGGTGCGCAGCCGGTCGCCGAGGAAGCCCACCCCGCACAGGATCCCGGCCAGCGGCTGGGCCGCGGTCAGGGCCGGCAGGGACATCCGCAGCGGCGCGGTCTCGAAGGCGCTCTGCACCAGCACCAGGCCGGTGACGCCGAGCGCCAGCACGCCGTACGGCTGCCAGCCGGTCACCAGCTCGGAGAGGCCGCCGGCGGAGAAGCGCTCGCCGCTGATCCGGGTGAGGGCGTCCTGGACGCCGTAGAGCAGGCCCGCCGCCAGGGACAGCAGGACCGGCGCCGAACTCAGGCGCGAGCGCTTGGCGCAGGTGGTCAGCAGCAGCGCCGGCCCGACCACGGCGCCGATGATCAGCCAGTGCCGCAGCGGGTCGGCGACCGCGGTGCCGCCGCGCGGCTCGCCGGCCACGATGAAGGCGGTGACCCCGCCCGCCAGCAGGGCGAGGCCCGCCCAGCCCTGGCGGCCCAGCGGCTGTCCGGTCTGCCTGCGGGAGAGCGCGAGGGCGAACAGCAGGTTCGTGGCGAGGAGGGGTTCCACGAAGGAGATCTCGCCCTCGCCGAGCGCGGCGGCGCCGAGGGCCATGCCGGCCACCATGAGCCCCGTACCGGCCAGCCAGCGCTTCACCCTCATCAGGTCGAGGAGCAGCCGCGGCGAGAGGAAGTCGCTCAGCGGCGCCTGCTGGGCCGCGTTCTGCTGGAGCACGAATCCGAGGCCCAGGCAGCAGGCAGCGCTCACGGCGAGAAGGAGAACCAGAACCGACACGCTGCGTACCTCGATCAGTCCGGCCGGGCTACGGGGCGGGCAGTGGCCGACTGTAGCGTCCCGGGCACGGGCGTGCCCCGGGAGCCGGCGAGAACATCGACCCGGCCACGGCGCGCCGCCCGGTCGGGGCGCGGGGCGTGACCGTGCCGCCATGGTCCGACGCCCCGCCCCGCCGCGCCATGGCGTACGCCACACAACGGGCCGGGTCGCACCCGGGCCACCGCCACGCCGCCCGGCAAGTGCTCAGGCCAGTACGGACGTTGACGCGAGTAACGGCAGTTCAGGCCTTGACGTGAGTCTTTGCTGAGGGTTTGCTGTGCGTGATCAGTCGACGGCAAACCGAAGCCCCGACGCGAGCCGCGTCGCGTGAGGAAGTCCCGCGGTGTCCCCACCCCCGCCATCCCTCGGCAGGGGCCGCGAAGGCGCGGCCCAGGCCCTTGACGCAGCCCTCGACGACGACGAACTCGCCGCGGCGAAGGCCTCCTTGGCGCAGGGACGATGGCAGGCCGCCCGCTCCCTGCTGGCGCACACGGGCGACGACTGGGACCGCCGCGGACACCGGGTGACCGTCCTCGCCCTGGAGCCCTACAGCTCCGCCTGGGCCCGGGACTGGATGTTCACCGAACCCGGCTGCGCCGACGCCGCCGTCCTGCTCGCGCTGTCCCTGGTGCACCGGGCCCTGCGGGGCAAGGAGAGACCGGACCGGGCCCGCGAGGCCTGCCGGGCCGCCGCCGCGCGCCTGCCCGCCGACCCGACCCCGTGGCTGGGGATGCTGATGCTGGAGCGCGCATCCGGCGCCGACGACGAGGTCGGACGCCTCTTCGGCGAGATCCGCGGCCGGTACGCCGACCACCACCACGCCCACCACCTGATGGTCGCCCGCCTCGCCGAGCGCCGCGCCGACGCCGGCCCCGACCCGCTGCACGAGGTCTACGACTTCGCCGACTGGGCCGCCGCGCAGGCGCCGGCCGACTCCCCGCTCGCCGTCCTGCCGGTCGTCGCGCACGCCGAGCGCTACCGCGCGCTGGCCACCGCCGGGCACGAGCCCGCCGATCCGGCCGCCTCCGAGCACTGGAGCGGGCACCGGGCCCGGCAGGTGCTGAAGGCCGCCTTCGACTGGTGGCTGGAATGGGAGCACGAGGGCCACCCGCGCCGCCTGATCGACCTGAACTACCTCGCCCACGCGAAGGTCTGCGAGGGCAGCGGCGCGGAGGCCGCCGCCCTGTTCCACCGCATCGGCGAGCACGCCACCCCGGCACCCTGGTCCTACCCCGGCCGCGACCCCTACCCCGCCTTCCGCGCCGCCCGCGCCGCCGTGCTCGGCAGATGACGACGCCCCAGGGGCCCCGGCCCGGTGAGAACCGCGTGAGAAATGATGACGGAACCCTGACGGGCACCCGCCTTCCCTGGCCCGGCCGAGGCCCTGGGTGCTCGAATGAAGGGGTGAACTCCGAACCACCCGAGGAACGCGGCGCACCGGTCGGCCGCCGCGTCTTCCTCGGCACCCTCGGCCTGGGCGCCCTCGGCGTCCTCGCGGCGCCCACCCTGCAGCGCGGCCTGGAGGGATTCCTCGGCGGCGCGGCCGACAAGGACCCCACCGGCCTGACCGGACTGCTGCCCAACGGCGGCGGCTTCCGCTACTACTCGGTCGCCTCCTCCGTACCGCGCAGGAGCGCCTCCGGCTACCGCCTCACGGTCGGCGGCCTCGTCGACCGCCCAGCCTCCTACACGCTCGCCGAGCTGCGCGCCCTGCCGCAGACCCGGCTGGTCAGGGACGTCCAGTGCGTCACCGGCTGGCGGGTGCCCGACACGCCCTTCGAGGGGGTGCGGCTGTCCCGGCTGCTCGACGCCGCCGGGGTCCGGGCGGGGGCCGGGGCGGTGCGCTTCACCTGCTTCGACGGCACCTACACCGAGAGCCTCACCCTCGACCAGGCCCGCCGCGCGGACGTCCTGGTCGCCCTGCGCATGCAGGACGAGGACATCGGCCACGCCCACGGCGGCCCCGTCCGCCTCTACGTGGCGCCCATGTACTTCTACAAGTCCGCCAAGTGGCTGTCCGGCATCACCGTCACCGAGGACGTGCGGCCCGGCTACTGGGAGGAACGCGGCTACGACGTCGACGCCTGGGTCGGCCGGTCGAACGGGCGGGACGATGACCCCACGAGCTGAGGCGAGGACGCCGACGGCCGCCGAAGTCCGCCGGTTCGGCCCGGTCCAGCGGTGGGTGCACCGCACCACGGCCGCCCTGATGGGCGTGTGCGTGGTCACCGCGGCCCTGCTGTACGTACCGGAGCTCGCCGAGCTGGTCGGCCGCCGCGAGCTGGTGGTCCGCGTCCACGAGTGGGCCGGCCTGGGCCTGCCGGTGCCCGTCCTGGCGGGTCTGTTCTCCCGCGGCTTCCGGGCCGACCTGGGCCGGCTCAACCGCTTCGGCCCCCATGACCGGCTCTGGCTGCGTGCGGCCCTGCGCCGCGACAAGCGCCGCTCCGCACGCCCGGCGGCCAAGTTCAACGCCGGGCAGAAGGTCTACGCCGCCTGGATCGCCGGGGCGACGCTGGTGATGCTGGGCACCGGCCTGATGATGTGGTTCACGCATCTCACGCCGATCAGGTGGCGCACCAGCGCGACCTTCGTCCACGACTGGCTGGCGCTCACCGTCGGCGTCGTCCTCGCCGGCCACATCGGGATGGCGCTCGGCGACCCGGAGGCCCGGCGCGGGCTGCGGACCGGGACGGTGAGCCGTGAGTGGGCCGCCCGGGAGCACCCCCTGTGGCGCGACTGACGGCGGGCGAGGGGACGCGGGGGGGGGGGGGGGGGGGGGGGGGGGGGGGGGGGGGGGGGGGGGGGGGGGGGGGGGGGGGGGGGGGGGGGGGGGGGGGGGGGGGGGGGGGG
>NZ_JBVIIE010000106.1:0-12324 GCF_055569945.1 Streptomyces sp. NPDC031340
AGCAAAACGCGACACCGACTGCCACCCCCCCCCCCCCCCCCCCCCCCCCCCCCCCCCCCCCCCACGGCCGGGGCCTCGCGCCGGGCACGGGGCCGGGCGCGGGGCCGGGCGGGTCAGCCGCGCTTCTGCCGCTTCCACGGCCCCGTGACGGCGAGCATGATGCCCGGGGTCTGGATGTTGGCGAACAGCGTCTTCCCGTCGGGCGAGAAGGTGACGCCGGTGAACTCGCTGTACTCGGGCTCCTCCGCGGTGCCGATGTTCAGTTCGTTGCGGGCGATGGGGTACGTGCGGCCGCTGTCGGTGGCGCCGAACAGGTGCTGGACGCCCTCGCCGTCCTCGGCGACGACGAGCCCGCCGTACGGCGAGACGGTGATGTTGTCGGGCCCGTCGAAGGCGCCGTCGGCGGAGGGGGCGGGGTTGACGCCGAGCAGGACCTTCAGGGTGAGGGTGCGGCGCTTGGGGTCGTAGAACCAGACCTGGCCGTCGTGCGCGGCGCCGGGGCTCTCGGTGCGGGCGTAGGAGGCCACGATGTAGGCGCCGCCGTCGCCCCACCACATGCCCTCCAGCTTGCGGGAGCGGGTGACCTGGCCGTCGGTGAACTGCTTGCGCACCGACACCGTCTTCGCGTCGCGGTCGGGGACGTCCACCCAGTCGACGCCGTACACCGTGCCGGTCTTCGTGGCGCGGGACAGGTCGTCGACGAACCTGCCGCCGGAGTCGAAGCACCTGAACGCCTGCAGCGTGCCCGCGTCGTCGGCGAGGGTGCGCAGCCTGCCGCGGCCGTGGCGGAAGCCCTCCGGCGGGGTCCAGCGGTAGAGCAGGCCGTTGGGGCCGGACGCGTCCTCCGTCAGGTACAGGTGGCCGCGCTTGGGGTCGACGACGACGGCCTCGTGGGCGTACCGGCCCAGCGCCTTGACCGGCTCGGGGTCGCGGTTGGCCCGGCGGTCCTCGGGGTCGACCTCGAAGACGTAGCCGTGGTCCTTGGTCATGCCGTTCTGGCCGGCCTTGTCCTCGGTCTCCTCACAGGTCAGCCAGGTGCCCCAAGGGGTGTTGCCGCCCGCGCAGTTGGTGGAGGTGCCGGCGATGCCGACCCACTCGGCGACATGGTCGCGGCGCACCTCCACGACCGTGCAGCCGCCGGACGCGGCGGGGTCGTAGACCAGGCCCTCGGTGAGCGGGACGGGGTACGTCCAGTTGGCCCGCGGGCCCTTGAGCTCGTGGTTGTTGACCAGCAGGGTCGCGCCGCGGGGACCGTCGAAGGCGGAGGTGCCGTCGTGGTTGGACGGGGTGAACTCGCCGGACTCCAGCTTGGTCCTGCCGCTGTAGGTGATGATCCGGTACGAGAACCCGGCGGGCAGCGCCAGGATGCCGTGCGGGTCGGGGACGAGCGGACCGTAGCCGACGCCGCCGTGCGCGTCGGCCGGCTCCTCGCCGGCGCGCTCGGTCTCCGTGGACGCGAGGGCGCCCGGCGCGGTGGCGAGCGCGCCGACGCTGCCCGCCAGCGCGACACCGGCACCGGTGATCGCGGATCTGGCGGCGAAGTCCCTGCGGGTGAGCGACATGAAGTCTCCTGTGACGGTGGGTTGCCGTGGGAGGTGGCGGACCTCGGGTCGGCGCCACCGTCCCGCCCGCGCCTGAACGCGGCCTGAACACCGGGCGACGTCACCGCGCACGCTTCCGTGCATCCGTGCGCACCGCTCACAGGAAGCCGGGCGCCGGGGCGCCCGCGTCCGGCTGCCGGGGCCGTCAGTCCCCGCGCTGCGAGTCGAGCCGACGAGGCGTCAGTCCCCGCGCTGCGAGCGGGCCTTGAAGGCGGCCTTGCGTGCCTGCTTGGCTATCTTCTTGTCCGGGTGCAGGCGTCCCATCGCCTCCAGGACGTCGGCCGTCGCCGGGTGGTCCACCCGCCAGGCGGCCTCGAAGAAACCGTTGTGCTGGGCCGCCAGCCCCTGCACCAGGGCGCGCAGTTCGTCGGAGTTGCCCTCGGCCGCGAGCTGGGCGGCCACCGTGTCGATGGTGAGCCAGAAAATCATCTTCTCGGAAGGCGCCGGCACGTCGGCGGCGTGCCGTTCGGTCAGCCAGACCCGGGCCAGCCCGCCCAGTTCGGCGTCGTCGAGCACCTCCCGAAGCGCCGGCTCGGCCTCCGCGCCGACCAGCGACAGCGCCTGCTGGCAGTGCAGCCGCCGCAGCGGCGCCCCGGCGTCCCCGCCGCGCGCGGCCGCCAGCAACTCCCTTGCCGCGGCGAGCGGTTCGCGGCACGCGAGCCACTGCTCGATCTCGGCCCGCGCCGCCGTGTGCCCGAACGACGCCGCGCCGTCCAGGAGTGCGTCGGCGCCCTTGTCGGCCAGGTCGCCGACAGCGGGCGCCTGGAACCCGGCCTCCAGCAGCCGGGCCCGCACGCCGTACAGGCCGAGGGGGGTCAGCCGCACCATCCCGTAGCGGGAGACGTCCGTCTCGTCGACGGGTGCGGCGGGCTCCTCGTCGGCGTCCGTCATCAGCGCCTCGTCCACCGGCTGGTACTCCACGAGCCCCACCGGTTCGAGCAGCCGGAACTGGTCGTCGAGGCGCATCATCGCCTCGGAGACCTCCTCCAGCACGGCGTTGCTGGGCTCGGTCACGCCGTTGGGCACGAGCATGGACGCGGCGAGCGCCGGCAGCGGCACCGGCGACTCGCCCGGCCCGTCCTCGCTGACCGTCAGCAGGTAGAGGTTGCCGAGGACGCCGTCGAGGAACTCGGCCTCCGCCTCGGGGTCCCAGTCCAGCTCGGAGAGGTCGACCCGGCCGCCGTCGTCCATGGCCTCGACCAGTCCGTCCAGGTCCGGCACGCTCGCGTCGGCCAGCAGCGTCTCCAGTGCCTCGAGCCACACCCCGAGCACGTCGCGCGGCGCGCCGCCGGTGAGCCGCGCCAGGTCCTGGCCGGCGGCGACGGTGCCCGCCTCCTCGTCGGCGATCTCGACGAGGCCGGTGTCAACGGCGACCCGCCAGGCCTCGCTCGCGCAGGCGGCGGCGTCGTCCCCGCTCAGTCCGAGGGCCGCGGCGGCCGCGGGAAGTTGCTCGTCGACGAGTCCGCCCGCGGCGTCGACGCGCGTGTCCGGGCCTGCCCAGCGGGCCAGCCGCGCGGCCCGGGACAGCAACGGCGTGGACAGTGCGTCCCGCGCCAGCTCCGCTTCGGGACGCAGCCGTACCGGCGGCAGGGGGGAGCTGTCTGACATCGGCTGGTTCTCCTAGAACGGCTCGGGGTCGTACGACCACCTGGACGACGTACGACTCACGTCGAAGCCTAGACGGATTTCCACCCATGCCGCCCGGTTCATCTCCCCGCCGTGGTCCGTACATGGCTGAAACCTTGACAAGTGGCGCGACCAGGCAGGAGATTGACGCGCGTAGAAACCGAGGACAACTGTTCACCGGTTTCTACGCGCGTCATCGTCGCAGCCAGCTTCACCCTCGTCCCGGCGCTCACGTATGTCCCCGGAGGGATCCCGTTGCCGAGCAAGTCTTCCGCGCGCCTCGCCGCGCTCACCGTCGCCGCCGTCTGTTCCGCGGCCTCCGCCGTCGTGCTGACCTCTCCCGCGCACGCGGACTCCGTGCGCATCCATGACATCCAGGGGACCACCCGCATATCCCCGTACGCCGGCCAGAAAGTCGCGGACGTGGCCGGAATCGTCACCGGCGTGCGCACCTACGGCTCTTCCAAGGGCTTCTGGATCCAGGACCCGAACCCCGACGCCGACCCGGCCACCAGCGAGGGCGTGTTCGTCTTCACCAGCTCCACCCCGAAGGTCGCCGTCGGCGACTCCGTGACGGTCAGCGGCACCGTCTCGGAGTACGTGCCCGGCGGCACCTCGAGCGGCAACCAGTCGGTGACCGAGATCACCAAGCCGGTGATCACGGTCGTCTCCAGCGGCAACGCGGTGCCCGCGGCCACGGTCATCGACGCGGACTCGGTGCCGGACGCCTACACCCCGGCCGGCGACACCGCCGCGAACGGCTCGGTCAACGGCCTGACGCTGGACCCGTCGGCGTACGCCCTGGACTACTACGAGTCCCTGGAGGGCATGAACGTCCAGGTCGCCGACACCCGCGTGGTCACCGCCACCGACGCCTACACCGAGCTGTGGGTCACGGTGAAGCCGCGCGAGCACGCCAACCGCCGCGGCGGCACGGTCTACGGCTCCTACGACTCCCAGAACACCGGCCGGCTGCAGATCCAGTCGCTGGGCTCCACCGCCGCCTTCCCGAAGGCGAACGTCGGCGACACTCTCACCGGCACCACGGACGGCCCGCTGGACTACAGCCAGTACGGCGGCTACACACTCGTCGCGAACCGGATCGGCGCCCTCGAAAGTGCCGGACTGCAGCGGGAGTCGACCGAGAAGCAGCGGCGCGGCGAGCTGGCGGTCGCCACTTACAACGTCGAGAACCTCGACCCGTCCGACGCCACCTTCGATGCGCACGCCTCCGCGATCGTGAACAACCTCGAGTCGCCCGACATCGTGTCCCTGGAGGAGATCCAGGACAACACCGGCGCGAAGGACGACGGCACCACCGCCGCGGACGTGACGGTGAACAAGCTGATCGACGCGATCGTCGCGGCGGGCGGCCCGCGCTACGACTGGCGCTCCATCGACCCGGTCGACAAGGAGGACGGCGGCCAGCCGGGCGGCAACATCCGCCAGGTCTTCCTGTTCAACCCGGAGCGGGTGTCCTTCACCGACCGCGCGGGCGGCGACGCCACGACCGCCGTCGGTGTCACCAAGGAGCACGGCAAGGCGGCCCTGACGGCTTCCCCGGGCCGGATCGACCCGACGAACGCCGCCTGGGACGACAGCCGCAAGCCGCTGGCCGGCGAGTTCGTCTTCCGCGGCCGGACGGTCTTCGTGATCGCCAACCACTTCAACTCCAAGGGCGGCGACCAGGGCCTGACCTCGCAGTACCAGCCGCCGGTGCGCAGCTCGGAGGTGCAGCGCCACCAGCAGGCGACGCTCGTCAACGCCTTCGTCAAGAGCATCCTCGACGTGCAGAAGAACGCGGACGTCATCGCGCTCGGCGACATCAACGACTTCGAGTTCTCCGGAACCGCGAAGATCCTCGAGGGTGACGGCGAGCTGTGGTCGGCGATCAAGTCGCTGCCGAGGAGCGAGCGGTACACGTACGACTACCAGGGCAACCAGCAGGTCCTGGACCAGATCCTGGTCAGCCCGTCGATCCGGCGCGGCTGCGACTTCGAGTACGACAGCGTGCACATCAACTCGGAGTTCAACGACCAGATCAGCGACCACGACCCGCAGGTGCTGCGGTTCCACCCGTAACACCGGGGTCGGGTGCCGGACGGGATCCTCGCGACCGGGCGAGGGTCCCGTCCGGCCGCAGGGGCAGGGTCCCCGACGAGGATCGACGTCCCGTCCGCGATTCGCCGGGCTCATCCGGGCAACCCGCTGGTCATGGACGAGGACGAGGACCAGAACGACGAGGGCGGCAAGGACAGTCCCGCCCGGCTGCCCGCGCGGTCCTGGCGGGCGGTGGCGCGGCGCACGGCGAAGGAACTGCTGGACGACGAACTCGGCGACCGCGCGGCCGCGTTGACGTACTACGGCGTGCTCTCGCTGTTCCCCGCGCTGCTGGTGCTGGTGTCCCTGCTGGGCGTGGTGGGGCAGCGCGCGACGGACCGGATCCTGGAGAACATCGGCGACCTGGCGCCCGGCCCCGCCCGGGACATCCTGCGGGACGCCGTCGTCCAGCTCGGCGACAGCGGCGGCACGGGCAGCGTACTGGCCGTGGCCGGGCTGCTCTTCGCGCTGTGGTCCGCGTCCGGTTACGTCGCCGCGTTCATCCGCACCTCCAACGCCGTGTACGACTTGCCGGAGGGGCGGCCGGTGTGGAAGCTGACGCCGCTGCGGCTGGCGCTGACCGTGGCCCTGATGGTGCTGCTGGCCGCGAGCGCGGTCATCGTCGTCTTCACCGGCCCGCTGGCCGAACGGGTGGGCACGGCGATCGGGCTGGGGCGGGCGGCGATCGCCGTGTGGGGCGTGGCGAAGTGGCCGGTGCTGCTGCTCCTGGTGGTCATGATGATCGGCCTGCTGTACTGGGCCGCGCCCAACGTCCGCGGCCGCGGCTTCCGGTGGATCAGTCCCGGCAGCGTCCTCGCCACGCTGATCTGGCTGGCGGCGTCCGCCGGGTTCGCGGTCTACGCGGCCGACTTCGGCTCCTACAACAGGACGTACGGCACCCTCTCCGGCGCCATCGTGTTCCTGGTCTGGCTGTGGCTGACCAACCTGGCGATCCTGCTGGGGCTGGAGTTCGACGCCGAACTCTCGCGGGAGCGGGCCATCGTCTGCGAGGGGCGGCCTCCGTCGGAGGAGCCGTACGTGGAACCCCGCGACACGAGGAAGTGGCCGCCGAGGCTGAGGGCGGCCCGCCGCCGCCGACGCCCGACGCCCGCCCCGCCCGGCACCGGCCCGCCCCAGGGCCCCCTCCCCGACCCGGCCCACCCGGGCCCGTAGTCCCCCGACCCCCGCCCTTCTGCCACCACGGCGACCCACCCCGGGCGCGCGCCCTGCCGGGACCCGCCCGGGGTGGGTCGCGGCCCGGCCCCCAGCGGGCCGACGCGGAGCGGGCACCGCGCGAGCGGGCACCCGGGTGTTCCGGGTGCCCGCTCGTGTCGGCCGTGCCAGGCGGCTTCCGCTCCGGCCGCCGGCCGTCGGCTACCGCTTCTTGGGGTACCGCCACGCGACCACCACGGCGAAGACCAGCACCGCGCCGATGGCCAGCGCCGGACGCGGATGCCGGACCGCCGCCGTGACCACGGGCCGGGCGGGCCACGGCAGGCCGCGCTCCGCCCTGCGCTCCAGGGCGTGCCCAGTCTCCGCCGTCCTCTCCTGAGCCGTGTGCCCTGCCCGCAGCGCCCGCTCCTGGGTCGTGTGCCCCGCCCGCAGCGCCCCTTCCTGGGCCGTGTGACCCGCCTGCAGCGCGCGGTCGTGGACCCGGTGCCCGGCCTTCGTGGCCGTGTCGTGGACCTTGTGCCCGGCCTGCGCCGCGGTGCTGCGCAGTTGCACGGTCATCGCGCCCGCCTTGTCCCGGAGGTCGGCCGCACGGGCCCGCGCCCGGCCCTTGACGTCGACCCTGCCCGCCAGCTCCGCGACCGTGTCACCGAGCTGGCCGCGGGTCGCCTCGATCTGCCGCCGCAGCTCCTCGGGGCCATGGGACCCCGAGCCCGGCGCTCCTGCCCTGTGCGTCATCGGTGCGCCCTTTCCCTGATCACCTCGACGTCGGCCCGGACGCTGTCGAGAGTCCGCTCGGGGGTGGGCGGTCCGGCCCGGCGCAGCTGGGCGCGGCCGGTCACGGCGAGCACGCCCGCGATCGCGAACAGCGCCGCCGTCACGATCAGCGCCGCGGCCCAGACCGGCAGCACCAGCGAGAGGGCGGCGGCCCCGGTCGCGGCCAGGGCGAGCAGGCCGGCGTAGGCGACCGCGCCGGCGGCGCCGAGCAGTCCGCCGCCACGCCCGGCCCGGCGGCCCTTCGCGGCCAGCTCCTCCTTGGCGAGGGCCAGTTCCTGTCGTACGAGCCGCGAAAGCTGCTCGGTGGCCCGGTTGACGAGCTCGCTCACCGAGCGCTGCCCGTCCAGCCTGGTTTCCGTGGTCCCGCTCACGGTGTCCCGCCTCCTCTCGTGCCGCCTCTCCTGCCGGAGGCACCCGGGTACCCGCACCGGGCTGCGGTTACCCCTCGCGCCCGCCGTCCGGCCCGGGCTCGCCCAGCCGGGCCAGCTGCGTCTGGAACCAGTCCAGGCGCGCCTGCAACAGGGCGGCCTCGGCGACGAGTTCCGGTACCCCGAACCCGTCGGCGGCGGCGCCGTCCCCGGGCGGCGCGGCACCCGCGCCCGCAAGCGCCCCCGCACCGGCGGTCGCCCCCGCGACCACCCGCAGCCCGTCCCCGGCCAGCCGCGCGAACCCGGCGAGCGACACCGCCGTACGGCCGCGCAGGCAGCCCGCGCAGGACGGCGCGAGGGCCCGCCAGCCGGGGCGGCCCCAGCCCGCGTCGGCCAGTGCCGTGGCGGGCCGGCCGCACGCGCACGGGCCGACCGTGGCGGTGCGGACCCGCTGGCGGGCGTAGCGGAAGCCGCGTTCGAAGCGGATGTAGGCGCCGAGGACCGACACCTCGAGCAGCGCGGCCGCGCGGTGCTCGGCGGTGCAGAGCAGTCCCTCGGCCGTGGCGCGGTCGTGCACGCAGTGGAAGCCGCAGTCGCAGCGGCGGTGCGGAGCCCGGTGGCGCAGGCCGTAGACGCAGGACGCGTCGGCCACGACGCCGTACGGCAGCGCGCCGCCCAGCGACACACCGGTGAACCCGGCCCGGGTGCCGTCCTGGGACAGCACCGGGTGGGCGATCTTGTATCCGGTCGGCGGCTCCGTCGGGCGTTCCTCCGGAAGCCGCAGTCTCATCGGGCCGCCGGGACCTCTTCGGGGGCCTTCAGTTCCTCGGTCTCCCGCGGGGGCTCGAGGTCCTGCTCCTCGTGGGCCTGCGGCTGTTCCTCCGCGACTCCGGTGGCGAGTGCCTTGCCGAGCTTCATGACGCCTCCCATGACCGTGTCCGGTGTCCGTCCTGGCCATGGTGACCCATGAAGGGCCGAATTGGACACAGGGCCCAGCCCATCCTTCAGTTCTCCTAAGAGACATGCGGCAGAAAAATTAAGTGGAGCTACGCGGACAGCTGCGTCGAGACTGCCTCCATGAAGCCTCCCGCGCCCGCTCCCGCCGCTCCTCCCTTCGGCCGTGCCCTGTGCGCGATGATCACGCCCTTCACCGAGGAGGGCGCGCTCGACCTGGACGGCGCGCAGCGGCTCGCGGACCGCCTGGTCTCTGCGGGCTGCGACGGCCTGGTGCTGTCGGGGACGACGGGCGAGTCGCCGACCACCACCGACGCGGAGAAGGCGGCGCTCGTCTCGGCGGTGCGTGAGGCGGTGGGCGCACGCGCGTCGATCGTGGCGGGCGTCGGCACCTTCGACACCCGGCACAGCGTCGAACTCGCCCGGCAGGCCGAAAAGGCCGGCGCGGACGGCCTGTTGGTGGTCAGCCCGTACTACAGCAGGCCCCCGCAGGACGCGTTGGAGGCGCACTTCCGGGCGGTCGCGGACGCGGTGGGTGTGCCGGTGGTGCTGTACGACATCCCGGGCCGCACCGGCACCCGCATCGAGCCCGAGACGATGATCCGCCTCGCCGAGCACCCCCGGATCGTGGCGGTCAAGGACTGCTCCTACGACTTCCTCGCCGCCCAGAAGGTGCTGCTGCGCACGGACCTCGCCTATTACGCGGGCTGCGAGGAACACAACCTCGCCCTGTACGCGGTGGGCGGCGCCGGCTACATCAGCACGGTCGCCAACGTCGTCCCGTCAGAACTCCGCGCCGTCCTGGACACGTTCGACGCGGGGGACGCCCCGGGGGCCGCGCGCCTCCAGCAGCGCGCCACGCCCCTCATCGAGGCGATGATGTCGGCGGGCCTGCCCGGCACGGTCACGGCCAAGGCCCTCCTGAACGAACTCGGCCTGCCCGCAGGCCCGGTCCGCCCACCCCTGTTGCCCGCCACCCCGGAGACAGCCGGGCAACTCCGGTCACTCTTCGAGGAGTACACGGCCGGCTGACCACCGTCGGCGACGGCCGAGGCCGGCCCGGTTCCTCACGTCGGCGGTGCGAACCGGCCCTTGCCGCCCGGGTCGACGAACATGAACGGGCGCCCCGCCACCCGGGGTGACGGGGCGCCGTTCACGGCGTGCGGTCCAGGGGCCGGCGGTTCAGTTGTGGTTGTGCAGGATCTCGTTCAGGCCGCCCCAGACCGCGTTGTTCGGGCGGGCCTCCACCGTGCCGGTGACCGAGTTGCGGCGGAAGAGGATGTTGGAGGCGCCGGAGAGTTCGCGGGCCTTGACGATCTGGCCGTCGGGCATGGTGACGCGGGTGCCCGCGGTGACGTACAGGCCCGCCTCGACCACGCACTCGTCGCCGAGCGCGATGCCGACGCCCGCCTCGGCGCCGATCAGGCAGCGCTCGCCGATGGAGATGATCACGTTGCCGCCGCCGGACAGCGTGCCCATGGTCGAGGCGCCGCCGCCGATGTCCGAGCCGTCGCCGATGACGACGCCGGCGGAGATGCGGCCCTCGACCATCGACGTGCCGAGGGTGCCGGCGTTGAAGTTGACGAAGCCCTCGTGCATGACGGTCGTGCCCGCGGCGAGGTGCGCGCCGAGCCGCACCCGGTCGGCGTCGGCGATGCGGACGCCCTTCGGGACGACGTAGTCCGTCATCCGCGGGAACTTGTCGACCGAGGTCACCTGGAGGTGCAGGCCCTCGGCGCGGGCGTTGAGCCGCACCTTCTCGATGTCGTCGACGGCGACCGGGCCGAGGGAGGTCCAGGCAACGTTGGCGAGGAAGCCGAACATGCCGTCCAGGCTCTGGCCGTGCGGCCTGACCAGGCGGTGCGAGAGCAGGTGCAGCCGCAGGTAGACGTCGTGGGCGTCGAGGGGCTTGTCGTCCAGGGAGGAGATGACCGTGCGGACCGCGACCACCTCGACGCCCCGGCGCGCGTCCGGGCCGACCGCCTTCGCGGCGCCCTCGCCGAGCAGTTCCACGGCCCGCTCGGCGGACAGCCGCTCGGTGCCGGACGGGCCGGGCTCGGCGGCGAGCTCCGGCGCGGGGAACCAGGTGTCGAGGACGGTGCCGTCGGCGGCGATCGTGGCGAGGCCGGCGGCCACCGCCCCGGTGGTGCTGGGTGCAGTCGTGTCGGTCATGACGGAAACCTAACCGGCCGGGCCGCACGGAGGCCAACCCACGGGCGCCGCGTCTCAGCGGGCGAGCCGCGGGAGCCGGCTGCGGGGGCCAGCTACGGGCGGGCGATGGGCGGGCAGCGGAAGAGCCACGGGCGGGTGGGCGGCCGCCCTCGGCGCGTGAACGGGAGGACGGCACGGGCGTCGCTACGCGCGGATGCCCGTGCGGCGCCTGCCGCGGAGCACGCCTGCCGCAAAGCACGCGTGCCGCAGACCACGCCCGCCACGGACGGCGCCCGCCGCGGGCGACGTGGTACGGAGCGGGAAGCACCGAGTACGGTCAACTGCCCACTCCGGCCGCGGAGTAGGCGGCGGCGCGCCCCGTGAACGGCCCTGCGGAACGCGCCTCGGACGGCCCCGGGAAACGATGTGGAAACCGCACTTGTCAAAGGGCTGCTCCGCCGCCCCATGGTCCACTACTGTTTCACCGTTCACACACCGGGTCATCCGCCGCCGCGGCGCGCGTCGCCGTGGTGCGCCGCTGGAGGAACAGCGCATGCACGACAACAGGTCCCGGCCCCCTCACGAGCCCTGGGCGAACGGCTGGGCGCAGGACACCTCCCGCGCACCGGGCACCCGGCGGCTCTGGCTGGCCGGCGCCCTCGCTCTGGCTACCGTCGTCGCCTGTGTGACGACGATCGCCGTCAACAAGGAGGGCAGGCGCGACACGTCGCGGACGGCGCTCCCCTCGCCGGAGGCGACCGTGCCGGGGCTGATCTCCTTCGCCTCCCCGTCCGGGAGCACGGCCTCCCCCGCCGGGCAGCGGCAGGAGCCGTCCTCGCACGGCTCCACGTCGGCCCGGCCACGGCCGGGCGTCTCCGCGGACGGGGCCTCGCCCGCTCCGGCGCGCTCCGCCTCGCCGTCCGCCGCGCCAAGCTCGGCCGCGCCCAGCGCGCACGCGCCCCGGCCGGCGGACGTCCGGCGGTCCGTCCGCTCGGTCAACTATCCCGACCGCTACTGGCACGTCAGCAACGGCTTCGTGCGGCTCGACCCGGTGCGCAGCCCCGCCGACCGTGAGAACTCCACGTTCAAGCTGGTCAAGGGGCTGGCGAACGCGTCCTGCTACTCCTTCGCCACGCACGACGGCGGATACCTGCGCCACCGCGACTTCGTGCTGCGCGCCGAACGCGACGACGGTTCGGCCCTGTTCCGGCAGGACGCCACCTTCTGCCCCCGCACCTCGGCGTTCCCGGGCGCGGTCATGCTGGAGTCGGTGAACTACCCCGGGCGCTTCCTGCGCCACCAGAACTTCGGGCTGCGGCTGGACGCCTGGCAGGGCGGCTACCTCTACCGGCAGGACTCGGCGTTCCGGCTGGTGGACGGGCTCGCCTGAACGCGGGCGTACCGGCGGACACACAAGCGCGGGGGGGGGGGGGAGGGGGGGGGGGGGACGGGGGGGGTGGGGGGGGGGGGGGGGGGGGGGGGGGGGGAGCGGGAGGGGGGGGGGGGGGGAGGGGGGTAAGGCGAGCAACACAACGACGCAAAAAAACAAAAAAACAACAGCGCCCCGTCTGCCCCCG
>NZ_JBVIIE010000107.1:0-9584 GCF_055569945.1 Streptomyces sp. NPDC031340
CGTTCCAGCTGTTCCGCATCATGTACGAGGTCGTCCGCGGCGGCGGCTACACCCCCGACGTCGCCTTCATGCTCGACCAGTGCCACAACATCGAGACGAAGATCCCCGCGATCATCCGGTCGGTGATGAACGTGCAGGAGGCGACCGCCAAGGCCCTGCTGGTGGACCGGGAGGCGCTGGCCGTCGCGCAGCGCGAGGGTGACGTCCTCGGTGCGAACGCCGTCCTGATGGACGCCTACAACACCGACGTCCGCCCGCTGCTCGCCGAACTCCGCGAGGAGATGGGCCTGGACGCCGATCCGATGGCCGCGTACCGCCGGTCCGGCTGGGCCGAGAAGATCGTCGGGGAGCGGGTCGGCGGCGAGCAGGCGGGCTGGGGCGCGTAGGCGCTCCGCTGCGGGTGGCGGATGGGCCGGCGCCCGTCCGCCGGGATCTCAGGACGGCGCGGCCCGGAGGGGTCGGCAGGCTTCCTGCCCATCGGCCATGACCGGGCCTCCCTCTTCCACATCGCCACCCGGGAGTGGCTGATCGCGCCCGCGCCGTGGCACCACGGCCGGATCGTGCTGATCGGCGACGTGCCGGGCCGGCCCGGCACGTGGTGGGTGGAGTACCGCCGAACCATCCGGTGTCGCGGCCGACGTCGAGCGGGTCGTCCGTCTCGCCCCTCGGTGAGGCTCCCTCGGCGAGGACGTCGCACCCATCGGCCTTGGACCTCATGACGCCGGCCCGGCCCCGGCCTTTCAGACAGCCTGACCGAGGCCTGCCGCGGCCGGGTCCTGCTCACCCCGACCACGGGGCTGCCGGGGCGGCGGCGGATGTGGCGGCATTGGTGCGACGGGGGATTCGCGGCCGGCCATTGCACTGTTCCCTGGGCGTCGGTGTGTGCCCCTCAGGAGTTGCCGCCGGCTTCGGGTTTCGGTGCTGCGGGCCGGTCGACGGCGACTGTCCGTGCGGGCGTCCGGGGTGACGGCGGCGGGGGCGGGAGCGCTCCTCCGCGGCGCAGGACGGCGTAGCCGATGCCGATTCCGGCGGCGACGGGCCATTCCAGGGCGCCTGCCACGGCGAGGGCGCCGAGCCCGGCGTAGAGGGGAAGTCCGCCCTTGGCGGGCAGGACGCGCTGTGCGGCGGTGACGGGAAGGGTGATGGCCTTCCGTGCGGCGTGCGCGACATCGTCGAGCGGGATGGTGACGGTATGCCCGTCGTGGCCGCGCTCCGGGTGCTGGTCGGTGATGTCCGTGGCGTCGGGGCTCGTTGTGGTGGTCTGGGCTTTCTTCTTGGCCATGTGATCACTCCATTGCTCTTGCCGATTTCCCTACGTTATGTCCGGTTCGTATAGATTTCAGAATCTGTTCGCCTGCGGATGTGCGGTCGGTGGCTGAGCACCGCGGACGCCATGGGCCTTGAGTGAGGGAGTCGCGCCGGTGCTGCCAGGTGGTGTGGTGATGTCGCAGGGCCGCCGGCTTGCGGCGCAGGCGCCGTCTGCGGTGGCTGTGTCCGCCGGGGTGGTCGCCTCGCATGCGGTGAGGGCGCCGGTGGAGGTGCTGCGGGCACTGGAGCGTGGGCGGCGAAGGACCGCGCGGGTGGGCGATGCCGTCTCACGCGAGGTGGTCAGGGCTGCCGAGGTGGTGCGGGATGCCGGTCCGGCCAGGCGCCGCAGGCGCGTGTGGTCGCGGTGCGGCAGGGCGCACATCGAGGTGCGGGGCCTCGCCGGAGCGGGGAGGCGGCAGGAGCGGCTGGCCGCAGGGCTGGAGTCCGCGCTGGCCGGGCTGGCGGGGGTGCGCTGGGCGCGGGTGAATGCGGCGCTGGGCCATGTGGTGGTCGACGCGGCGGAGGATGGCTGCGATCTCGAGGCAGTGCTGGAAGTGGTGGCCGCGGCGGAGCGGGCGCATGATGTCGCGGAGCAGCCGTTCGGGCACGGTCAGCCGGGTGCGGCGTTCGACGATGTCCCGGAGGTGCTCGCCGGGGTCGCCCTGGTCTCCGACTGCGTGGGGCTGGTCGGCGCGGTGGCGGGCTGGACGGCCTCGGTCACCCGGTTGCCGCGCGCGTTACGGGTGCCGTTGGTCGTGGCCGACACTCAGCCGCGGGTACGCCGGTGGCTGGAGCGGCAGGTCGGCCGTGCCCATGCGGACGCGTTCTTGACCATGGCCGGGGCGCTGGTGTACTCGGCCACCGGGGGGATGACGCCGCTGCTGCTGGACGCCGTCCAGCAGTGGTTGAGGCTCGGTGAGGCGCGCAGTCGGCGGGCGGTGTGGGAGCGCCGGGAGGGCGAGCTGGTGGCTGACGGCGCCGGTCTTCCCCGGCAGGCCACGACGCCGCCGCCGCGACCGGTCGCGGTGCCGGCGGGTCCGGTGGAGAAGTGCGCGGAGCGGACGTCGCTCACCTCCCTGCTGGGAGCTGCCGGGGTGGCCGCCTGGACCAGGGATGCGGAACAGGCGGGTCAAGCGATGCTGGCGACGGTGCCCAGGGCCGCCGGGGCGGGCCGTGAGGCGTTCTGCACGGTGCTGGGCCGTGACCTCGCGCGGGCGGGCGTGGTGGTGATGAATCCGGCGGCGCTGCGCCTGCTCGACCGGGTGTCCGCCGTCGTCATCGATGCCCCGGCCCTGTGCGTCCCGCGGGTGCGGCTGATGTCGGCGGCACCGAGCGGGGAGCAGGACGAGGCAGCGTTGTGGCAGGCCGCGCAGAAGGTCCTGTCCGGACGGACGCCGAAGGACATGGCCGGTCCGGGTCCGTGGGCGGCGGGTCGCTGGCGGCTGCGGCGCCGGCCGGACGGCGTGGGCCGGCGGCCTGACACCGGTCCCGGTCTCCACCTGGAGGTGCATGACACCGGTGGCCGGCTGCTGGGACGGGTCGTGGTGGGATGCGATCTCGATCCCTTGGCCGATGCGGTGGTCGCCGCGGCCCGCTGCGGCGACCGCCGTCTGGAGATGACCCAGCACGCCGGCTTCGCCGAGCTGCTGCGGTGGGCCGATCACGCTGTGCCGCCGACCTCGACGCCGGCCGAGCGGGTACGCACCCTGCAGCGAGAAGGCCACGTGGTCGCACTGATCACCTGCTGCGACGGCGAAGCACTCGCGGCCGCGGACGTGGGAGTGGCCCTCCCCCTGCCGGACGGGTTCGGGAGACCGGCTCCCGCAGCGCCGTGGTCGGCGGACCTCGTGTGCGGGCCAGGGCTGGAACACGTCTGGCGTGTACTGTCGGCCCTGGACGACGCACACCAGGTCAGTGCGGCCTCGGCCCGCCTGTCGATCGGCGGGTCCGCGCTCGGAGCGTTGATCGCGGCTGCCGGTACCCGGCACCGCATGTGGGGCCTGACCACCACTCCCGTCCACGGCGCCGCGTTGCTGGCCCAGATCGGCGGCGTCCGCGCGGCACGACGCCTTGCCCGCCGACCCCTGCCCGTCGGCCATGTCCGCGGCGCCTGGCACGCCATGGACGCGGACGACGTCCTTCGTGCCCTGCGCCCGGTGCGCCGCTACGCCACAACGGAGCAGCCCACGCCCGATGCGGCTGCCCGGGCACCATTCGAACGGACGCGGCACCGGCTGGCCGGGGCCGTCACCGCAGCCGTCACTTCCCTGGGCCTCGCCACGCAGGTCCAGCATGCCGGTGAGTTGCTGAGCTCGGTGCGCGAGGAACTGCGTGACCCGCTGACCCCGGTGCTGGCTCTTGGTGCCGCGGCGTCCGCAGCGGTCGGTTCCAGCGTCGACTCACTGCTGGTGGGCGGGGTGATGGCCGGCAACGCCGTCATCAGCGGCGCCCAGCGCATGCGGGCCGAGCAGGCTTTGCGGACTCTGCTGGCGAAGGAGAGCATCACCGCCCGCCGCCTGCGCCACCTGCCGGACGACTCAGGCCCGGGTTTCATCGGGTCGCTGGAGAAGAAAGACTTCGACACCGTCGACGCGAGCGACCTTCAGGTGGGCGACGTGATCGTCCTACGGTCGTCGGAGGTGGTGCCGGCGGATGCCCGGCTGCTGTCAGGCGACCGACTCGAGATCGACGAGGCGGCGCTGACCGGTGAACCCACCCCGGTGGCGAAGTATCCGGCGGCCACTCCCGGGGCGGACCTGGCCGAGCGGTCCTGCATGCTCTACCAGGGTTGCACCGTGCTGGCGGGCACCGGCGTGGCCGTGGTCGTCGCGACCGGCGGGCAGACCGAGGCAGGCCGCGCCGCAGAGCTGGCCGGGCAGGCCACCGCCGCGCCCGGCATCGAAGGGCACCTGGCGGCGCTGACCCGGACGGCGCTGCCCGTGGTCGGCATCGGCGGGGCAGCGGTCACCGCCCTGGGGCTGCTGCGCGGCCTGCCGCTGCGCCAGGCACTGGCCTCCGGCGTCGCGGTCGCGGTGGCCGCCGTCCCCGAAGGCCTGCCGCTGGTCGCCACCGTCGCCCAGTCGGCGGCCGCACACCGGCTGTCCCGCCACGGCATCCTTCCCCGCTCAGCCCGCGCGCTGGAAGCCCTCGGACGCGTCGACGTCATCTGCTTCGACAAAACCGGCACCCTCACCGAAGGCCGTCTGGCCCTGACCCGTCTGGCCTCCACCGAGAAGATCCTTCCCCCCGAGTCGGAAGAGGCACGCCTTCTGCTGCGCACCGCCGCCCGCGCCTGCCCCGCCCCCGGCGCACCCATGGCCCACGCCACCGACCGCGCCGTACTCGAAGCCGTCCACAGACACGACATCGACGACCCGGGCTGGGCACGGCAGGCGGAACTGCCTTTCGAGGCCAGCCGCGGCTACTCGGCCTCCGCGGGTACCGACCACGGCCATCCCCTGCTCGCGGTCAAAGGAGCGCCCGAGATCATCCTCAAGCGCTGCACCACCACCCTCGTTCCGGCCGGCCCCGCTGACCATCGCAACGGCCAGGTCGGGAGTGACAGCGGCCTGGCCCCGCTCGACGATCAGCGGCTGCAAGCCGCCCACCGCATGCTGCGGCAGCTCGCCGACCAGGGCCTGCGCGTCCTGGCCGTCGCCCGGGCCGCTCTACCCGTGGACGCACCGGGCATCGATCACCGGGGGCAATCGGCGGAACAGGCGACCAGTACCGCCGTGCCGGCCGACACGGTGACCGACCTGGTCCACGATCTGACGCTGCTGGGTTTCCTGGCCATCGCCGACGCTCCCCGCCCCACAGCCTCCGACGCCGTCAAACGCCTCACCGACGCGGGTGTACGGATCGTCATGATCACCGGCGACCATCCGGCCACCGCCGCCGCCATCGCCCGCGACCTCGGCATCCCGCACACGGAGACCGTCGTCACCGGCTCCGTGATCGATTCCCTGTCGGCCACCGACCGCATCCCGGCCATCGACCGGGCCAGTCTCTTCGCCCGCGTATCACCTGAGCACAAGGTCCGGATCGTTCAGGCCCTGCGTGAGGCCGGGCACGTCGTCGCCATGGTCGGCGACGGCGTCAACGACGCAGCCGCCATCCGTCTCGCCGACATCGGTATCGGCGTCGGGGCCCACGGATCCACCGCCGCACGCGCCGCCGCCGACCTCGTCCTGAGCGACCCCGACCTCACCCGCATCCTGGACGCCCTGCACGAGGGACGTGCCCTGTGGGCCAGCGTCCGCGACGCCGTCGCCATCCTCGTCGGCGGCAACGCCGGCGAGGTCGCCTTCACCATCCTCGGCACCGCACTCGCCGGCCGGGCCCCCCTCCGCACCCGCCAGCTCCTTCTGGTCAACCTCCTCACCGACATGCTCCCCGCCCTGGCCGTCGCCCTCGCCCACCGCACCACGGCCGCCGGCACCACCGCGATGGACCAGCCCGCTCCCACCCTCATGGGGCCCGCCCTGGCGCGACTGCTGGCCATCCGCGGCACCGCCACCACCCTGGCCGCGATTCTCGCGTGGCAGACCGGCCGCCTCACCGGCCGTGCCCGCCGCGCCGACACCATGGGACTGGCAGCCCTGGTCACCGCCCAGCTCGGCCAGACCCTCATCACCGACTGGCGCAGCCCCCTGGTCCTGGCCACCGCCGCCCTCTCCACAGCGGCCCTCCTCACCGTCGTGCAGACGCCGGGTCTGAGTCACTTCTTCGGCTGCACGCCCCTCGGCCCCGTTGCCTGGACCACCATCGCCGCCAGCGCCACCACAGCCACCGTCACCGCCGCCACCGCCCCCCGTCTGCTCACCCCGACCACGCCCCCACGCGCCGCCACCGCGTACTCGCACTCGGCACCGGCCTCTCCGCCGCCGGCCAGCAGGCCGAGGGGCTGAGAAATGGGTGATTCCCGTCCGAGCGGACCACACTTCCGTTCACCCTCTGTTGGCGTGGATGAAGGCGCCAAGCCATTCACGCGCCTCGGAAGCGGACTGTCCTGAGGAAAACCGGCAAAACAAGCCACCTCCGTGGCTTGATCGGCCAAAGGACACTGCCGTGCCCCTGACCATCGTCATCAGACTGCCCCGGATCTCGCTGGTCCCGCAGGTGCAGTCGCTTGCCCGCACCCTGACCCCGCTCGCCGGGCCTCTCCTCGGTATGGCCGTCGACGCGAGCGGGCTGGGACTGCCCGCGCGCCTCCTGCTGCACGCCGCGCTGCACACCGCTCTGCAACAACGACCCGCACACAGCGAGACCGGTGAGAGCACACCACCTGCCGTCCCGGTGGCTCCTCTCACCAGCTCAGGCATGCCCACCTGAAGTACCAGGTCGAGATCGGCCCCGGACGGCCTGTCTCCGCCACCATGGCCGATCCCCGAGGCTGATCGGGGAGACGGCCGTCCGCAAGGCCGTCGCCCCGCTCGACGGCGGGAAGGCGGACAAGATCGCCCGGAGCCCGCTCGCCCTCATCACCGAGGACGACATCGAGGAGGCTCCTCAGTACTGCGGCGATCGACGCGGCGGCCCCGGTGCCCGCACGGACATCGGCCCGGGTTGCGCGGACGCCGTCCCCGGTGCCCGCACGGACGTCGCCACCCGCACCAGCGCCGCCGTCGCCGTGGAGCGGGACTGCTGGGGCCAGGCGACCGAGAGGACCGCCGGGGGCGCGTCCGGGACCTCGCGGTAGGCGAGGCCCGGACGCCGGTAGCGGCGGGTGACCGACAGCGGCAGCAGGGTCACGAGCTCGCCGAGTTCCACCAGGGTCAGCAACTGGGGCAGGTCGGCGACGGCGTACCGCTCGACGACCTCGTCGAGGTAGCGGGCCGGCCCGTCGGGACGGCCGGGCTCGACGCCCGGCAGGCCGAGGTCGGCGAGGCGGACACGGTCACGGGCGGCGAGGGGGTGGGCGGCCGGGAGAACGGCGACGCGCGGTTCGACGGCCACCGTCTCCCTGTCGAGGCCGGTGGTGTCGTACGGCTCGTAGAGCAGCGCGGCGTCCGCCTCGCCCCGGCGCAGGAGAGCGGCCTGCTCGCCCCAGCCGGACAGCCGGATCGCGACCGGCCGCGCGACCGGCTCGGCCGCGTAACGCGCCAGGACGGTCTCCAGCAGGCCGGCGTCGCCGTCGGCCTTGACGGCCAGGACCAGCTTCGGATCGGGGCCGGCCGCGCGCCGCGCCCGGCGGCCGGCCGCCTCCAGGGCCTCCAGCGCGACCCTGGCCTCGGCCAGGAGCACCTCTCCGGCCGGGGTCAGGGCGACGCTGTGTGTGGTGCGGTCGAACAGGGTGACGCCCAACTCCGCCTCGAGTTTGCGGATCGCGCGGGACAGCGGCGGGGCGGAGATGCCCAACCGGTCCGCGGCGCGGGCGAAATTGAGCTCTTCGGCGACGGCGACGAAGTAGCGCAGGGGCCGGGACTCCACGGTCTGGCACCTCCCCTTCGGTGTTGCCGTTCGGGTATGGCCGTGTCGGTATTGCCCTGAGGGTAACAAGCGCGATCCGATCGGTCCTTCCGTCCGGCCGGGACGCGTTCGAGGATCGACGCACAGGCCGCGTCCGGTCGTCGCGATCCGGCGTCGCCGCCCTCCCGCCACTTCCCCGGAGCCTCCTTTGATTGTCATCACCACGCCCACCGGCTCGATCGGCCGGCAACTCGTCGACCGTCTCCTCGACAGCGGGGAACCGGTCCGGGTGATCGCGCGTGACCCCGCGCGGCTGCCGGCCCGCGTGAGCGAGCGGGCCGACGTCGTGCGGGGCTCCCATCTCGACGCCGACGTCGTCATGAAGGCCTTCGCGGGTGCGGACCGCGTGTTCCTGCTGGTGCCGCCGGACCTCCGCGCGGCCGGCGTCGAGGGCCACTACCTCGACAGCACCCGGCCGGCCTGCGAGGCGATCGGTGTCCACGGCGTCCGGCGGGTCGTCGGCCTGTCGAGCATGGGCCGCGGCATCGGAAAGACCGGCGGGCATCTGTCGGCGGCGCACGCCATGGACGAGCTGATCGCGGGCACGGGCGTGGCGTACCGGTCCCTACGGCCGCCGGCCTTCATGGAGAACCTGCTGCGGCAGGCCGGGTCGATCAGGAGCGGGGGCACGTTCTCCTGGGCGTACCCCGGGGACCGGGTGCTCGCGACCGTCGCCACCCGCGACATCGCCGCGAAAGCCGCCGAGCTGCTGCTCGACGGCTCCTGGACCGGTCGCGAGGACGTCCGGTGGTCGGCCCCGACGCCCTCTCCCCCGACGGAATGGCCCAGGTCATGTCCGAGGTGCTGGGGCGGCCGGTCCGCTACCGGCAGGCCGCGCTGGGCGACTACCGGGAGGCGATGATCCGGCACGGCGCGTCCGAGGCGTCGGCCCAGGGCCTCGTGGACATGGCGGTGGCCCAGAACAACGGGGCCTACGACGAGGAGCACCGCACAGCACCGCCCGCTCCCACCTCGTTCCGCCGGTGGTGCGAGGAAGTGCTCAGGCCGGCCGTCCTGTCCTGAGCGTCCGTGGTCCCACAAGCCGTCGGCCGTCGCCCTCCCACCGGGAGGGCGACGGCCGACCGCCTGCGACGGGCCGGTGACACGTGTAGCCATCCGAGCCACGCCCGTGAAACGTTTCACGACATCCTCACGCCCGCCGCTCCCGCCGTCAAGGCCCAGCAAGGCGGAAATTCACCTCCCCCTGCACCGGGCAGCACGAGGGCCCGAACATCTTGACGGCGTCCGCACCCTGCGGCTAGTTTCCCTGAAACGATTCAAACAGTTCAGGCTGTTCAGTCCGGCACCGGCGCCCCACCTCCACGGCAGCGTCGTGGCCTGCGATATTCAGAGGTGGTCATGCCAGACCTGTCCGCGGTGAAGGCGGCCCTCGCGGCCCAGCGGATCGAGACGCCGTCGTGGGCCTACGGCAACTCCGGCACGCGTTTCAAGGTGTTCGCCCAGCCGGGCGTCCCCCGCGATCCCTGGGAGAAGCTGCAGGACGCGGCGAAGGTGCACGAGTTCACCGGCGTGGCTCCCACCGTCTCCCTGCACATCCCGTGGGACAGGGTCGACGACTACGGCAAGCTCGCCGCGTTCGCCCGCGATCACGGAGTCGTGCTCGGCGCGATCAACTCCAACACCTTCCAGGACGACGACTACAAGCTCGGCAGCATCTGCCACGCCGACCCGGCGATCCGGCGCAAGGCGCTCGACCACCTCCTGGAATGCGTCGACATCATGGACGCCACCGGCTCCCGCGACCTGAAACTCTGGTTCGCCGACGGCACCAACTACCCCGGCCA
>NZ_JBVIIE010000108.1:0-9289 GCF_055569945.1 Streptomyces sp. NPDC031340
GGAACTCCTTGGGATACGGCTTGGGCACTGCGACATCCTTCCAGGCCGCCTCTCAGCAAGCCAGGTCAGGTGTCACCCAACCCTGCAGCAGTCCCCCATGAGC
Organism: Streptomyces sp. NPDC031340; assembly: GCF_055569945.1. Lineage (NCBI taxonomy): Bacteria > Bacillati > Actinomycetota > Actinomycetes > Kitasatosporales > Streptomycetaceae > Streptomyces > Streptomyces sp. NPDC031340. The sequence continues at coordinate 104 of NZ_JBVIIE010000108.1, forward strand.
AACCAAGGCTCTGCTTGAACAAACCCTGGAGCCATCACCAAAACCGCAGGTCAAGCCAACTTCACAGAGTCCACACTCAACCCGACCTCGGAATTACCTGTTAGTAACTACTACCGAGCTGCGCTCCGCAAAACTGAGCAACTCCCTGGCCAGCGACTGAGGATTGCTCACCTCCAAGAGCGCCGCAACACCGTGCACCCCTCCCCCATGGGTGTGCCCCCGGCGCTGGAGCGTCTGAGCCGGAAGCAGACGGTGCAGTCCAGCGTGCGGGAAGTGCGCAGCGCTCTGGCCCGTTGCGCTTCGCAGGATCCGCTGCGGGTGGTGGAGGCGGTTTTGGAGGCGGACATTGCCGCCGGTCGGTCCGCCCATCCCGGGAAGCAGGATCAACGCGCCCTCTGGATCCAACGGGACTGTCTGGAGCTGGTGTGTCGGATTGCCGCCGAGTACGGCCAGCAGCCCGGTGTGGTAGCCCGGGTCCTCTACCACCGCGAAACCACGAAACCCCAGGTCACAGTCACGACCTAGAGTCTCGATCAAACCCGGAACGGTTCAGGGACCGAAAACACCAGCACTGACTACAGCCAACTCCGATGCATTCCGCTCTCCGAACTGAGCAACACGCAGGTCGGCAGCGAAAGACTGCTCATTTCCAGTCAGGCCGCAACAGCAGCCGCCGAGGCCACGGCGACCAGCGGGAACACCGCGCAGCGCCCCCGTTCGGAACCGGACTGCGGGCGTGGCGGGGCAACGCGCGTGCGGAATACACATACGGCAAGGGGCTGGTCGTGATGACCATGACGACACAGCAGGGCGGCGGCGGAGGTTCCAGTGGCCTCTACGACGTACTGGAGCTCATTCTCGACCGGGGGCTGGTGATCGACGCGTTCGTGCGCGTCTCCCTGGTAGGCATCGAGATACTCAAGATCGACATACGGATCGTGGTGGCCAGCGTCGACACGTATCTGCGCTTCGCCGAGGCGTGCAACCGCCTCGACCTGGAGGCAGGCCCGCGCAAGCCGGCCGGCCTGACCGAACTCACCGGGAAGCTCACCGAATCCGGCGCCCGCGGCAAGACCAAGGGAGCGCTGTCCGGGGCCGCGGAGACGATCTCCGAGGCCTTCCAGCAAGCCCGTGACGAGGGGCGCCAGAGGCAGGGAGCGCGGCCCGCGCGCCGGAGGCAGGGAGAGTTCTGAGCCCACTTCTGCGGATTGACGGCGCCGCCGGACCAGGGCGCCGACCGAAGCCTGTCGCTCCCGCCTCGGCGGATTCACGGGTCCGTCGGACACAGGGCGCCGACCGAAGCCCGTCACTTTGCCCCGGTACCGCTCACCGCCCCGACGACGGCGACCTCTCTTCTGGCCGGCCTGTGCCCGGGGCCGCGCCGACGGCTCGCAGCCCGGGCCGCGGAAGCACCGTCCGGCACGCCGCATGACCGCCCGCGTCAGGCGGCGCCCTTGAAGGCGCGCAGGTACGCGTCGAGGGTGCGGGAGCCGAGCAGCCGGCGGGCGGGCGCCAGGGTTCTCGCGGCGGCGGTGACCACGTAGCGGGTGCGCGGGCCGGCGCTGACTGTCGACGACCGTGTCGGCCGGCAGGTCGAGCATCGCGGTGCTGCAGTCGCCAACCTCACCGACTGCCTCAACCGCCTCGCCACCCTGCGCGCCGGCATCCTCCCGCTGGAACTGGCGATCCTCACCGACCCCGAACTCGCCCGCGTCACCCCACCCCCGGGCATGCTCCCCGGCCCGCCGGGACGCCTCGCCGAGTACCTGCGCAGCGAACAGGAACTCGGCCGGCTGCGAACCGACGTCGAACCGACGCACACCGCCGTCGTGCTCCTCGCCCTCCTGTTCGGCACGGCGATGAACCCACCCGCCCCCCAACCAGGCACGCGGCCGGACACATCTCTGCCCACCATCGTCCTCGAAGGCATCGCACCGCAAGCCCGATGACCCCGGAGTGGACCTGACCGCCGAAGGCCGCCCTGCCGCAGACCACCGGGCGATCGGCGAGACCGTCCAGCCCTGGCGACGCGGCGCGTCCACGTCTCCTTGCCGCGACGCGGGCGAGGCAGGAGTCGGATGCCTGGACGGGAAGTCCTGGAGCAGGATCGGACGGAGGCGGCTGCCGCCGGGGGAACGACCGGCTCCGGCGCGGCGTACACGGCGGGCGGCCGCAGGTGTGGCGGTCGGGCATGGAACGTGGAGGTGCTCAGCGGCCTGTACAGGGAGGTGTTCGCCGCGGTGGTGGCCACCGCGGGGCCGGTGAGCGGGGTGGACCTCGGCCCACTCCACGTCCCTCATGTCGTCCGGGACAGCGCCGCTCCCGCCGTCCCGGGCGGTCTGACCGAACCTGTGCGGGTGACAGCCGCACCCAGGAGGGACCGCGGTGGACGCATTCGGTCTGCCACGACGCACTCAGTCACTCGACCGGACCTTGAGCGGTCAGCCCGGCCAGGGTGACCAGCGGGTCGATCCCCTCGATGATCTGGCGCCCCGTCAGCCCGAAGTCGATCAGGCAGGCCACCTCGTCCACGCCCGCCCGCTCCAGCCGTTCCACCATCGGCAGGCAGCCGGCGGGTGAACCGATCAGCGAGCCGTGGCGCAAATAGCGCTCGTAGGTCATGTCGAGCAGCTCTTCCAGGACGTCAGCGGGGATCTCCTCCTCGGGCATGCGCAAGCCGCCGCTGATGGTGCCGCCGCCGACCGCCGACTTGCGTTCCAGGACGACGGCCGAGCGCAGGTACTCGCGGAACGGGACACGTGCCCGCCGTTCGGCCTCGTCGGCGTCGTCGTGCAGGTGGGTGTGGAGCATCAGCGAGACGATGCCGTCCTCCGGACGGTGCCCGTTGTCGGCCCGGGCGCGGCGGTAGGAGGCGATCTTCTCCGCCAGTTGGTCGATGTCCTGGCCGATCAGGTGGCTGAGCAGGTGAGCGCCGGCCACACCGGCGTTGACGAAGGTCTGCGGATTCCCCGAGGAGGTGACCCACACCGGCAACTGCTCCTGCACCGGACGCGGATACAGCCTGACTGCGGTCATGCGTCCGCTGCCGTTGACCAGTTTGACCGAATCGCCTGCCCACAACCTCCTCACGGTGTCGATCTGTTCACGCATCACCTCGTGCCGGGACTCGTAGCGGTCGGGGTACAGGACGAAGTCGTTGGTGTTCCACCCGGAGCCGAACGACACCGCCACCCGCCCGCCGGACAGGTTGTCGACGGCCGACCACTCCTCCGCGATCCGCACGGTCTGGTGCAACGGCGAGATGAGGCTGCCGGCCCGCAACTGGATCCGCCGGGTGACCGTGGCGAGCGCGGCGCTGGTGAGGGCCGGATTGGGGAAGACCCCGCCGAACTCGTCGAAGTGGCGCTCCGGAGTCCACACGGCGGCCAGGCCGCCCTCGTCCGCCCGCTTCGCCGCCTCGACCATGGTGCGGTAGGTCTCCTGTGCGCCGCCCGCGGACGACGCGGCAAAGAACATTATGCCGAAGCGCATGTGCTTGACTCCCTCGGAGAACGGGCTGAAAGGCCGTGCTCGAACGACGTGCTCGCGTGCGCTCTCGAAGATGCGACGTTCCCGTGCAGCGTTCCCGACTTGCCGTTCGCGGGAGCCGACAGTTCTTCCACAGAAATGCGGAACCGGTAGAAGGGAATCAGGGGCACCGAGCGGCAGAACGCTAGTCACCCCTCCCCAACCATGTCAATAAGTCGTCCTGCCGTTCCTTGATGGCCGAGGAATTGGGACTGCGGGGCGGGCCCTGGGGTGGCAAGTCACGGGAGTCGAACCTTTCGGACGGATCCCGCCTCCAGAGCGGCCGGGGTACCCCATGTGAGGGACACGAGCAGATCAGCGCCCTGGTTGTCGCAGGTCGTGGACGTTTCCCGGTCGAAGGGTGACAGTGCGCGTGAGCACGGCCGGACGGTGGAGAAGCTGAGGTGAATCGACCTGCCGGGGTCTCCGATGGCGCCGCAGGAGGATTGGCCGGTTATGGCTGTGGCTGATCTCGGCCGGATGGGCCACCCTGGGGTGGTGCCGCCGAGCGTGTCCGGCTTGGCCACGAACCGCTTAAGTCGCTCCGGCGGAGGGGTCACAAATACCTCCGGGTAATGCACAGCGGCAGCACGCGAGGTGCTGTATCACGGTTCCGCCAGCGGATATGCAATGCCTGTCGGCAACACGGTCGCTCTTCCCGGGAATCCGACCGGTCGTTTCCGTCGAAAACCAGCTGCTCGCGCCATGGTTTGCCATTCACCGGAGCTTCGAAGTGGATCCCTCTGTCGAGGCACGTCCGTCGTTGAGGTTGGGAGAACAGACTTTGCGACCGTCGAACGCGATGCCAGCCGGCCTGGCCGGGCACGCCGGCCTGCGGGCCGACGGCGTCAGGATGCTGGCGACGCTGCGCGGGCTGGACGACTGCGGGGCGGATCCCCGCGGAGGTGTCACCCGGCTCGGCTTCACGCCGGAGGAGGACGCCGCCCGGGACTACCTGCGCCGGGTCGCGGCCGAGTGCGGGCTGACCAGTGAGATCGACCAGGCCGGCAACCTCGTCATCCGGCGCGCCCACGTGAGCGACCGCCCTGCCCTCGTCATGGGCTCGCACCTCGACACGGTCCCGCGTGGCGGCACCCTCGACGGCACCTACGGCGTGATCGCCGCGCTCGAGGTGCTGCGGGTGCTGACCGAACACCAGGTTCCCCTCGCCTACGAACCGGTGGTCGTCGCGTTCGCCAATGAGGAAGGCGCCCACGTCCCGGTCCCTTTCTGGGGTTCGCTGGCGGTCGCCGGACGGCTGCCCGACCCGACGGGCGTCGTCGACCGGAACGGTGTGCCGCTGGGTGAGGCGCTGGCCCGGGCCGGCGGCAGCATCGACGCCGTCGACCGGGCCGCCTGGGCACCCGGCTCCGTCGCCGCCTATCTGGAGATCCACATAGAACAGGGCCCCGTGCTCGAGGCCGCCGGCGTGCCGATCGGCGTGGTCGACGCCATCGTCGGCCGCACGATCGTCGAGTTCGAGGTGACCGGACGCCAGATGCACGCGGGGACGACGCCGATGAACCAGCGCTGGGACGCGCTGGTGGTGGCGGCCCGCCTCGTGCTCGCGATCGAGGCCGTCGCCAAGGACGACAAGCTGTGCGCCGCGGGAACCGTGGGCATCCTCGACGCGCTGCCGGGCCAGACCAACGTCATCCCCGGCCTCGTCAGGATGTCGGCCGAGATCCGCGACGGCGACATGGACCGGCTGCGCAAGGCCGAAGCGGCGATCCTCGCCGAAGCGCAGCGCCTGGCCGGCGTGCACGGTGTCGAGATCGAGTCGCGCGTCACCATGCGTTCCGAGGCGGTGAGTACCGCCGAACCGCTGCGCGAGGCGATCCGGCGCGCCGCGGGACACCTGGGGCTGGCATACCTGCCCATGTACAGCGGAGCCGGCCACGACGCGCAGATCGTGGCCGCCGTCGCGCCCATCGCCGTGATCTTCGTGCCGAGCGTCGGGGGCGTCAGCCACGCCCCCGACGAGTACACGGCCCCCGAGGACCTGGTCACCGGAGCCAACGTACTCCTGCACACGGCCCTTCGCGTGTGACCTTCCCCCTTGTCCGGCGGGCGCATTGTGCTGCCCGCCGCCGCCCGGTCGGCACGTCGTCCGGACCGCATGCCTCTCACCATGAACGGGGTTCCACCATGCCTGAAACCAGCGCACTTCCCTACCAGGTCGTCGTCAACGAGGAGGAGCAGTACTCCATTTGGCGTGTCGGCAAGCCGGTGCCCGAAGGCTGGCGCGCCGAGGGCACCAGCGGCACGAAAGAGGAGTGCCTGGCGCACATCGATCAGGTGTGGACCGACATGCGCCCGCTGAGTCTGCGCCGCCACCTGGAACAGGCGGGACAGGCCTGATGAGCGTCCCGGCCCGGCCGCACCGACCCGGCCGGAGGCACAGATGACCTTCGAGACGACCACCCCGATGCCAGCGGTGCCCTCGACGGCCCCCGGGCCGCTCGGCGCGCCCGCCGACCGGGAGGTGCCGGAAGAGTTCGCCGCCGCCTGCCGGGCGGCGCCCTGGCGGCTGGCCGGGACGGCCCGCGTCACGCCGGTCACCGTCGACAGCCGCAGCGGGGTTCGGCTCAAGTGCGAGAACCTTCAGCTCACCGGGTCGTTCAAACTCCGCGGCGCCTTCAACGCGCTGTCCGGCCTCGGCGCGACCGATGTCGTGGTCGGGTCCTCGGGCAACCACGGCATCGCGGTCGCCTGGGCGGCCCGACGCCTCGGCGTCACGGCGACCGTGGTGATGACGCGCACCTCCAGCAGCCACAAGCGGGAGGCGGTACGGGCCCTCGGAGCGCGCGTCGTGCTCTGCGACGGCGGCAACGAGGCCCGGAGCGCGCGCGTCGGCGAGATCGCCGAGGAGACCGGCGCCGTGGTGGTGTCCTCGTTCGATCATCCGCTGGTCGTCGCCGGACAGGCCTCGGTCGGTTTCGAGATCCTCGACCAGGTTCCGGATGCCACCACCGTCGTGGTGCCGGTCGGCGGCGGCGGGTTGCTCGCCGGCGTCGCGACCGCCGTCGCCCTCAGCGGACGTCCGATCCGGGTCCTCGGGGTCGAACCCGCCGGGGCCGACGACACCGCGCGATCCCTGGCGCTGGGGCGGCGCGTCTCGATAGCGCCCCCGACGACGATCTGCGACGGCGTGCACGCCCAGACCCCGGGTGAGTTCACCTTCCCGCTGTTGCAGCGGTTCGTCGAGGGGATCGTCGTGGTCGACGACGCCGCCGTGCTGCACGCCCTGCGGGACCTGGGCGCGCAGGGCATGACGGTGGAGCCCACCGGCGCGCTGGCGCTGGCCGGCGCCCGCACCCTGCCGTCGTCCGGCGGAGTCGTCGCCGTCGTCAGCGGCGGCAACATCCGCCCGGAGGAATTCCGCCGACTGACCGGGGTCACCCCGGCCCGGCCGGTCCCCATGCCCTGAGCCTCCCGGCCACCGCAGTCCCAAGAATCCCACCGGTGGAGGAAGCATGCCTGGTCAGCAGCGGATCGCACCGCTGTCCTTCGCGCAGCAACGACTCTGGTTCCTCGACCGGCTGGAACCCGGCAGTCCCGAGTACACCGTGGCGCTGGCCTGGCGCCTGACCGGCGACCTGCGCGCCGAGGCGCTGCAGGACGCCCTGGCGACGGTCGTGGCCCGGCACGCTGTGCTGCGCACCCGTTTCGAGGTCACCGACGACGTGCCGCACCAAGTCGTCCTGGACGAGGTCCCGGTCGAGCTGCCGGTCGTACCCGTGGACGGTTTCCGGACCGCCGAAGCGGCGCTCGGCACGCTGGCGGAGCGGCCGTTCGACCTCGCCACCGCGCCGCTGTGGCGGGCTGTGCTGCTGCGCACGGGCCCGCGGGAGCACGTATTCGGGCTGACCGTGCACCACAGTGTCTTCGACGCCGAGTCCGTTCGGAATCTGGTGGCCGAGATCGGTGCCTGCTACGACGCCGCGGTGGTCGGGACCCGGCCCGTGCTGCCGGAACTGACCCGCAGCTATGCCGCCTACGCCGAGGAGCAGCGGGCGGGGCTCGGCGGCGCGATGCTGGAGGCGGACCTCGCGTACTGGCAGGACGTGCTGACCGGTGTACCGCCGCTGGACCTGCCCACCGACCGGCCCCGGCAGGCCGGCGCCGCCGCCGACGGCGCGGCGGTCGAGTTCACCGTGGCGGCCGACGTGACGGCGCGGCTGCGCACCATGGCCCATGCGCGCCGGGCCACGCTGTTCATGGTCCTGGCCGCCTGCGTGCAACTGCTGCTGGGTCGCTGCGCCGGCCAGGACGACGTGGCGATCGGCACCCCGATCGCGCACCGCGACGACCCGGACCTCGAACCGCTGATCGGCTTCTTCGTCAACACCCTCGTGCTGCGTGGCGACCTGTCGGGCGATCCGACGTTCGAGGAGCTGCTGGAGCGGGTCCGCGACCGCGTGCTGGACGCCTGGGACCACGCCGAGCTGCCCTTCGAGCGGCTCGTCGAGGAACTGCACCCCGAACGCGATCTCACCCGCAGCCCGCTCTTCCAGGTGATGCTCGTCCTCAACACGGCCGGCGGCGACCCGGTGCTGAGCGGCCTTGACGTCGAGGAGATCCCTGTCGGCATCACCCGCTCGAAGTTCGACCTGACCTTCGCGCTGGTCGACGGCCTGACGCTGGACGGCGAACTGCGCTACAACACCGGGCTGTTCGACGCCGACCGGATGGAACGCATGGCCGGCCACCTGCTCACCCTGCTCGCTGCGGTGGCCGACCGTCCGCAGGCCCCGCTGTCCGAGCTGCCGCTGCTCACCGGCGCCGAGTACCGGCAGACCGTCGAGGAGTGGAACGACACCGGCGCCCCGCGGCCCGCCGGTCCCGCCCTGCACCGGCTCGTCGAAGAGCAGGTGCACGAGGCGCCGGACCGGCCCGCGGTGGTGGACGCGGACGGCACCACCTGGACGTACGGTGAGCTGAACGCGCGGGCCAACCGGCTGGCGCACCGCCTCATCGCGCTGGGGACCGGCCCGGAGGACCTGGTCGCCCTGTGCCTGCCGCGCTCGGCCGACTCCGTGGTCGCCCGGCTGGCCGTGCTGAAGACCGGCGCCGCGTACCTGGCACTCGACACGGCGGCGCCCGCCGACCGGCTGCGCCTGCTCCTCGACGACGCCGAGCCCGTCCTCGTGCTGGCCCGCCGCGACACAGCCGTCGTGCTCCCGGGCAGCGCGGGGCGTCCGGTGCTGCTGATCGACGCGGCCTCCACCGACACATCGCCGGACGTCGATCCGGACGTTCGGGTGCGCCCGGACGGCGCCGCGTACGTCACGTACACCTCCGGCTCCACCGGCCGGCCCAAGGGCGTCGTCACCACCCACGGCAACGCCGTCTCCCACCTGCAATTCCTGCGCGAGGAGTACGGACTCGGCCCGCGGGACTCGGTACTCGCCCTGGCCGGCGACGGTTTCGACGCCTCGGTGCGGGAGGTCTTCGGCGCCCTGGGCTCCGGTGCCCGCCTGGTCATGGCGGCTCCCGACGCCGCCCGTGACCCGGCAGGGGTCGTCGCCGCCGTAGTCGGAGGGGCCGTCACCGTACTGCTCAGCGTGGTGCCGTCGCTGCTGTACGAACTCGCCGACGTCCCGGTGCGGCCGGGCTCGCTGGACGGACTGCGGCTGGTGCTGTGCAGCGGTGAAC
>NZ_JBVIIE010000109.1:0-8885 GCF_055569945.1 Streptomyces sp. NPDC031340
TGGCCGGGGTAGTTGGTGCCGTCGGCGAACCAGAGTTTCAGGTCGCGGGAGCCGGTGGCGTCCATGATGTCGACGCATTCCAGGAGGTGGTCGAGTGCCTTGCGCCGGATCGCCGGGTCGGCGTGGCAGATGCTGCCGAGCTTGTAGTCGTCGTCCTGGAAGGTGTTGGAGTTGATCGCGCCCAGCTTCAGGCCGCGCTCTTCCGCGTGCTTGGCCAGCGCGGCGTAGTCGTCGACCTTGTCCCACGGGATGTGCAGCGCCACGGTCGGCGCGACGCCCGTGACGGCGTGCACCTGGGCCGCGTCGTCCAGCTTCTCCTGCGGAGTGCGGGGAACGCCCTGCTGCGCGAACACCTTGAACCGGGTCCCCGAGTTCCCGTACGCCCACGACGGCGTCTCGACTGCCTGGGTTTTGAGCGCGGCCTTCACCGCGGCGAGCTCGGTCACTTCAGGGCTCCTGTGACGTCGGGCCGGAACGGCTTCCGTATGAATCGATTCAGTAGCCGAAGCTAGGAGTCGCCGGTGGGTGTGTCAAGCGTTCCGGCAAAGGCTCTCGTCCGTAGCCTGACCGTGACCTTTGGCTCTCGAAGGCATCTCGAAAACTTTTCGCGGCGGACCCATTGACGTGACATGGCCAGCATGCCTAACGTCCCGGCAACCCAGTTGAAACCTTTCACGACGCCGTGAAGCCTTCGTCGGCGTCGTCGAGGAGCCCCTCATGACCCACCCGTCCGACACGGGTCCGGCCCCTGTGCTGGCGCTCGAGGACGTCTCGAAGTCCTTCGGCGCGGTACGTGCCCTGCGGGACGTCTCCCTGGAGCTGTTCCCCGGTGAAGTGCACGCCCTCGCGGGCGAGAACGGCGCGGGCAAGTCGACCCTCATCAAGACGCTCGCCGGGGTGCACCGGCCGGACGCCGGCCGGGTGCTGCTCGACGGTGAGCCCGTCGTCTTCCACGGTCCCGGCGACGCCCGCGACGCCGGCATCGCCGTGATCTACCAGGAGCCCACGCTCTTCCCGGACCTGTCGATCGCCGAGAACATCTTCATGGGCCGCCAGCCGCGGCGCGCGCTCGGCCGCATCGACCACAAGGCCACGCACAACGCGACCCTGGCCCTGATGCAGCGCCTCGGCGTCGAACTCGACCCCGACCGCCCCGCCCGCGGCCTGTCGATCGCCGACCAGCAGATCGTCGAGATCGCCAAGGCCCTCTCCTTCGACGCCCGCGTCCTGATCATGGACGAGCCGACCGCCGCCCTCACCGGCAGCGAGGTGGCCCGCCTGTTCGGCGTCGTGCGCACTCTGCGCGACCAGGGCGCCGCCGTCCTGTTCATCTCGCACCGGCTGGAGGAGATCTTCGAGATCTGCCAGCGGGTGACCACCCTGCGCGACGGCGCCTGGATCGCCAGCGAGCCCGTCGCCGGCATGACCGAGGACGACCTCGTCCGCCGCATGGTGGGCCGGGACCTCGACGAGCTCTACCCCAAGCAGGACGTCGAGCCCGGCGAGGTCGCCCTCAGCGTCCGCCGGCTGACCCGCGAGGGCGTGTTCACCGACGTCTCCTTCGAGGTACGGCGCGGTGAGATCGTCGGTCTCGCGGGACTCGTCGGCGCCGGCCGCACCGAGGTGGCGCGAGCCGTCTTCGGCGTCGACCGCTGGGACGCCGGCGAGGTCGAGGTGGACGGCAGTGCGCTGACCAACGGCGCCCCCTCCACCGCGATGGCGGCCGGGCTCGCCCTGGTCCCCGAGGACCGGCGCGCACAGGGCCTGGTGATGGACATGTCCATCGAGCGGAACATCGGCCTCACCGGACTGCGCTCCACCGTCCGGGCGGGCCTGGTGGACCGTAGCGCCGAGCGCAGCCGCTCCCTGGACTGGGCCGTCAAGCTCCAGGTCAAGTACGCCCGGATCGCCGACGCCGTCTCCACCCTGTCCGGGGGCAACCAGCAGAAGGTCGTCCTCGCCAAGTGGCTCGCCACCGGCCCCAAGGTGCTGATCGTCGACGAGCCGACCCGCGGCATCGACGTCGGCACCAAGGCAGAGGTGCACCGGCTGCTGTCGCAGCTGGCCGCCGACGGCGTCGCCGTACTGATGATCTCCTCCGACCTGCCCGAGATCCTCGGCATGGCCGACCGCGTGCTGGTGATGCACGAGGGCCGGCTGACCGCAGAGATCCCGCGCGCCGAAGCCACCGAGGAAACCGTGATGGCCGCAGCCACCGGGAGGGCAGCCGCATGACGGTCGTCACCCCCAACGAAGCCCCCGTCGCCGACGTGCCCAGGTCCAGCGGCACCCGGCTGGTCGACCGCGTGTTCAAGATGCGCGAACTGGCCATCCTGGTCGTCTTCCTGGTGATGATCGCCGTCACCCAGACGGGCAACAGCGAGTTCCTGTCCGAGCAGGGCATCAAGGACCTCCTGCTGAACGCGACCATTCTGGTCCTCGTCGCCACCGGCCAGTCCCTGGTCGTCATCACCCGCAACGTCGACCTGTCGGTCGGCTCCACCCTCGGCATCACCGCCTTCGCCGCCGGCGACTACCTGCACGGCGGCGGCAACCCCGTGGTGGCGGTCGTGCTGGCCGCGCTGCTCGGCATCGGCTGCGGTCTGCTCAACGGCCTGCTCGTCAGCCTCGGCCAGGTGCCCGCGCTCGTCGTCACCCTCGGCACGCTCTACATCATCCGCGGCGTCGACTCCATCTGGGTCGGCTCCCGCCAGATCACCGCGGCCGACCTGCCCGGCTCCTTCGTGGACTTCGGCTCCGGCGGCATCTCCGCGGTGCCCTGGCTGGCCCTGATCGCGCTGGCGGTGCTGGTGGCCACGGCGTACTACCTCAAGCACTTCGGCAGCGGCCGCGAGCTGTACGCGCTCGGCTCCAACCCGGAGGCCGCCCGCCTGGCCGGCATCCCCGTCCGCAAGCGGATCCTGGCCGCCTACACCTTCTGCGGCGGCCTCGCCGGTCTCGCCGGCGCCATGTACCTGGCCCGCTTCGGCAACGTCGACTCCGGGACCGGCAGCGGCTACGAACTCACCGTCGTCAGCGCGGTGGTGGTCGGCGGCGTCGTCTTCACCGGCGGCTCCGGCAGCGTCTACGGCGCGGCGCTCGGCGCCCTGCTGCTGACCTCGATCAACAGCGTGCTGCCCGCCCTCGGCGTCAGCTCCGTCTGGGTGCTCGCCATCAACGGCATCCTGCTCATCCTCGCCATCGCGGTCGACCGGATCGTCGCGCTGCGCGTGGCTACCGCCCTGAAGAAGAGGAACGCCCGCCATGCCTGACTCCCTGACGCGCGCGGTCCGCTGGGACACGGTCGTCGGCGCGCTCCTGATCGTCCTGCTGCTGTTGTCCTTCGGCTTCGTCGACGGCTTCGGCAACGCCCTCAACCTGTCCTTCCTCATCGGCAACACCCTGCCGATCGCGCTGATCGCGCTGCCGATGACGCTGCTCGTCGTGGCCGGCGAGATCGACCTGTCCGTCGCCTCCACGGCCGGCCTGTCGGGCGCGGTGATGGGCAAGCTGTGGAACGAGGGCATGTCCATCGAGACGATCATCCCGCTGTGCCTGCTGCTCGGCGTGGTGTGCGGGCTGGTCAACGGCCTGCTCGTGACCCGTCTCGGCCTGCCCTCGCTCGCCGTCACCATCGGCACCCTCGCCGCCTACCGGGGTATCGCGCAGATCGTCCTCGGCTCGAACGCGGTGACCGACTTCCCCGCGCAGTACCTCGACTTCGCGGCCGGACGCCTCGGCGACACCTTCCTCCCGCAGGCGTTCCTGCCCTTCCTCGTGCTGCTGGTGATCGCTGTGATCACCCTGCACGCCACGCCGTTCGGCCGGTCGCTGTTCGCGATCGGCGCCAGCGAGGAGGCCGCGCGGTTCGCCGGCATCCGCGTGAAGCGGCAGAAGCTGATCCTGTTCACGGTGACCGGCCTGATGGCCTCCCTCACCGGCATCTTCTGGGCGCTGCACTACGCCAGCGCCCGCTACGACAACGCCACCGGGCTCGAACTGTCCGTCGTCGCCGCCGTCCTGCTCGGCGGGATCGACTTCGACGGCGGCAAGGGAACGCTCGGCGGCGCCATCGCGGGAGTCTTCCTGCTCGGCTCGCTGCAGAACGTGATGAGCCTGTCCAACGTATCCGCCCAGTCGCAGACCGTCGTCACCGGCGTGCTGCTCGTCGTCTCGGTGCTCGGCCCCCGGGTCGCGCGCCAGATCTCCGTCGCGAGGGCGGGCCGCAGAGCCGCCGCCTCGACCACGACGTCGTAACCCCCGCTCACCCTCGTAAAGGACCTCATCCATGCGCAAGTCGTCGATCCGCCGTACCTGTGCGGCCCTCGCCGCCGTCACCTCCCTCGCCCTGGCCGCCACCGCCTGCGGCGGCACCACCAAGAACGACGTCAAGGACGACACCGGATCCGCCGCCAGTTCCGGCAAGGCGAACCCGAACGCCGCCCTCAAGAAGGGCCTGACCGTCGGCTTCCTGCCCAAGCAGGTCAACAACCCGTACTTCACCTCCGCCGACAAGGGCGGCGAGAAGGCGCTGACCGAACTGGGCGAGAAGTACAAGGAGGTCGGCCCGGCCAGCGCCACCGACACCAGCGGCCAGGTCTCCTACGTCAACACGCTCACCCAGCAGCAGGTGAACGCGATGGCCGTCTCCGCGCAGGACCCGGGCGCCCTGTGCACCGCCCTGAAGCAGGCCATGAGCAACGGCATCAAGGTCGTCACCTACGACTCCGACACCAAGCCCGACTGCCGCAACGCCTTCGTCTCGCAGGCGTCCGCCGAGGACCTGGGCCGTACCGAGGTGCAGCTGCTCGCCGAGCAGATCGGCTACAAGGGCGAGATAGCGATCCTCTCCGCCGCGCAGACGGCGACGAACCAGAACACCTGGATCGGCTACATGAAGGACGAGCTGAAGGACCCCAAGTACAAGAACATCAAGCTCGTCAAGACCGCCTACGGCAACGACGACGCCCAGCAGTCCTTCCAGCAGACCCAGGGCCTGCTCCAGCAGTACCCGAACCTGAAGGGGATCATCTCCCCGACCACCGTCGGCATCAAGGCCGCCGCCCAGTACCTCTCCGGTTCCAAGTACAAGGGCAAGGTCAAGCTGACCGGCCTCGGCACCCCCAACGACATGCGTAAGTACGTCAAGAACGGCACCGTCGACGCCTTCGAGCTGTGGGACCCGGCCAAGCTCGGCGACCTGGCCGCCCGCACCGCGGTCGCGCTGGTCTCCGGCCAGATCACCGGCAAGGAGGGCGAGACGTTCAAGGCCGGCTCCACCGAGTACACCATCGGCAAGGACGGCGTGATCAACCTCGGCAAGCCGACCGTGTTCGACGCCAAGAACATCGACCAGTTCAACTTCTGATACCCAAGGGGTGTTGATGCAACGCGTGTGCTTCCTGCTGAAGGTCAGGGCGGACCGCCTCGACGAGTACCGTGAGCGGCACGCCGCCGTGTGGCCGGAGATGCTCGACGCGCTCCGGGAGACCGGCTGGCACAACTACTCGCTCTTCCTGCGCGAGGACGGCCTGCTCGTCGGCTACCTGGAGACCGAGGACTTCGCCGCCGCCCAGGCCGGCATGGAGGCCACCGACGTCAACGCCCGCTGGCAGGCGGAGATGGCGCCGTTCTTCGAATCGCTGGACGGCGCCAGACCCGACGAGGCGATGAAACCCCTCACCGAGGTCTTCCACCTCGCCTGATCCGGAAGTCCGGACCAGGAATCCTGGTCCGGAAGTCCTGGCCCGGAAGCGCTCTTCGAAAGCCCTGCTCGAAAGCCCTGCTCGAAAGTTCTGCTCGAAGTCCTGCTCGAAGTCCTGCTCCGAAGTCCTGATCCCCCTCTCAGGAGCCGCAGTCATGAGAAGACGTACCGTGCTCGCGTCCGCCGTCCTGGCCGCGATGACCGCACCGGGCATCGCACGGGCCGCATCCCCGGGCCCCTCGGTGACCAAGAAGGGCACCACCCTGCTCGACGCCACGGCCGTCTACTTCGTCTCCTACGACGGGCTGGTCAACAACAACTCGTTCCAGAAGAACGGCCTGTTGACCTACCGGGGCTACCAGTACGCCGCCTGGTACACCGCCGGCCGCGACGCCGTCGTCGCGCGCCGCGCGGTGGGCGGCACGACCTGGTCGACCGTCACGCTGCCCCACCGGCTCAAGAGCGACGACTCCCACAACGTCATCTCCATGGGCGTCTCCCGGGCCGACGGCCGGCTGCACCTGAACATGGACTCGCACAGCGACGGCTTCTTCTACGTGAAGTCGGCGGCCGGCCTCCTCGACAGCCCCGCGAACACCGCCTGGACCACGTCCGCCTTCGGCGCCGTGCAGACCACGCTGGACGGTCTGGCGCTCACCTCTCAGTTCACCTATCCGCAGTTCATCGCCACGCCCGAGGGCCGGCTGCAGCTCAGCTACCGCGTCGGCGTCTCCGGCAACGGCCGCAACGCCCTCGCCGAGTACGACGGTTCGCGCTGGACGGCGCTGGGGGAGTGGACCGGCTCCACCGGCACCTACACCAGCGCGCACGGCTCCAGCACCGCCCGCAACATGTACCTGCACGGCATCGACTACGACACGGCCGGCCGCCTGCACGCCCTGTTCACCTGGCGCGAGCAGAACGCCGCCGTGATGTGCAGCGGCGGCGGCATCACCAACCACGACACCGGCTACGTGTACTCCACCGACCGCGGCCGCACCTGGCGCAACGACGCCGGAGCCCTCGTCGCCACCACCGGTACCTCCGACACCGTCTCCGTCAACGATGGCGGACTGGTCGTCGACGCCCTGAACCCCGACCACTCGCTGATGAACCAGGAGAGCCAGGCGACCGACTCCGCCGGGCTCCCGCACGCGATCATCAGCTACGTACCCGGCCGCTTCGGCCAGTGCACCACCGACTACGTCGCCGACCGCACCGCCCACGGCCGCGCCTTCCACCTGCGCAAGAACGCATCCGGCGGCTGGCAGAAGACCGAGATCCCGGTCCCGCTGAACTCCAGCCAGCGCACCAAGCTGGTCCTGGACAGGTACGACAACGCCTACGCGGTCCTCCCCTACGGCCGGATCGCGGGCGCGTCGAAGTCCTCCGGGTACACCGATTGGGCGCTGCTGTACGACGGCGCCGGGCTGAACGCGTTCGGCGAGGTCGTCGTCGACGAGACGCGGGTGAGGCAGGACGGCGTCCTGTCGTTCATGTACCAGGAGAAGTCGAGCGGCACCACGCCCTCGGCGCTCCACGTCGTCGACTTCGCCCTGCCCGCGTGACCGGGGCTGACGTGCGCGGCGTTGACGGTAGTGTGAGGGCCTTCCCGCCCTCCCACGCTTCTGAGGAGGTCCCTGCCTGATGGCCCAGTCGGTGGGTATCAAGGACGTCGCCCGTGCCGCCGGAGTCTCCGTCGGCACGGTCTCGAACGTCATCAACCGTCCGGACACGGTAGCCGCCGAGACCCGGGCGCGCGTCCTGTCCGCGATAGACCGGCTCGGCTACGTCCGAAGCGAGTCCGCGCGCCAGCTCCGCGCGGGCCGCAGCCGGATCATGGGACTGCTCGTCCTGGACATGGGCAACCCGTTCTTCGTCGACGTGGCGCGCGGAGCCGAGCGTGCCGCCCGCGAGGCCGGTCTCGGCGTCATGGTCTGCAACAGCGCCCAGAGCGCCGGCGAGGAGGCGGAGTACCTCTCCCTCTTCGCCGAACAGCGGGTGCGCGGCGTGCTGCTGACGCCCGCCGACGCGACCGGCCGGAACATCGAGACGTTCCGGCGGCACAACATCCCCTTCGTCCTCGTCGACCGGGTCGCCGAGGGCGCCACCGAGTGCTCGGTCTCCGTCGACGACGTGGCCGGCGGCGCCCTGGCCGTACGCCACCTCATCGACGCCGGGCACCGCTCCATCGCGTACGTCAGCGGCCCGCCCGGCCTCAACCAGGTGCGCGACCGCCGCACCGGCGCCCTGGGCGCCCTGGCCGAGGCCGGGCTCGGGCCCGAGTGCCTGCGCGAACTGCCCACCGAACGGCTCGACGTCGCCGCCGGCCGCGACGCCGGCGCCCGCCTGCTCGGCCTCGCCGACCGCCCGACCGCCGTGTTCTGCGCCAACGACCTGCTCGCCCTCGGCGTCCTGCAGGCCATGTACGCGGCCGGCATAAAGGTCCCCGACGACCTCGCCATCGTCGGCTACGACGACATCGAGTTCGCCGCCGCCGCGGCCGTCCCGCTCACCTCCGTGCGGCAGCCCGCCGTCACCATGGGCGCGATGGCCGCGGAACTGCTGCTGGAGGAGACCGAGGCGGACGGCAAACGGCACGAGCACCGGCGCGTCGTGCTCCAGCCGGAGCTGGTGGTCAGGCGCTCCAGCCTGTCCGCCCGCTGAACGGGTGCTCGCCACGATGTCATGATCCCGGGTGGTGGTGCCCGGACGGGCATGTGCTGGACTGGGACGCGGTCCGCCATCCGTCCGTCCCGGGAGAGACCCGTTGACCGTCACGTACCGCCAGCCCGGCGTCGTCCTGACCGACCGCCACTTCACCGTGCCCCTCGACCACGACGACCCGGCCGGAGAGACGATCGGGCTCTACGCCCGTGAGGTCGTCGCGAGCGACCAGGCACACCGGGAACTGCCCTGGCTGGTCTACCTGCAAGGCGGCCCGGGGTTCGGGGCGAACCGTTTCGTCGGGAAGCAGGCGTGGCTCGGACGCGCGCTGAAGGAGTACCGGGTGCTGCTGCTCGACCAGCGCGGCACCGGCCACTCCACGCCCGCCAACCGCCAGACGCTCCCGCTGCGGGGGGGGGGGGGGGGGGGGGGGGGGGGGGGAGCGGATCTAGTCGGCCTAGGGCGGTCTCGCGTGCGGCCCTGCGGGTACACGGCGTAGCGCTTCACATACAGC
>NZ_JBVIIE010000110.1:0-8689 GCF_055569945.1 Streptomyces sp. NPDC031340
TTTTGCGGGTGGGGGGTGAGCCGCCCCAACCAGCCCCAAAACGACCAAAAAAGAACCAACCCCCCCGCTCCCCCCCTCCCCCCCCCCCCACCCTCCCCCCCCCCCCCGGGGCCCCCCCCCCCCCCCCCCGTACCCAAACCCTCATCAAAGGCGCGAACGGCATCGGCACCGTCCGCAAGACCACCCTCCCCGGCGGTCTGCGCGTCGTCACCGAGACCCTGCCCTCCGTGCGCTCGGCCACCTTCGGCATCTGGGCGCACGTCGGCTCCCGCGACGAGACCCCGGCCCTGAACGGCGCCACGCACTACCTGGAGCACCTGCTCTTCAAGGGCACCTCCCGGCGCAGCGCGCTCGACATCTCCTCCGCCCTCGACGCGGTCGGCGGCGAGATGAACGCGTTCACGGCGAAGGAGTACACGTGCTACTACGCGCGCGTGCTCGACACCGACCTGCCCCTCGCCATCGACGTCGTCTGCGACATGCTGACCGGCTCCCTGATCCTCGAGGAGGACGTCGACGTCGAACGCGGCGCCATCCTCGAAGAGATCGCCATGACCGAGGACGACCCCGGCGACTGCGTGCACGACCTGTTCGCGCACACGATGTTCGGCGACAACCCCCTCGGCCGTCCCGTCCTCGGCACCGTCGACACCGTCAACGCCCTCACCGCCGACCGCATCCGCCGCTTCTACAAGAAGCACTACGACCCCACCCACCTGGTGGTCGCCTGCGCCGGCAACGTCGACCACAACAAGGTCGTACGACAGGTCCGCGCGGCCTTCGAGAAGGCGGGCGCCCTCACCGACGGCCACGCCACACCCATCGACCCGCGCGGCGGGCGGCGCACCATCCGCACCGCGGGCCGCGTCGAGCTGATCGCCCGCAAGACCGAGCAGGCGCACGTCGTCCTCGGCATGCCCGGCCTGCCCCGCACCGACGACCGCCGCTGGGCTCTCGGCGTGCTCAACACCGCCCTCGGCGGAGGCATGTCCTCCCGGCTGTTCCAGGAGGTCCGCGAGAAGCGCGGCCTGGCCTACAGCGTCTACTCGTACACCTCCGGCTTCGCCGACTGCGGCCTGTTCGGCGTGTACGCGGGCTGCAGGCCCTCCCAGGTGCACGACGTGCTCAAGATCTGCCGCGACGAACTCGACCAGGTCGCCGAGCACGGTCTGTCGGACGAGGAGATCGGCCGCGCCGTCGGCCAGCTCCGGGGCTCCACGGTGCTGGGCCTGGAGGACACCGGCGCGCTGATGAACCGTATCGGCAAGAGCGAACTGTGCTGGGGCGATCAGATGTCGGTCGACGACATGCTGGCCCGGATAGCGTCGGTGACCCCGGACGACGTCCGCTCGGTGGCCCGCGACATCCTGGGACAGCGGCCGTCCCTGTCGGTCATCGGCCCGCTGAAGGACAAGCAGGCGTCCCGCCTGCACGACGCCGTCGCCTGACCTCTCCCGGTCGGGTCCGACGAGTCCCGTTGAGCCGTTGAGTCCCGTTGAGTCCCGTTAAGGAAGCAAGAACATGAGCAAGCTGCGCGTGGCGGTCCTCGGTGCCAAGGGCCGGATCGGCTCGGAGGCGGTACGCGCCGTCGAGGCCGCCGAGGACATGGAACTGGTCGCCGCCCTCGGCCGCGGCGACCGGCTGGACACCCTCGACGGGGCCGGCGCCCAGGTCGCCGTCGAACTCACCACCCCCGACTCGGTGATGGCCAACCTCGAGTACTGCGTGAGCCACGGCATCCACGCCGTCGTCGGCACCACCGGCTGGACCGACGAGCGCCTCGCCCGGCTGCGCGGCCTGCTGGAGCAGTCCCCGGAGACGGGCGTGCTCATCGCGCCCAACTTCTCCATCGGCGCCGTGCTCACCATGAAGTTCGCGCAGATCGCGGCGCCGTACTTCGAGTCCGTCGAGGTCGTCGAGCTGCACCACCCGAACAAGGTGGACGCCCCGTCCGGCACCGCCACCCGCACCGCCCAGCTCATCGCCGCCGCCCGCGCCAAGGCCGGCTCGCCCCCCGCGCCGGACGCCACGGCGACGGCGCTGGACGGCGCGCGCGGCGCGAACGTGGACGGCGTCCCCGTCCACGCCGTCCGCCTGCGCGGCCTGCTGGCCCACCAGGAGGTCCTGCTGGGCGGCGAGGGCGAGACCCTCACCATCCGGCACGACTCCCTGCACCACAGCAGCTTCATGCCGGGCATCCTGCTGGGCGCCCGCCGGGTCGTGACGGCCCCCGGCCTCACCTTCGGTCTGGAACACTTCCTGGACCTGAGCTGAGCCGGGCGACATCATGCGCGCGAAGATCTCCTACACCGTCACGGCCGCCGTCCTGGTCTTCTACTTCGTCCTGGTCGGCAGCCGCGGCGTCATGCTCATCCAGTCCGGCACCCTGCTGACCGTCACCTTCGGCGTGGCGGTGCTGATCCTGCCGGTCATCGGCGTGTGGTTCCTGTGGAAGAACACCCAGTTCGTCCGCAAGGCCAACCGGCTCGCCGCCGAACTCGAAGCCGAGGGCGGCCTGCCGGTCGACGAGCTGAAGCGCACCCCCGCCGGCCGCATCGACCGCGACTCGGCCGACGAGGTCTTCGCCCGGCGCAAGGCCGAGACGGAGGCCGCGCCCGACGACTGGCGCAGCTGGTTCCGCCTGGCCGTCGCCTACCACGACGCCCGCGACACCCCACGGGCCCGCAAAGCCATGCAACGCGCCATCGCCCTCCACGACAGCCGCACCGTGGACGCCTGACCACATACCTGCCCGCATACCCGAGACCTGGCCTCCACGCGCTCGCACGCACGCCTGAGCGCCCGCCTCCACGCGCTCGCACGCACGTCCGAGACATCGCCTCCGCTCTTGCACGCACGCCTGCCTGCACGCCCGAGCGCTCTCCCGCACGCGTCTCAAGCACACCTGAGGCCGCGCACGCCCTCGCCGCACGCCTTGGCCTTTACGTGCGCCTGAAGCACCGCCCGGCCTCACACACGGGGAAAGCGCACGCGGCGCCCCGGCCACAGGCTGCTCCAGCAGGGGCGGGACGCGGTCCTCCGCGGGCTGCGCCGGCACCGAATCGGCCCGGCCGCCTCGGTTCCCGCGCCCTTGGGCAACCCACCGCCCGGACCATCCACCGGTGATCGCACCCGCGGACGCGGAAACCGCACCCGCGGACCCGGACGCGGAAGGGGCCGCCCACCCGGACGGCCCCTTCCGCACGACGCTCCCGGCCTCAGCCCCGCCCGTTCTCCGCGGCCCACGCCTCGATCGTGTCGGCCGCCCGGTCGAACGCCTGGAATCGGCCGAGGAAGTCGGCGTCGTGCGTGGTCATCAGCAGCGGTGCGCCACCCGCGGCACGGTCCCGCCGTACGAGCGTCACCGCCTGACCCTGCACGGTCCGCGGCAGCCCCAGCCAGCGCACCGGCTGCTGCACCGTCCGCACGGCCACCACTCGCTCCCAGGGCGTGGTACGCGTACTGGCGAAGCCGACGTGACGCAGACCCCGCGGGCTCACCCACACGCCCATGCGCAGCAGCCGCAGGGCGCCCGCGATGACGGCCAGGGCGACGGCGAAGACCGAGCCGGACTGCGCCGGCGGCGCGGTGAACGCGATGGCGACCGCCGCGAACAGCACGAACGAGGCGAGCAGCAGCAGGAGCGCCGCCGCCCCCACCCGCCACGGCCCGGGCCGGTAGGGACGCCGCCAGCGCTCCCGGTCGTCGAACGGCAACGCGACGTCGTCGGTCGCCTCGAAAGCACGGTCGGCCGTCAGGAAGGGCAGGGGCACGACTGGTCCTCACTCGATCCATGTGGGCTGTACTGACCGGTGAGGCTATCCGCCCCCGCCCCCGCCCACCAGCATCGGGGCCCGGAGGAGTCCATGCTCCTGGGGAGGCCTGGCGGCTGATTTGCCCGGAGATGTCGTACCCCGACACTGAGCGCCCCGATGTCGGTGTCGGGCCGTAGAGTGGGCGCCGCCCGAGAGATGTGATGGAAGGACCCTGCAAGCCGTGACCGACACCCCCGCCGACGACCTCAAGCCCAGTTTCCGGAGCGATGTCACCGTCGAGCTGGTCAAGCACAGCGCGGCCGACTCCGACGTCGTGTGGGCCGCACGCGTCTCCACCGCCGGCGAGCAGTCCCTGGACGAGCTGCGGAAGGACCCTGAGCGCTCCAAGGGCCTGATCAACTACCTGATGCGGGACCGGCACGGCAGCCCCTTCGAGCACAACTCGATGACGTTCTTCATCAGCGCCCCGATCTTCGTCTTCCGTGAGTTCATGCGACACCGCGTGGGCTGGTGCATCGCCGGTGACACGGAGATCACCCTGGAGAGCGAGGCCGGTCATCTGCGCCGCCGCCCGATCGCCGAGCTGTACAAGCTCTGGCACCTGGGCGTGGAGGACCGCCTGCCGCATTCGGCCGGCGGTGTCACCTGGCACAGCCGGGCGGGCAAGTGGATGGCGCAGGTGCGGCGCGGCGACACCGACCACTACCTGGGCCTGTACGAGAACCGTGAGGCGGCCGAGTCGGCCGTCGCCGAGTTCCGGGAGCTGCACCCCAGCACCCGCATCCGCAAGCTCGAATCAGTGCGCCGCAACCACGTTCGCTGTTACGACGAGGAAACCCTGCTCGCCCAGCGGGCCAGGATCGTCGACGTGATCGAGTCGGGTGTCAAGCCGCTCATCAAGATCGCCACCGCCTCCGGCAAGACACTCCGCTGTACCGTCGACCACGCTCTGTTCACCCCCGAAGGCTGGTGCAAGGCGGGGGAGCTCACCGTCGGGGACGCCGTGCTCGTCGCAGGTACGGCGCCGCGCCCGTCAGAGGCTCTGGTCCCGCCGAGTCTGCGCCGCGGCATCGGCGTATGGACCTCGATGCAGCGCGAGAGGCTGATCAAGGAAGTCGACGCTTGCCACCTGTGCGGCCAGGACTTCCCGCGAGAGCGTCTCTCGCTGGACCACGTCGTGCCGGTGGCGGGTGATCTGCTCCAGGCCCTCGACGAGAGGAACCTCGCTCCCGCGTGTGAGCCGTGCCACGCCATCAAGAGCGCGGGGGAGCAGGCGCTGGCCCAGCGAGGCGGAAAGGTCGCCAAGGCGGTGCCGGACCAGGTCGTCGCCATCGAGGCCGCCGGTGAGGAGATGACGTACGACCTCTCCGTGGAAGGCCCCTGGCACAACTTCCTGGCCGACGGCTTCGTCGTCCACAACTCGTACAACGAGGAGTCGGGCCGCTACCGGGAGCTTCAGCCGGTCTTCTACGTCCCGGGCGAGGACCGCAGACTGGTGCAGCAGGGGCGCCCCGGCAAGTACGAGTTCGTGCCGGGTACCGAGGCCCAGCAGGAGATCGTGGAACGCTCGATGCAGGAGTCGTACATCCAGGCGTACAAGCACTACCAGGAGATGCTCGCCGCCGGCGTCGCCCGTGAGGTGGCGCGCTCCGTGCTTCCGGTCGGCCTGTTCTCCTCCATGTACGCCACCTGCAACGCCCGCTCCCTGATGCACTTCCTCGGCCTGCGCACCCAGCATGAGGCGGCCAAGGTGCCGTCCTTCCCGCAGCGGGAGATCGAGATGGTCGGCGAGAAGATGGAGGCGGAGTGGGCCCGGCTCATGCCGCTCACGTACGAGGCGTTCAACGCGAACGGGCGAGTGGCGCCGTAACGCTTCCGTACCCCCGGAGCGCACACTTGTACGTCCCGGTCGGGCAAGGTGTCCGTATTGCGGCATTTGTAGAAGTTCATCTAGCCTGATCAACGGACCCGGTACTGCTTGAACCCCCGAGCAGGCAGTACCGGGCTCCACCTTTGTCAGGACTTTTCGCATCGACCCGAGGGCAGACCCCGCCGTGAGCAACGAGTAGCGTGTTACCCATGGCTCCGACCTCCACTCCGCAGACCCCCTTCGGGCGGGTCCTCACCGCCATGGTCACGCCTTTCACGGCGGACGGCGCACTCGACCTCGACGGCGCGCAGCGGCTCGCCGCCCACCTGGTGGACGCAGGCAACGACGGCCTGATCGTCAACGGCACCACCGGCGAGTCCCCCACCACCAGCGACGCGGAGAAATCGGATCTCGTACGGGCGGTCCTGGAGGCCGTCGGCGACCGCGCCCACGTGGTCGCCGGCGTGGGCACGAACGACACCCACCACAGCATCGAACTCGCCCGTGCCGCGGAAAAGACCGGAGCCCACGGCCTCCTGGTCGTCACGCCGTACTACAACAAGCCCCCGCAGGAGGGCCTCTACCGGCACTTCAAGGCCGTCGCCGACGCCGCCGACCTGCCGGTCATGCTGTACGACATCCCCGGCCGCAGCGGCGTCCCCATCAACACCGAGACGCTGGTCCGGCTCGCCGAGCACCCGCGGATCGTCGCCAACAAGGACGCCAAGGGCGACCTCGGCCGGGCGAGCTGGGCCATCGCCCGCTCGGGACTCGCCTGGTACTCCGGCGACGACATGCTGAACCTGCCCCTGCTCTCGGTGGGCGCGGTCGGCTTCGTCTCCGTCGTGGGCCACGTCGTCACCCCGGACCTGCGCGCCCTCGTGGAGGCGTTCGTCTCCGGGGACGTCCAGAAGGCCACCGAGATCCACCAGAAGCTGCTCCCCGTCTACACGGGCATGTTCCGCACCCAGGGCGTCATGACGTCGAAGGCCGCGCTCGCCCTCCAGGGCCTGCCCGCGGGACCGCTGCGCTCGCCCATGGTCGAGTGCACGCCGGAAGAGATCGAGCAGCTCAAGATCGATCTTGTCGCGGGCGGGGTACAGCTCTGACATCGGACTTCACAACTGAATAGGCGGGCCACCGGTGCCCGCACCACAACGACAACTGCTCATGCACGAACGTCACGCGCGCCACGTGCCCACCGGTACGTGGCGTGTGTGGTGAGGAGAGTCTTTTGAGTCATCCGCATCCTGAACTCGGCTCGCCCCCGCCGCTCCCCGAAGGCGGCCTGCGGGTCACCCCGCTCGGCGGTCTCGGTGAGATCGGCCGGAACATGACGGTCTTCGAGTACGGCGGCCGCCTGCTGATCGTCGACTGCGGAGTGCTCTTCCCCGAGGAGGAGCAGCCCGGAATCGACCTGATCCTGCCGGACTTCTCGTCCATCCGGGACCGCCTCGACGACATCGAGGGCATCGTCCTCACGCACGGCCACGAGGACCACATCGGCGGCGTCCCGTTCCTCCTGCGCGAGAAGCCGGACATCCCGCTGATCGGTTCCAAGCTGACCCTCGCCCTGATCGAGGCCAAGCTCCAGGAACACCGCATCCGCCCTTACACCCTCGAAGTGGTGGAGGGGAACCGCGAGCGCGTCGGCCCCTTCGACTGCGAGTTCATCGCGGTCAACCACTCCATCCCGGACGCCCTGGCGGTCGCGATCCGCACGCCGGCGGGCATGGTCGTCCACACCGGCGACTTCAAGATGGACCAGCTCCCGCTGGACAACCGCCTCACCGACCTCCACGCCTTCGCGCGCCTCAGCGAGGAGGGCATCGACCTCCTCCTCTCCGACTCCACGAACGCCGAGGTCCCGGGCTTCACGGCGCACGAGCGGGACATCTCCAACGTCCTGCGCCAGGTCTTCGCGAGCGCCCGCAAGCGGATCATCGTGGCGAGCTTCGCCAGCCACGTCCACCGCATCCAGCAGATCCTGGACGCGGCGCACGAGTACGGCCGCCGGGTCGCCTTCGTCGGCCGCTCAATGGTCCGCAACATGGGCATCGCCCGGGACCTGGGCTACCTGAAGATCCCGCCGGGCCTGGTGGTGGACGTCAAGACCCTCGACGACCTCCCGGACCACGAGGTGGTCCTGGTCTGCACGGGCTCCCAGGGCGAGCCGATGGCGGCCCTGTCCCGCATGGCCAACCGGGATCATCAGATCCGCATCGTCGACGGCGACACCGTGATCCTCGCGTCGTCCCTGATCCCCGGCAACGAGAACGCGGTCTACCGCGTGATCAACGGCCTCACCCGCTGGGGCGCCAACGTCATCCACAAGGGCAACGCCAAGGTGCACGTCTCCGGCCACGCGTCCGCGGGCGAGCTCCTGTACTTCTACAACATCTGCCGGCCCAAGAACCTGATGCCGGTCCACGGCGAATGGCGCCACCTCAGGGCCAACGCCGAACTGGGCGCGCTCACGGGCGTCCCGCACGACCGCATCGTCATCGCCGAGGACGGCATCGCCGTCGACCTCATCGAGGGCAAGGCGAAGATCTCGGGCAAGGTCCAGGCGGGATACGTCTACGTCGACGGCCTCTCGGTCGGCGACGTCGGCGAGCCGGCCCTGAAGGACCGCAAGATCCTCGGCGACGAGGGCATCATCTCGGTGTTCGTGGTCATGGACTCGACCACCGGCAAGATCACGGGTGGCCCGCACATCCAGGCCCGCGGCTCCGGCATCGACGACTCGGCCTTCGGCGGGGTGATCCCGAAGATCACGGAGGTACTGGAGCGTTCGGCCCAGGACGACGTCGTGGAGCCCCACCAGCTGCAGCAGCTCATCCGCCGCACCCTCGGCAAGTGGGTCTCGGACACCTATCGGCGCAGGCCGATGATCCTCCCGGTGGTCGTGGAGGTCTGACGGTCCGACAGACCCTCGTGCGTACGAACCGGCAGCGGGGGGGGGGGGGGGGGGGGGGGGGGGGGGGAGCCCGGCCGCGCTTTGGGTCGCCTCTATACAGAAAAAAAACGGCTTCTCCCGCCA
>NZ_JBVIIE010000111.1:0-8205 GCF_055569945.1 Streptomyces sp. NPDC031340
GAGGTCGAGGCGCGTCTGGAGCGGTTCGGCGGGGTGCTGTCGGTGGCGGGGGTGAACGGTCCGGGTTCGGTGACGGTGGCGGGCGAAGTGCCGGCTCTTGAGGAGTTGGTGGCCGGGCTGGAGGCGGAGGGTGTGCGGGCGAAGGTGATCGGCTCGACGGTCGCTTCGCACTGTGCGCAGGTGGACCGGCTGCGTGGGCGGATCGTGGAGTTGCTGTCGTTCGTGCGTCCGCGGGCGGGGAGTGTGCCGCTGTATTCGACGGTGAGGGGGGAGGTGCTTCAGGGGGCCGAGCTGACGGCGGAGTACTGGTACGAGAACTGCCGACGGCCGGTGTCCTTCGAACCCGTCGTGCGGCGGCTGCTGGGTGAGGGGCATCGGGCGTTCGTGGAGTGCAGTGCTCATCCGGTGTTGATGTACGGGGTGGAGGAGACGGCTCAGGACGTGGGTGTGGAGGTGTGTACGACGGGCACGCTGCGCCGCGACGAAGGCGGCCTGGCGCGTTTGTACGCCTCGCTCGGCGCCGCGTGGAGCCGCGGCATCCCCGTCGACTGGACCGTCCTCAACGAAGCCGACGGCGCCGACGTGGCCACCGAACTGCCTACCTACCCCTTCCAGCGGCAGCGTCACTGGCTCGACACCCCGGACTCCGCAGCCGCCGACGTGGCGTCCGCCGGACTCGGCGAGGCGGGGCACCCACTGCTCGGAGCTGTGGTCCGGGTCGCCGAGGGAGACCAGTACGTGCTGACCGGGCGGCTGTCGCTGCGGAGCCACCCGTGGCTCGCCGACCACGGGGCCGACGGTGCCGTGCTGCTGCCCGGGACCGCCTTCCTCGAACTCGCCGTGCGCGCAGGGGACGAGGCGGGCTGCGACCACCTCGAGGAGCTCACCCTCGAAACGCCTCTGGTGCTGCCCGAGCGCGGCGCGGTGCAGGTGCAGACCGTCGTGGCCGCCCCGGACGGCTCCGGGCGCCGCACCGTGAGCCTGTACGCCCGCCCCGCGGACGACGCCGACGCACCGTGGACGCGGCATGCGACAGGGTCCCTCGCGCGCGGTGCGGCCGGTGCGGGGGCGGAGCTGACACAGTGGCCGCCGCCGGGCGCCGAGCCCGTGGACCTGGACGGGTTCTACGACTCCGCAGCGGCCGTCGGCTACGCCTACGGGCCCGCCTTCCAGGGCCTGAAGTCCGCCTGGCAGCAGGGCACGACCGTATGGGCAGAAGTAGCCCTCGCGCCCGAACAGGCTTCCCAGGCCGGCGCGTTCGGCCTCCACCCGGCGCTGCTAGACGCCGCGTTGCACGCCGAGCAACTGCTGCGCGCGGCCAACGGCGAGGAGCCGGGCGTACGACTGCCGTTCGTGTGGAGCGGGGTGTCCCTGCACGCCACCGGTGCCACCGCGCTGCGCATCCGCATGACCTCGCTCGGCACGGACACGGTGGCCCTGACCGCGGCCGACGGTCAGGGCCGGGTCGTGGCGCACGCCGACTCGCTCGTCCTGCGGCCGGTCGCCGCCGGCCGATCGCACGGCTCGCAGCGGGACGGTCTGCACGTCGTCGCGTGGACTCCCCTGCCGACCCGGCCCGCCCCGAACACCGACGACCAAGTACAGCTCGGCGGCCCGGACTTCGCCGACCTCGGCGCACTGCGGGCCGCCCTGGACGGCGGGCTCGCCGTGCCGTCGACCGTCGTCGTCACTCTTGAACCGGTCGCGAGCGAGACCGTGTCGGCGGAGACCGCCCGGCAGGCCACCGCCGACCTGCTCGCCCTGGTCCGCGACTGGCTCGCCGACGAGCGGTTCGCGCTGTCCCGGCTGGCCGTCGTCACACGCGGCGCCGTCTCCGTCCGCGAGGGGGAGGACCTCACCGACCTCGTCCACGCGCCGATCTGTGGGCTGATCCGTTCCGCGCAGGCCGAGAACCAGGACCGCTTCGTCGTCGTCGACCTCGACCCGCGGGACGACCGCGTTGACGACCTGGCCGTGGCCCTCGCGACGGGGGAGTCCCAGGTCGCCGTACGCGGCGGGACGCTGCTCACGCCGCGCCTGGTGCGTTCCACCGCCCCCGTCGGCACGAGTGAACCCGTGTGGCGCCCGGACGGGACGGTTCTGGTCACGGGTGGGACCGGGGCGCTGGGTGCGTTGGTGGCGCGGCATCTGGCCGGTGAGCACGGTGTGAAGCGGCTGGTGCTGACGAGTCGGCGGGGGCCGGGGGCGCCGGGTGCGGCTGAACTCGTCGCGGATCTGCGTGGGTTGGGTGCGGAGTCGGTGGAGGTCATGGCGTGTGATGTGGCGGACCGGGATGCGGTGGCGGCGTTGCTGGCGTCCTTGCCTGGCCCGTTGCGCGGTGTCGTGCACTGTGCGGGTGTGCTGGACGACGGTCTGGTGGGGTCGCTGACGGCGGAGCGGCTGGATGCGGTGATGCGGCCGAAGACGGACGCGGCGTGGCATCTGCACGAGCTGACCCGCGACGCCGACCTGGACGCCTTCGTGCTCTTCTCCTCCGTCGCGGGTGTGTTCGGCAATCCGGGGCAGGGCAACTACGCTGCCGCCAACGCCTTCCTCGACGCCCTCGCCCACCGCAGGACCGCCGAGGGACTTCCCGCCACCTCGCTCGCCTGGGGACTGTGGGAGCAGTCCAGCGGCATGCTGGCCCACCTCGGCGACGGCGACCTCGGCTGGATGGCCCGCGCCGGCATCCTCCCCCTCGCCGACGACCACGGGCTCGCCCTCATGGACGCCGCCCTGCGCACCCCCGGCCACGCCCTGTTCGTACCGGCCCGCCTGGACCTCGCCACCCTGCGTGGCCGGGCCGCCTCCGGACTGCTGCCCGGCCTGTTCCGGTCACTGGTACGCGCTCCGGCGCGGCGCACCGTGCAGACCGGTTCCGACATCGGCGCGGACACCCTCACCCGGCGCCTCGCCGCCCTCGCCCCCGCCGAACGCGAGCACGAACTGCTCGACATCGTGCGCACGGCCGTGGCCACCGTCCTCGGACACGCCGATCCCGGCGCGATCCGCCCCGACAAGGCGTTCAAGGAACTCGGCTTCGACTCGCTCACCGCCGTCGAACTGCGCAACCAGCTCGGCGCCGCCACCGGCGTACGACTCCCCGCCACCCTGGTCTTCGACCACCCGACGGTGGCCGCGGCGGCCCGGTTCCTGCTCACCGAACTCGTCCCCGACGGCCATGCCGAGGGGACCGCGGCCGCGGCGGTCGAACCCGTCCTGGCGCACACCGGCGCCGACGAGCCCATCGCCGTCGTCGGCATGGCCTGCCGATACCCCGGCGGCGTCACCTCGCCGGAGGACCTGTGGGACCTCGTGCACGAAGGCCGTGACGCCATCTCCGAGTTCCCCACCGACCGCGGCTGGGACCTCGAAACCCTCTTCGACAGCGATCCCGAACGCCTCCGCACCAGCTACGCCCGCGAAGGCGGATTCCTCTACGACGCGGGCGACTTCGACGCCGAACTGTTCGGCATCTCACCGCGCGAGGCGCTCGCCATGGACCCGCAGCAGCGGCTCCTGCTGGAGGCGTCCTGGGAGGTGTTCGAGCGCGCCGGGATCGACCTCGACAGCGTGCGGGGCAGCCGCACCGGCATCTTCGCCGGCGCCATGCACCACGACTACGCGTTCCGCGTCGAGGAACACCCCGAGCGCGTCGAGGGCTACGGACTCACCGGCACCCAGGGCAGCGTCGTCTCCGGCCGCGTCGCCTACACCTTCGGCCTGGAGGGCCCGGCCGTCACCGTCGACACCGCCTGCTCCTCCTCGCTGGTCGCCATCCACATGGCCGCCCAGTCCCTGCGCTCCGGCGAGTGCGGGATGGCCCTGGCTGGCGGTGTCGCCGTCATGGCGACGCCCAGTGTCTTCATCGAGTTCAGCCGCCAGCGCGGCATGGCCGCGGACGGCCGCTGCAAGTCCTTCTCCGCCGCCGCGGACGGCACCGGCTGGTCGGAGGGCGTGGGTGTGCTGCTCCTGGAGCGCCTCTCGGACGCCCGCCGCAACGGTCACCGGGTGCTGGCCGTGATCCGCGGCACCGCGATCAACCAGGACGGCGCCTCCAACGGCCTGACGTCCCCCAACGGGCCTTCCCAGCAGCGGGTGATCCGGCAGGCCCTGGCCAACGCCCGCCTCGGCCCCGCCGACGTGGACGCGGTCGAGGCGCACGGCACCGGCACCACCCTCGGCGATCCGATCGAGGCACAAGCTGTGATCTCGACTTACGGCCAGGACCGGCCGGAGGACCGCCCGCTGTGGCTGGGCTCCCTGAAGTCCAACATCGGCCACGCCCAGGCCGCGGCGGGTGTGGCGGGTGTGATCAAGATGGTGATGGCGATGCGGCGGGGTGTGTTGCCGCGGACGTTGCATGTGGAGGAGCCGTCGTCGCATGTGGACTGGTCGGCGGGTGGGGTGGAGTTGCTGCGGGAGGCGGTGCCGTGGCCGGGGGTGGGGCGTCCGCGGCGGGCGGGTGTGTCGTCGTTCGGGATCAGTGGGACGAACGCGCATGTGATTGTGGAGGCGGTCCCGGAGGAGTCTCCTGCTGTGGTGGCGGCGCCGGTTGCGGGTGGCTTGGTGCCGTGGGTGGTGTCGGGGCGTTCGGAGGCGGCGTTGCGTGCGCGGGCGGAGGGGCTGCGGGCGCTGGCGGGGGTTTCGCCGGTGGATGTGGGGGCTGCTTTGGTGCGGTCGAGGGCTGCGCTGGAGCGTCGGGCGGTGGTGCTGGCGTCGGATGCCGGGGGGTTCGAGGCTGGGTTGGAGGCGCTGGCTGGGGGTGTGCCGGTGGCGGGTGTGGTTGAGGGTGTGGTGCGTGCGGGTCGGGTGGCGTTGTTGTTCTCGGGGCAGGGTGCGCAGCGGGCGGGGATGGGGCGGGAGTTGTATGGGGCGCAGCCGGTGTTCGCGGCGGTGTTCGATGAGGTGTGCGGGTGTTTCGGTGTGCCGTTGAAGGAGGTCGTGTTCGGTGGTGGTGGGGGTGTGGATCGGACGGAGGTGACGCAGCCGGCGTTGTTCGCGGTGGAGGTGGCGTTGTTCCGGCTGGTGGAGTCCTTCGGGGTTCGTGCGGATTTTGTGGCGGGGCATTCGGTGGGGGAGATCGCTGCCGCGTATGTGGCGGGGGTGTTGGATCTGGCGGATGCGTGCCGTCTGGTGGAGGCGCGGGGGCGGCTGATGGGTGGGCTGCCGGAGGGTGGTGCGATGGTCTCCGTGCGCGCCACCGAGGAGGAGGTGCGGGCCCTGCTCACGGCGGGGGTGGATGTGGCGGCGGTGAACGGTCCGGAGTCGGTGGTGGTCTCCGGGGTGGAGGCGGAGGTGTTGCGGGTCGCGGAGGAGCTGGCGTCGCGGGGCCGTAAGTGCAGGCGGTTGCGGGTGTCGCACGCGTTCCATTCCCCTTTGGTGGAGCCGATGTTGGAGGCGTTTCGTGAGGTGGCCGGGTCGCTGACGTATCGGGTTCCGTCCGTGGGGGTGGTGTCGAATGTGACCGGGGAGCGGGTGGAGGAGTTTTCGGCTGAGTATTGGGTGGAGCATGTGCGGGCGGCGGTGCGTTTCGGTGACGGGGTCCGTCATCTGGCCGGGCAGGGCGTGACGCATTTCCTCGAGCTGGGTCCGCAGGGCGTGCTGGCGGCGATGGCGCGGGAGAATCTGGACGATGACTTCGACGGTCTGCTGACGCCGGTGCTGCGCAAGGGCCGTGCGGAGCCGGAGGCGTTCGTGACGGCGTTGGCGGAGGCGTGGACGCGGGGTCTGCCCGTGGAATGGGACCGTCTCTTCCCGGCCACCGGTACCCGGCATGTCGACCTGCCCACCTACCCCTTCCAGCACCAGCGCTACTGGCTCGAGCCGGCCCGTCCCGCCGTCGACGCCGCAGGGCTCGGTCTCGCCACGGCCGGGCACCCGCTGCTCGGTGCCGCGGTGCACCTGGCCGACGACCGGCTCGTCCTCACCGGTCGGCTGGCGGTGGACAGCCACCCGTGGCTGGCGGACCACGCGGTGGCCGGGACGGTGCTGCTGCCGGGGACCGCGTTCGTGGAGCTGGCCCTGCGGGCGGGCGAGGAGGCGGGCTGCGGTGTCGTCGAGGAGCTGACGCTGGAGGCACCGCTCGCACTGCCCGAACGGGGGGCGTTGCAGCTCCAGGTCGAGGTCGGCGCGCCGCAGGAGTCGGGTGTGCGGTCCGTCGCGGTGCACGCGCGGGCCGAGGGCGCCGCCGACGTGCCGTGGACGCGGCATGCCAGCGGTTCCCTCGCGCCGGGCGGGCCCGCGCCCGCCGCCGAGGACGGCGCCTGGCCGCCGCCGGGTGCGCAGCCGGTGGACCTGGCCGGGTTCTACGTGGGGCTGGCCGGCACCGGTTACGCGTACGGGCCCGCCTTCCGCGGCCTGCGTGCCGCCTGGCGGCTGGGGGACGAGATCCTCGCCGAAGTCGTGGCGGACGACGGCCACCGTGCCGAAGCCGGTGAGTTCGGGCTGCACCCGGCGCTGCTCGACGCGGCGCTGCACGGGATGCTGCTCGACGTACCGGGCGGCGAGGACGCCGCGCTGCGGCTGCCGTTCTCCTGGAGCGGAGTCCGCCTGTATGCCGAGGGTGCCACGGCGCTCCGGGTGCGGCTGCGGCCGGTGGGCAGCGACACCGTACGCGTGGACGTGGCCGACGCCGCCGGGCTGCCGGTGGCCGCGATCGAGGCGCTCAGCCTGCTGCCGGTCTCCGTCGAGCAGCTGGAGCGTGCCCGGGCGGCGGACAACGACAGCCTGTTCCGCGTCGCCTGGACGCCCCTCACCGCCGACCACGAACCGCCGCGGTCCTGGGCCGTCCTGGGCACTCCGCACTCCGACGACGAGGCCGCCGCGACGGTCTACGCCGACCTGGACGCGCTGGCCGTTGCCGTCGCCGACGGCACGCCGGTGCCGGACACCGTGCTGCTCCCGGTACCGCCGCGCAGTTCCGTGGTGACCGCCGACCGGGTGCACGAGGAAACGGCACGACTGCTCACGCAGGTGCAGCGGTGGCTGGCCGAGCCGGCGTTCGACGGGGCCCGGCTCGTGATCGTCACGCACGGCGCGATCGCCGTCCGCCGGGGCGAGGACGTCTCGGACCTCGTCCACGCCGGGGTCTGGGGACTGGTGCGGTCCGCGCAGGCCGAGAACCCGGGGCGGCTCGTCCTCGTCGACGTCGACACGGACCCCGGTGCCGTCGACGAGGACACGCCGGTCATCCCGGCCGTGGCCACCGGCGAGGAGCAGGTCGCCGTGCGCGACGGTGAACTCCTCGCCCCGCGCCTGACGCGCCGCACCGGCAGTGCCCTGCTCACCCTGCCCGAGGACGTTCCCTGGCGGCTCGACACACCCGGTGACGGCACCTTGGAGAGCCTGGCCCCGGTGCCGTTCCCCGAAGCGGCCGCACCCCTCACCGAGGGGCAGGTGCGGATCGCCGTCCGCGCGGCCGGCCTGAACTTCCGCGATGTGCTGATGGCACTCGGCATGTACCCCGACACGATCGTGCTCGGCAGCGAGGCCGCGGGCGTCGTCACCGAGGTCGGTCCCGGGGTGACGGACCTCGCCGTAGGGGACCGGGTGATGGGCATGATGCCGCACTCCTTCGCCGCGGTCGCCGTCGCCGACGCCCGGATGGTGGTGCGCGTTCCGCGAGGCTGGTCGTTCGAGCAGGCCGCCTCGGTGCCCGCCGTGTTCCTGACCGCGTACTACGCCCTGGTGGACCTCGCCGGCCTCCGGCGTGGCGAGCGGGTCCTGGTGCACTCCGCGGCCGGCGGCGTCGGCATGGCCGCCGTACAGCTGGCCCGGCGCCTGGGCGCCGAGGTGTTCGGCACGGCGAGCGAGGGCAAGTGGGACGTGCTGCGTTGGGAGGCGCGCCTGGAGGCCGCCCACTACGGCTCCTCGCGGTCGACCTCCTTCGAGGAGCGCTTCAAGGCCGCGACCGGTGGCAGGGGCATGGACGTCGTGCTGGACTGCCTGGCCGGTGAGCTGGTCGACGCCTCGCTGCGGCTGCTGCCGCGCGGCGGCCGGTTCGTCGAAATGGGCAAGACCGACATCCGCGACCCCGAGCAGATCGCCCGCGACCACCCGGGCGTGGCCTACCGGGCCTTCGACCTGATGGAGGCGGGGCCGGAGCGGATCGGGGAGATGCTGCGGGAGCTGGTCGGGCTGTTCGAGTCGGGTGCGCTGCGGCCGTTGCCGGTGCGGGCGTGGGATGTCCGGCGGGCTGCGGAG
>NZ_JBVIIE010000112.1:0-7998 GCF_055569945.1 Streptomyces sp. NPDC031340
GCGCCCTTGGTAAAGGAAACGGGTAGTGGTAGGTTGCTTGCCCGGGGTCGTGAACCCCGGGCCCGGGACCGGGGCCGCCCCAAACCCGTCATTTTCCCCCCCCCCACGTTTCGGCCCCGCGGGGTCCGACCGCAGGCGTAGTTCAGGCGTGCGGGGTCACTGGTGGTGGCGGACCAGGCGCCGTTGCAGGGCCACCAGGGTCCGCGGGGTCAGGCCCAGGCCGTCGGTGAGGTAGCCGTGCAGGCCGCCGTAGTCGCGTTCCATCCGCTCCACGGCCGCCCGCAGGTAGGCCTCGCGGACCTCCTGCAGGGGGATCAGCAGATCGGGGTTCTCCATGTAGCCGGCCGACTTGAGGTAGTCGCGGGCCTGCCGGTCGGCGTCGGCCCGGTAGGTGTTGGACAGCAGGTAGTCACGCTCGGCCTCCGCGGCGGGCACGCCGAGGGTGCGCAGCAGGACGTAGGCGAGCCAGCCGGTGCGGTCCTTGCCCGAGGAGCAGTGCACCAGCACCGGGCCCTGGGCGCCGGCGATGTCGCGCAGGGCGGTGGCGAACGCGGCCCGGTTGGCGGGGTCGGTGACGAAGCCCTCGTACGCGGCGGTCATCAACTGCTCGGCCTTGCCGTCGCCGAGCATCTCCTGCTGCAGGACGGGGTCCTTGGAGGCGATGGCGGTGGCGATCGTCCGGTACAGGCTGTGGTCGTCGACGGGGCGGGACAGCGCCGTGGCGCCGGGCGGGAGGCGGTCGGGGCCCTGGGCGGCCTCCTGCGGCGTCCGCAGGTCCACCACGGTCGTCACACCGAGCGCGGCCAGGGTGTCCAGGTCGGCGTCGGTGAGCCGGTTCAGGGCGTCGGAGCGCAGGACGCGGCCGTAGGCGACCTGGGCTCCCGTCCAGGTGCGGTGCCCGCCGAGGTCGCGGGCGTTGACGGCGCCCTGGAGCGGGATGCGGACCGTGGTGTCGTCCGGCCCGGTGGTGCGGGTGGCCGCCACCGGGCCGGCGTGGGCGGCGGGCGCGGTGTGGGCGGGCGGGGCCGCTAACAGCAGGGCGAGCGCGACGGTGCCGGACAACGGAAGCAGGGCAGATCTCATGAGGCCCCCTGGGTGGTCGGATGCGGGTGTCTTCGGCGGCCCGAGCGGATGGTGGGGCACGGTGAGGGGTTCTCACCGTCGGCCGTCGGCGGCTCGCCGCCCACCACGCCCCCTCTCGGCCGCCGAGCGATGATGGTCCGTCAGAAGCTGTAGCGCATCACGCGGTTGTACTTCCGCAGGACCGGGATCGCGTTCATGATCCGGCACATGATCCGGGAAGTCCACGGCATGTGCGCCACGTACGGGGAGTCCGTGAAGGTCCACTCGAGCAGGTGCTGGACGCCGGGCGCCCAGTCCTCCAGGGACTTGGGGTCCTTGAGGCCCCAGACGAAGTACTTGCCGGTGGCCTTGACCGTCCAGTGCTTGTTCATCGCCTTCACCGAGAACGGGGTGTAGGCGTCGAACAGCAGCTCGCCGGACGGGAAGCGGCTCACCAGGCGGGTGACGAGGTCGCGTACCTCGTCCTCGGTGAAGTACACGAGCAGGCCCTCGGCCACGACCAGCACGGGCCGGTCGGAGGGGATGTCCGCCAGCCAGGCCGGGTCCAGGGCGGAGGCGCCGATGACATGGTGGTGGGGGTCGCGCCGCGGGAACAGGTCGCGGTACAGCCGTGCGATCTCCGGCAGGTCGAGGTCGTACCACTCGACGTCGGCGGACGGGTCGATGCGGAAGACGCGGCCGTCCAGGCCGGCCCCGAGGTGCAGGACGACGGAGCGCGGGTTGCGCGCGAGGAAGTCACGGACCCAGCGGTCGAACTCCAGGCCGCGGATGGCGAGGGCGATGGCGTCGTCGTCGCGCATCTTCAGCTGGGTCTTCAGCCGGTCGTAGTCCTCGATGGATTCCACGGCCCGCGCGGCGAGCCGGTCGCCGAGGATCGGGCGGTCCGACTTGGCGTCATGGGCCCGCGAGTACAGGGCCACCAGGAGGTTGCGGGTCTCGGCGCTGAACTGCACCTGTTTGGTCTCCATGAAACACCCATCTCGGATCGTTCGGTCGGGTAGGGGCCGGGCTGTCAGCTGACCGGGACGCGGAAGAACGCCGTGAGGTCCTCGACGATCGCCCGGATCACGGCGTCCCGCCGCGGGGTGAGGTAGAAGTGCCCTCCGGGGAAGCTGCGGAAGGCGAACCGTCCGCGTGTCAGGTCCTTCCAGGCCCTGGCCTCGTCGAGGCCGACCCGGGGGTCGGACTCCCCGGTCAGGACGCTGACGGGGCAGCCGAGCGCGGGCCCGGGCCCCTCGGGCCGGTAGCGGTAGGTCTCGATCGCCTTGTAGTCGCTGCGGATCGCGGGCAGCACCATGCGCAGCAGTTCCTCGTCGGCGAGGACGCCGGCGTCGGTGCCGCTCAGGGCGCGGATCTCGGCGATGAGCGCCTCGTCGCCGCGGGTGTGGACGTTCTCCTCGCGGTGGACGAGGGGGGAGCGGCGGCCGGAGGCGATCAGCCCGAGGAAGGGGATCCGTCCCTCCGCCTCGATCCTGCGGGCGAGTTCGAAGGACAGCACCGCGCCCATGCTGTGGCCGAACAGCACGAGCGGTTTGTCCGCGAGGGGCACGAGTGCGCGGTGGATCTGGTCGACGAGGTCGTCGACGCTGTCCAGCAGGGGTTCGGTCCGCCGCTCCTGGCGGCCGGGGTACTGCACGGCCGACACGTCGGTGTGCGCGGACAGTTCGCGCGAGAAGGGGAAGAAGAAGGAGGCGGATCCTCCGGCGTGCGGCAGCAGCACCAGGCGGTGCGGATGCCGCGGCGCGGGGTGGAAGTTGCGTATCCACAGCTCGCTGTGCTCGTCGGTGATGCTCATGGGCGTACCGTCTCCTTCTCTTCCTGCGCTTCTGCGCTACTGCGCTTCCGCGTCGGTGCCGGGGGCCGCTCGGGCGCCGGTGCGCGGTGGGGACCCGCTCAGACGCCGATGTCGCTCATGCCCCAGAAGACTCGCATGTCCTCGATCAGGCCGTCGGCGTTGATGGTGAAAATGTCGACGGCGTTGATGTTGGTGCGGGCGCGGTTGGGGTCGAGGATGTTCGTCATCGTGGCGGCGACCGGCACGGCGACCTGCTTGCCGTCCTGGCCGGCCGACGCGTGGCCCGGTTCGACGGTGACCTCGGCGGCGATGTTGCTCATGAAGTACTCGCGCTGTGCGGCGCGGCCGACGCGCGGTTCACGGCCGACGGGGTCCTCGATGCGGGCGTCCTCGGTGAAGTGGGTGAGGATGGCGTCCACGTCGCCCTCGTTCACCTTGCGGAAGTACTCCGCGATGATCTCCTTGCGCTTCTGCTCGTCCAGCATGGTTGTTCTCCTCCGGTGGTGGTTGGTTCGGCGCCCGGCCGTGACCGGTGACGCGCCGTTCGAGGGGCCGCTTCAGCCGAACAGCCAGTAGCGGCGCCGTTGGAAGGGGTAGGTGGGCAGGTCGGTGAGACCGGCTCCGGTCGGCGCGAACACCGCCGCCCAGTCGACGGCCCGGCCCGCGACGTGGAAGCGGGCTGCCGTGCGCAGGGCCCGGGTGACGCCGTCGGTGTCCGCCGTGCCGCCGGGGCCGCCGGTGCCGGGGCCGTCGGTGGTCCAGGTGTCGGGGTCGGTGAGGCCGGCGGCGGCGAGCGGCTCCCCGGTGACCGCGTCGACGACCGGCACGCGCGGCTCGCTCACCTCGACGGCCGGTCCGGCGGCGCCCTCGGCGTGGGCGGCGAGCAGGCCGACGGCGTGCTCCAGGCCGAGGGCGCCCGCGGCGTGCGCGGCGGCGAGCCGTCCGGGACCGTGGGCGGTGAGCGCCCGCGGCAGCAGGCCCCAGCTCTCGTGGAGCCTGTGCAGGGCCGTCTCGTGCGCGAACGCCTCGGCGAGCGGCGGCAGCGGGGCGGCGATCCGGACGTCCAGGTGGGCGCGTACGTGGTCCAGGGCCTCGGCGTACACGGGGTACGCGGCGTACAGCGCCTCCGCGGCGGCTGCCGGGGTGCCGGTGAAGGCGAGGGACGCGTCCGCGGCGGTGGTGAGGTGCGGGTGGTCCGCGCCCTGTTCCACGGCCCGCAGGGCTTCCAGGAGTCCGGCGCGGTCCGGGGCCAGGACGACGGCGCGGTGCTCGAAGGCCGCGCGGCCGACGGCGAGGGTGTAGCCGGCGTCGGCGGGGCTGGGCGCGCCGGCGCCGTCCAGGGCGGCGCGCAGGCGGGCGGCCTGGGCGCGCAGGGCGTCGGGGGTGCGGGCGGAGAGCGGCACGGGCCACGCCGGCAGGGCGGTGCCGTCGTGCCCGCGGCCGGCCGCGGCGCCGTTCCGGGGGCCCCGGGTGTCCGCCGCGGCGGGCGTCCGCCCGCTCCCGGACGGCGCCTCCTCCAGGATGAAGTGGGCCTGTGTGCCGCTCGCCCCCAGCGAGGTGACCCCGGCCCGGCGCGGGCGGCCGGTGTCGGGCCACGGGGTGGCTTCGGTGACGAGCCGTACGGCGCCCGAGGACCAGTCGACGCGGCTGGTGGGTTCCTTGACGTTGAGGGTCTGCGGGAGCAGCCCGTGGCGCAGGGACAGGACCGTCTTGATGACGCCGACGACGCCGGAGGCGGACTGCGGGTGGCCGATGTTGGACTTCACCGTGGACAGCAGCACCGGGCGGTCGGCGGGGCGGCCGGGGCCGTAGGCGGCGAGGAGCGCCTCGGCCTCGACGGCGTCGCCGAGCGGGGTGCCGGTGCCGTGGCCCTCGACGGCGTCGATCTGCTCGGCGGTCAGGCCGGCGTCGGCGAGCGCCTGCTGGATGAGGTGCCGCTGGGAGCTGCTGCTGGGGGCGGTGAGTCCGTTGGTGGCGCCGTGGTGGTTGACGGCGCTGCCGCGCACCACGGCGAGGACGCGGTGGCCGTGGCGGCGGGCGCGGGAGAGACGCTCGACGACGACCATGCCGACGCCCTCGCCCCAGCCGGTGCCGTCGGCGTCCTCGGAGAACGGCTTGCAGCGTCCGTCGGCGGCGGCGCCGCCCAGGTGGTGCCAGGCGACCGGCTGGGACAGCACGGTGGCGCCGCCCGCGAGGGCCATGCCGCACTCGCCGCGGCGCACGGACTGCACGGCCAGGTGCAGGGCGACGGCGGAGGAGGAGCAGCCGGTGTCGACGGTGAGGGTGGGGCCGTGCAGGTCGAGGGCGTAGGCGAGGCGGCCGGAGGCGATGGCGGGGGCGATGCCGCCGCCGAGGTGGGCCTCGCTCTCCTCGGGGATGCGCCCGCGCGGCACGAAGCCCTGGTAGCCGACGCCGACGTACACGCCGGTCTGCTCGTCGGCGTGGCCGCGGGGGTCGACGCCGGCGTGCTCGAACGCCTCCCAGGCGGTCTCCAGCAGGAGCCGCTGCTGCGGGTCCATGACGAGGGCCTCCTGCTCGGAGATGCCGAAGAAGGCCGCGTCGAACTCGCCGACGCCGCCGAGCAGTCCGGCCTGGCTGAGCGTGCTTACGGCCTGTAGGTCGTCGTCACCGGCGCCGGCGTCGGCGTCGGCGGGAGTCCAGCCGCGGTCGTGGGGCAGGTCGCCGACGAGGTCCTCGCCGGCGGTGACGGCCTGCCACAGCTGGTCGGGGCTCTCGATGCCGCCGGGCAGCCGGCAGCTCATGCCGACCACGACGACCGGGTCGTCGTCCCGCTCCTCGGCCGGCGCGCTGGGTGCGGCGGGCGTGGCGGGCGCCGACTCGTCGGGCTCGCCGAGGAGTTCGGCTTCGAGGAAGCGGGCGAGGGCCTGCGGGGTGGGGTGGTCGTAGACGAGGGTGGCGGGCAGTTTCAGGCCGGTGACGGTGGTGACGCGGTTGCGCAGTTCCACCACGGTCAGCGAGTCGAAGCCGAGATCCTTGAAGGGCCGCCCGGGTTCGACGGCGTCCGCGGAGGGGTGCCCGAGGACGCCGGCGGCCTCGGTGCGCACCAGGTCGGCGAGCAGGCCGCCGCGTTCGGCGGGCGGCGCGGCCCGCAGCCTGCGCACCAGCGCGGAGACGGACTCCTCGGCGGGCGGCGCCTGTTCGGGTGCGGCCCGGGTGGCGCGGACGTCGGGCAGGTCGGCGATGAGCGGGCTGGGCCGCTCGGAGGTGAAGCCGGGGGCGAACCGGGTCCAGTCGACATCGGCGACGGCGACGAACGTGTCGTCGTGCTCGACGGCCCGGGCCATGGCGTCCAGAGCGAGTCCGGGGTCCATCTCCAGCACGCCGCGGCGGCGCATGTACGCGCCGGCGCCGTCGAGTTCCATCATTCCGCCGCCGCCCCAGGCGCCCCAAGCGAGCGAGGTGGCGGTCAGACCGCGGGCGCGGCGCCGCGCGGCGAGCGCGTCGAGGAACGCGTTGGCGGCGGCGTACGCGGAGTGCCGGGCGGCGCCCCACACACCGGAGTTGGAGGAGAACAGCACGAACGCGTCGAGTTCGGTGTCGCCGAGGAGTTCGTCGAGGTGCCGGGCGCCGTCGGCCTTGCCCGCGGTGAGCCGCCGGAACTCGTCGGCGGTGGTGTCGGTGGCGAGCGTGTACTGCGGTACCCCGACGGCGTGCACGACGGCGGTCAGGGGTGTCCCGGCCGGGATCGCGTCGAGGACGGCCCGTACCTGCTCGCGGTCGGCCATGTCGCAGGCGGCGAGGGTGACTTCGGCGCCCAGCGCGCGGATCTCGTCGGCGAGCGCGACGGCTCCGGGCGCCTGCGGGCCGCGGCGGCTGGTAAGGACCAGGTGCCGGGCGCCACCGGCGGCGAGACGCCGGGCGACCTGGGCGCCCACGCCGCCGGTGCCGCCGGTGACCAGTACGGTGCCGCGCGGCTGCCAGCGCCGCACCGGCTCGGCGTCGCCGAGCGGGGCACGGGTCAGTCGCCGGGCGAGCACTCCGCTGGTGCGCAGGGCGAGTTGGTCCTCGTCGCCGAGGTCGCCGGCGAGGACGTGGGTGAGCCGGGCCGTGGCGCGTTCGTCGAGAGCGTCGGGCAGGTCGACGAGGCCGCCCCAGGTGGCGGGGTGTTCGAGGGCCAGCACCCGGCCGAGCCCCCACACCGCGGCCTGCGCGGGCACGGGCGCCCGGTCGGCCCGGCCGGCGGCGACCGCTCCCCTGGTGGCGCACCACAGGGGCGCGATGACCTGGGCGTCGGCGAGCGCCTGGGCGAGCACGAGGACGGTGGCGGCGCCCTGCTCCTCGTCCGGTCCGAGCAGTGCCAGCACTCCGTCCAGGCGCGGCAGCGCGGCGACCGTGTCCGCGAGCCGCACGGCGAGGGCTTCGCGTGTCCCCGCGGCAGCGGCCTGCGCGGGGTCGATCTCCAGGGTCACGGTCTCGGCGTGGACGGCGAGCGCCGCGGCGACGGTCCCGGCGGCCTGTACGGAGGTCACGATCAGCCAGGTGCCGAGGGGCGTCGGCGTGGCCGGGACGGGCACCGGGGTCCAGGTCACCTTGTAGCGCCAGGAGTCCAGAGTGGCGCGCTCCCGGCTGCGGCGGCGCCAGGCGGCCAGTTCGGGCAGCAGTTCGCCGAGCGCCCGCCGCTCGGCGAGGTCGAGCGTGCCCGCGAGCGCCTCCAGGTCCTCGGCCTCCACCGCCTGCCAGAACCGCGCCTCGGTCTCGTCGGCTGCAGTGGCGGGGACCGGGTCCTGCTGGGCGGGGGCGGTGGAGAGCCAGTAGCCGGCGCGCTGGAAGGCGTAGGTCGGGAGGTCGGCGCGGCGGGCGCCGCGTCCGGCACAGAGGACGGTCCAGTCGACGGGGATGCCGCGGCTCCACGCGGTGCCGAGCGAGGTGTAGAAACGCGCCAGGCCGCCTTCGTCGCGGCGCAGCGTGCCCGTCGTGCACACCTCCACACCCGCGTCCTGAGCCGTCTCCTCCACCCCGTACATCAACACCGGATGAGCACTGCACTCCACGAACGCCCGATGACCCTCGGCCAGGAGACGTCGCACGACGGGTTCGAAGGACACCGGCCGCCGGCAGTTCTCGTACCAGTACTCCGCCGTCAGCTCCGGACCCGCCAA
>NZ_JBVIIE010000113.1:0-7972 GCF_055569945.1 Streptomyces sp. NPDC031340
CGCTGCGCACCCTGCCCCGAGAACAACAACGCCACCCGACCCGCACGCACCACACCCTCAACCACACCCGCCACCGGCACACCCCCAGCCAGCGCGTCCAACCCAGCACGGAACCCGTCAACATCCCGCGCCAGCACCACACCCCGCTGCTCCAGAGCCGCCCGGGACCCGGCCAACGCCGACCCCACCGCCGTAAGATCCGCCGCCTGACCGGCGTACTCGCGCAGCTGCCGCGCCTGATCCCGCAGCGCCTGGGCACCACGCCCCGACACCACCCACGGCACCACACCGGACACCTCACCCGGCGAGTCGTCGTCCCGCCTCGCCGACGGCTCCTCCGGGGCCTGCTCCACGATGACGTGGGCGTTGGTCCCGCTGGCTCCGAAGGAGGAGATCCCAGCGCGGCGCGGACGCTCGACCCGCGGCCACGGCACCGCTTCCGTCAGCAGTTCCACCGCCCCCGCCGACCAGTCCACATGCGGCGACGGCTCCTCCACATGCAACGTCCGCGGCAGCACACCCCGCCGCATCGCCATCACCATCTTGATCACACCCGCCACACCCGCCGCGGCCTGCGCATGTCCCAGGTTGGACTTGATGGACCCGAGCCACAGCGGGCGGTCCTCGGCCCGCTCCTGCCCGTAGGTCGCGAGCAGGGCCTGCGCCTCGATCGGGTCGCCGAGGGTGGTGCCGGTGCCGTGCGCCTCCACGGCGTCGACGTCCGCCGGGGTCAGCTGCGCCGCTGCCAGGGCCTGCTGGATGACGCGCTGCTGGGAGGGCCCGTTCGGGGCGGTGAGGCCGTTGGAGGCGCCGTCCTGGTTGACGGCGGAACCCCGTACGACCGCGAGCACCCGGTGACCGTTGCGGCGGGCGTCCGAGAGGCGCTCCAGGAGCAGCACACCCACGCCCTCCGACCAGCCGGTGCCATCCGCCGAGGCGGAGAAGGACTTGCAGCGGCCGTCCGGGGACAGTCCGCGCTGCTTGCTGAACTCGACGAAGACGCCGGGTGTGGCCATGACGGTGACGCCGCCGGCCAGGGCGAGGGAGCACTCGCCCTGCCGCAGGGCCTGCGCGGCGAGGTGCAGGGCGACCAGCGAGGAGGAGCAGGCGGTGTCGACGGTGACGGCCGGGCCCTCCAGGCCGAAGGAGTAGGCGACGCGGCCGGAGACGACGCTGCCGGAAGTGCCCGTGAGCAGGTAGCCCTCGGCGCTGTCGGCGGCGTGCTCCACGTGGGTGGCGTAGTCGTGGTACATGACCCCGGCGAAGACACCGGTGTCGCTGCCCTTGAGGGAGAGCGGGTCGAGCCCGGCGCGTTCGAAGGCTTCCCAGGAAGCCTCCAGCAGGAGCCGCTGCTGCGGGTCCATGGTGACGGCTTCGCGGCGGGAGATGCCGAACAGGTCGGGGTCGAAGTCGGCGGCGTCGCGGAGGAAACCGCCGGAGCGGGTGTACGAGCTGCCGGGGCGCTGTCCTTCGGGGTCGTACAGGGTGTCGAGGTCCCAGCCGCGGTCGTCGGGGAACTCGGCGACGGCGTCGCGGCCTTCCGCGACCAGGCGCCACAGGTCGTCCGGCGAGGTGACTCCGCCGGGGTAGCGGCAGGCCATGCCGACGATGGCGATCGGCTCGTCGGCGACCGTGGCGCGGGCCGCCGTGCGAGCGGCCGGGATCGCCCGGGAACCGGTCCCGGTGCCGGTGCCGACCAGGGCGGTGAGGAG
This sequence comes from Streptomyces sp. NPDC031340, assembly GCF_055569945.1. Taxonomy (NCBI): domain Bacteria; kingdom Bacillati; phylum Actinomycetota; class Actinomycetes; order Kitasatosporales; family Streptomycetaceae; genus Streptomyces; species Streptomyces sp. NPDC031340. The sequence continues at coordinate 1,713 of NZ_JBVIIE010000113.1, forward strand.
GTACCGGGCGAGGGTGTCGGGTGTGGGGTGGTCGAAGACCAGGGTGGCGGGGAGCTTCAGGCCGGTGAGGACGGTGAGGCGATTGCGGAGCTCCACCGCGGTCAGTGAGTCGAAACCCAGCTCTTTGAACGCCTTTTCGGGCTCGATGGCGTTGCCGTCGGCGTGGCCGAGGACGGCCGCGACGGTGTCGCGTACGGCGTCGAGGGCGAGGCCTTCGCGCTCCGGCTCGGCGAGGCCGGCCAGCCGCTGGGCGAGCGCTGAGGCGTCGCTGTCGGCGGCGGTCCCGGCGGTACGGCGCGCGGGGGTGCGGACGAATCCGCTGAGCAGGTCGGGCAGGAGTCCCGCGGCAGCCCGGGTCCGCAAGGTGGCGAGGTCCAGGCGGACCGGTACGAGCAGGGCCTCTCCGGAAGCGGTGGCCGCGTCCAGGGCCGCGAGTCCCTGTGCCGGGGTGAGCGGCAGGACGCCGATGCGTGCCGCCGCTTCGGAGTCGCCGCCGTCGAGGTGGGCCAGCATGCCGCTGGACTGCTCCCACAGTCCCCAGGCCAGGGACAGCGCGGCCAGCCCCTGGTCGTGCCGCTGTTCGGCGAGGGCGTCGAGGAAGGCGTTGGCGGCGGCGTAGTTGCCCTGTCCCGGATTGCCGAACACGCCTGCGGCGGAGGAGAAGAGCACGAAGGCGTCCAGGTCGGCGTCGCGGGTCAGCTCGTGCAGATGCCAGGCCGCGTCCGTCTTCGGCCGCATCACCGCATCCAGCCGCTCCGCGGTCAGCGACCCCACCAGACCGTCGTCCAGCACACCCGCGCAGTGCACGACACCGCTCAACCGGCCGGGCAACGACGCCAGCAACGCCGCCACCGCATCCCGCTCCGCCACATCACACGCCATGACCTCCACCGACTCCGCACCCAACGCACGGATCTCTTCGATGAGTTCAGCGGCACCCGGCGCCCCCGGCCCCCGTCGGCTGGTCAGCACCAGCCGCTTCACACCGTGCTCACCGGCCAGATGCCGCGCCACCGACGCGCCCAGCGTCCCGGTCCCACCCGTGACCAGAACCGTCCCGTCACCCCAGTCGACGGTGCCGGTGCCGGGTTCGGCGCGGACCAGTCTGGGGACGGCCGGTGTGCCGTTCCGCAGGGCGAGTTGGGGTGCGCCGGTGGCGATGGCACGGTCGAGGGCCGTGTGGGAGGCCGGGGTGTCGTCGAGGTCGACGAGTTGGATGCGGTCGGGGTGCTCGGACTGCGCCGAGCGCGCCAACCCCCACATGGCGGCCTGGACCGGGTCGGGGGCGCTGTCGGTCTCCCGGGCGCGGACGGCCCCCGAGGTGGTCATGATCAGCCTTGAGGCGGCGAGCCGTTCGTCGGCGAGCCACGCGGTGAGCAGGTCCAGCAGGCCGGCGGTGGCCGTCCGGGCACGGTGTGCGGGGTCGGCGGCCGGGTCCGGGGCGTGCGGGGTGACGACGACGCGGGCGGGCGCGTCGGCGCCGCCGTCCAGGGCCGCGATCAGTGCGGCGAGGTCGGGGAAGGGCGCGCCGCCGAGTTCGGCCCGGTCGCCGTCGGCCGCCGTCTCCGGCAGTGCGGTCTCGGTCCAGGCCACGCGGTACAGGGGCGCCGTGCCGGGCCCGGTGAGCTGGTCGGCGGTCACCGGCATCAGGCCGAGCGCGTCGACGGTGCCCACGGGACGGCCGGCCGGGTCGGCCAGGTGCAGGGTCAGCGTGCCGGAGTCCGCCGTGTCGATCCGCACGCGCAGCGCGGTGGCGCCGGTGGCGTGCAGGGACACCCCGCTCCACTCGAAGGGCAGCCGCACGCCGTCGACGGATCCGCCGAGCAGGGCGGCGTGCAAGGCGGAGTCGAGCAGTGCGGGGTGAATCCCGAACTCGTGTGCCGTCTCGGCCTGTTCGGGGGGCAGGGCCACCTCGGCCCATATGGTCGTGCCCTGCTGCCAGGCGGCCCTCAGCCCCTGGAACGCGGGCCCGTGGGCGTATCCGGTCTCGGCCGCCTTCTCGTAGAACCCGTCCAGCTCCACCGCCTCGGCGCCCGGCGGCGGCCACTCGGTCAGTTCCTCCCCCGTACCGGCCGCGGTGTGCGCGACGGACCCGGTCGCATGCCGCGTCCACGGCGCGTCGGCGTCGTCCGCGGGGTGGGAGTGGACGGTGACCGTCCGGTCGCCGTTCTCGGCGGGTGCGCCCACGACCACCTGGAGCCGGAGCGCACCGCTCGCGGGCAGCAGCAGCGGTGCCTCCAGGGTGAGTTCGCGCAGCAGGCCGCATCCGGCCTCGTCCCCGGCCCGTACGGCGAGCTCGACGAACGCGGCCCCGGGCAGCAGCACGGTCTCCCCCACGGCGTGGTCGGCGAGCCACGGGTGGCTCTGCAGCGACAGCCGCCCGGTCAGCACGTACTGGTCCTCGTCCGCGACCCGCACGGCGGCCCCGAGCAGCGGATGGCCCGCCTCGGCGAGCCCGGCGGCCGTCACCTGGGCGTCACCGGCGGACTGCTCGGCCCAGAAGCGCCGGCGCTGGAAGGCGTAGGTGGGCAGGTCCACCCGTGCCGCGTCATGCCCGGCGAGCAGAGCCTGCCAGTCGACCTTCGCACCGTGCACCCATGCCTCGGCGAGGGAGGTCAGGAAGCGCTGCGGGCCGCCTTCGTCGCGGCGCAGGGTGCCCAGGGTGACGGCGGCCGCCCCGGAGGCGTCGATGCTCTCCTGCACACCGATCGTCAGCACCGGGTGGGCGCTGGACTCGACGAACAGACCGTGCCCGCGGGACAGCAGCCCCTCTACGGCGTCCTGGAAACGGACCGTGGTGCGCAGGTTGGTGTACCAGTACTCGGCATCCAGCTCCGCGCCGTCGACGAAGGCGCCGGTGACGGTCGAGAAGAACGGCACCTGGGCGGTGCGCGGCTGAATGCCGTCCAGCAGCTTCAGCACCTCGTCACGGATCAGCTCGACCTGCGGGCCGTGCGAGGCGTAGTCGACGTTGATACGCCGGGCGCGGACACCGTCGGCCTCGCAGGCGGCCATCAACTCGTCCAACGCCTCGGGATCACCCGAAACGACCGTGGACTGCGGGCCGTTGACCGAAGCCAACGCCAACCGGTCGCCCCAGGCCGTGATCCGCTCCCGTACGGCATCGGCGGTGTCCGCCACCGACACCATTCCCCCCTTGCCCGCCAGAGCGATCAGCGCACGAGCACGAAGAGCGGACACCTTCGCCGCGTCCTCCAGACTCAGCACACCCGAGACGGCGGCCGCAGCGATCTCGCCCTGCGAGTGACCGACCACCGCGGCCGGCTCCACGCCCACCGACCGCCACAACTCCGCCAGGGACACCATCACCGCCCACAACACGGGCTGCACCACATCCACCCGGTCGAAACCGGGCGCACCCTCGACACCCCGCAGCACATCCAGCAGCGACCAGTCCACGAACCCCGACAGCGCCCGCGCACACTCCTCGAGCCGCGCGGCGAACACCGGCGAAGCCTCGTACAACTCCACCGCCATCCCCGCCCACTGCGACCCCTGACCCGGGAACACGAACACCGTGTCGCCCTCGATGCCCGCGGTTCCCTGGACGGCGTGGGGCGTGGTCTCGGCCGTGGCCAGGCGGTCGAGGGCGTCGAGGCGTGCCGTGGTGTCGGCGGTGATGATCACCGCGCGGTGGGTGAGGGCGGCGCGGGTGGTGGCCAGGGACAGGGCAGTGTCGGCGGGCCGGGGTGCGTCGGCGGCGGCGAAGGCGCGGATCCGGGCGACCTGGCCGCGCAGGGCGTCGGCGCTGTGGGCGGCGAGCGGCCACGGGACGGGCGTGCCGGATGCCAGTGGCACGGCGGCCGGGGCCGGCCGGGGCTCGGGCCGGGTGAGGGACGCGGCCTCTTCGAGGACGAGGTGGGCGTTGGTGCCGCTGATGCCGAAGGCGGAGACGGCGGCGCGGCGGGGCCGGTCGTCGTCGGACGCGGCGGGCCAGTCGTGGGCCTCGGTGAGGAGTTCGACCGCACCCGCCTGCCAGTCGACGTGGGGGGTGGGGGCGTCGACGTGGAGCGTCTTGGGCAGGGTGCGGTGGCGGAGGGCCATGGTCATCTTGATGACGCCGGCGATGCCCGCGGCGGCCGCGGTGTGGCCGATGTTCGACTTGAGGGAGCCGAGCCACAGGGGTCGGCCTGCGGGGCGGTCCTGGCCGTAGGTGGCGAGGACGGCCTGGGCTTCGATGGGGTCGCCGAGGGTGGTGCCGGTGCCGTGCGCCTCGACCACGTCGATGTCGCGCGGGCGCAGCCGGGCGTTGGCGAGGGCGGCGCGGATGACGCGCTGCTGGGAGGGGCCGTTGGGCGCGGCGAGGCCGTTGGAGGCGCCGTCCTGGTTGACGGCGGAGCCGCGGATCACGGCGAGGATCCGGTGGCCGTTGCGGACGGCGTCGGAGAGCTTCTCCAGGACGATGACGCCGACGCCCTCGCCCCAGCCGGTGCCGTCGGCGGCGGCGGCGAAGGCCTTGCAGCGGCCGTCGGGCGACAGTCCGCGCTGGCGGCTGAACTCGACGAAGAGGCCCGGTACGGACATGACGCTGACGCCGCCCGCGAGGGCCATGGTGCACTCGCCCTGCCGCAGTGCCTGGCAGGCCCAGTGGAGGGCGACGAGGGAGGAGGAGCAGGCGGTGTCGACGGTGACGGCCGGTCCCTCGAAGCCGTAGTGGTAGGCGAGGCGTCCGGAGACGACGCTGCCGGAGGTGCCGGTGAGGGAGTAGCCCTCGGCGCCGTTCTGGGAGTTGTGGCCGCCGACGATGTAGGCGGGGGTCGCGGCGCCGACGTAGACGCCGGTGCGGGTGCCCTTGAGGGAGAGCGGGTCGAGCCCGGAGGCCTCGAGGGCCTCCCAGGAGGTTTCCAGCAGGAGCCGTTGCTGCGGGTCCATGGCGAGCGCCTCGCGCGGCGAGATCCCGAAGAGCCCGGGGTCGAAGTCCGGGGCGTCGTGGAGGAATCCGCCGGAGCGGGTGTAGGTGGTGCCGGGGTGGTCGGGGTCGGGGTGGTAGAGCTCGTCCAGGTCCCAGCCGCGGTCGGTGGGGAAGCCGGAGATCGCGTCGCGGCCCTGGGCGAGCAGGTCCCACAGGTCCTCGGGCGAGCGGACGCCGCCGGGGTAGCGGCACGCCATGCCGACGAGGGCGATCGGTTCGCTGCCCTTGTTCTCGGCCTCGGCGAGCCGCTGCCGGGTCTCGTGGAGTTCGGCTGCGACCCGCTTGAGGGATGCGACCAGCTTGTCCTCGTTCGCCATTGCGGCGCGTCCTTCCCTGGCATTCCTGGCGTTCGTTGGCGTACCTGGCGTTTCTGGCGTTCCTGATGCGTGCGTGGCGTTCGTGGGGTTGTGCCCGGCGTTCCAGGGGTGTGCGTGGTGGGCGTGCGCCGGGCGGCGGTTCAGTTCACGCCGAGTTCGTTCTGGATGAAGTCGAGGACTTCGTCGGCGGAGGCGGACTGGAGGCGGTCGGCGACCCGGTCCCCGTCCTCCGCCGGTTCGCCGTGTGGGGTGGCCGCTGCCTGCCAGCGCCGCAGCATCTCCTCGATGCGGGCGGCGACTTGATGGTGGCCGGGGCCGTGCGGGTCGGCGGCCAGCACGGCGGACTCGAAGCGGTCGAGTTCGGCGAGCAGGTCCCCGGTGGGCGTCGCCTGCTGTGCGGGGGCCAGTCCGGCCAGCAGGTGGGCGGCGAGTGCGCCGACCGTCGGGTAGTCGAAGATCAGCGTGGGGGGCAGCCGTAGTCCGGCGGCGGCGGTGAGCCGGTTGCGGAGTTCGACGGCGGTGAGCGAGTCGAAGCCCAGTTCCTTGAAGCTGCGCTCGGAGCCGATCGCGCCGGGTGTGCCGTGGCCGAGGACCACGGCGACGTTCGTGCGGACGAGTTCGAGCAGGGCGTGCCGGCGCTCGGCCTCGGGCAGCGCGGCCAGGCGTTGTGCCGGCGGCATCCCGTCCCCGTCCGTCGCTGCCGTCCGGGCGTCCGTGGTCGCGGCGCGTCGTGCGGTGGTGCGGACGAGTCCCTTGAGCACGGCGGGCAGGGCGCTGCCACGCGCCTTCTCGCGCAGGGCGGACAGGTCGAGGCGCGCGGTGGCGAGGAGCGGTTCGTCCTGCCGGAGGGCGTCGTCGAAGAGGGCGAGTCCTTCCTCGTTGCTCATCGGCAGAAAGCCGGAGCGTCCGAGCCGCGCGAGGTCGGTGGTGTCGAGGGTGCCGGTCATACCGCTGGACTCGGCCCACTGCCCCCACGCCAACGACACCGCCGGCAAACCACGATGACGCCG
>NZ_JBVIIE010000114.1:0-7521 GCF_055569945.1 Streptomyces sp. NPDC031340
CCCCCCCCCCCCCCCCCCCCCCCCCCCCCCCCCCCCCCCCCCCCCCCCCCCCCCCCCCCCCCCCCCCCCCCCCCCCCCCCCCCCCCCCCCCCTCCTCCCCCCCCCCCCCCCCCCCCCCCCCCCCCCCCCCCCCCCCCCCCCCCCCCCCCCCCCCCCCCCCCCCCCCCCCCCCCCCCCCGCCCGCCCGGCCGCACCCGCGTTCCCCGGCAACCCCTTCCCCTGCCGCAGTCGTTCGCCCGCACCGATCCGTACCAGCCCGCCAGGAGGCCCACATGACCCCAGCCCCGCGCACCGACGGGGAACACGAGGCACCGTCCACGCTGCCGCTCCTGCTGGAGCGCAACGCCCGTCTCCACCCCGACCTGCCCGCCCTGAGCTGGCAGCAGCCGGACGGCACCGGGAGCTCGACGCTGACCTGGCGACAGGTGCGGGAGCACACCGCGCGCCTCGCGGCCGGGTACGCGGCGCTGGGCGTGGGCCGCGGCGACCACGTGCTGCTGATGATGGGCAACCGCCCCGAGCACTGGCTGTCCGACCTGGCGCTGGTCCGCCTCGGTGCCGTGCCGGTGAGCGTGTACGGCACCGCCGCGCCCCCGCAGATCGCCCACATCGCCCGCAACTGCCGGGCGGCGCTCGCCGTGGTGGAGGGCGCGGCGCAGGCGGAGGTGTGGGCGCCGCTGCTGGACGACGAGGGCACCCCGCTCGAGCAGCTCGTCGTCGTGGAACCGGGCCAGGAGGGCCTGCACTTCCCCTACGCGGCGCTGCCCGCGGAACCCCTGCCCGAGCAGTTCGGCAAGGTGCTGGACACCGCGCGTCCCGACGATCCGCTGACCGTCGTCTACACCTCGGGCACGACCGGCGAGCCCAAGGGCGTGGTGCTGGCCCACCGGCACGTGCTGGCCAACGCCCGCGCGCTCGACGAGGTGGTGGAGCTGCCACCGCACGTGGAGCACATCTGCTACCTGCCCTTCGCGCACATCGCCGAGCGGATGCTCGGCATCTACCTGCCCTGTCACCGCGCCTCGCACGTCCATCTGTGCGCCGACCCGGCCGCCGTCGCCGACGCGGTGCGGGCCGTGCGGCCGCGGCAGTTCTTCGGCGTGCCGAGGATCTGGGAGAAGCTGGCCGCCGCGGTCCGCGCGGGCCTGTCCGCGCTGCCGGCCGAGCAGCAGCGGGCCGTGGAGGAGGCCATGCGGGTGGCCCGCGAGCACGTCGGCTGCCGGGAACGCGGCGAGCAGCCGCCCGCCGAGCTGGAGGCGGCGTACGCCCGGTGCCGCGAGCGGGTGCTGCTGCCGCTGCTGGCGGCGGGCGGCCTGGACCGGATCAGTTGGGCGGCCAGCGCCTCCGCGCCCATGCCGCTGGACGTGGTGCGGTTCTGGGCGGGCTTCGGGATCGTCATCATGGACGCCTGGGGCCTGACGGAGACGACGGGGGTGGCCACCAGCAACAGCCCCCGCACCGGGTTCCGGCTGGGCTCCGTCGGGCGTCCCGTCTCCTGCGTGCGGGTGCGGACCGCCGACGACGGGGAGATCGAGGTGCGGGGCGAGTCCGTCTTCGCCGGTTACCTCCAGCAGGACGGGTCGGTGCGCCCGGCGCTCGACGAGGACGGGTGGCTGCGGACGGGCGACATCGGCCGGCTCGACGACGACGGCTACCTCTGGATCACCGACCGCAAGAAAGAGATGATCATCACCTCGACCGGGAAGAACGTCTCCCCGGCGCTGGTGGAGAACACGCTCAAGGAACACCCCCTGATCGGGCAGGCCATGGTGCACGGAGACAACCACTCGTACCTGGTGGCGCTCCTGGTCCTCGACCCCGAGGCGGCGCCCGCCTGGGCCGCCGCGCACGGCATCGAGGCCGGCGACGACCCGGCGGCCCTGGCCGCGCACCCCGAGGTGCGCCGCGAGGTGGACCGGGCGGTGGCCGCCGCCAACAGCCGGCTCAACCGGACCGAACAGGTCAAGCGGTACCGCCTGCTGGGGCAGGAGTGGGGACCGGCGACGGGCGAGCTGACCCCGTCGCTGAAGATGCGCCGCAAGGTGATCCGCGAGAAGTACGCCACCGACCTGGCGCGGCTCTACGGCGACTGAGGCGCCGTCCACCGCACACCGGAACGCCGACGGCCGCCCCGCATCCGCGCGGGGCGGCCGTCGGCCGTTCGCAATCAGAGGCCGTAGCTCTTGCCGATGATGTCCCGCTGGATCTCGCTGGTGCCGCCGTACACGGTGGAGACCACCGCGGACCGCAGGTGGCGCTCCATGCCGTACTCGGTGGCGTAGCCGTAGCCGCCCATCATCTGCATGCACTCCAGCGCGACCCGCTTGGCCGTCTCGGTGGCCTTCAGCTTGGCCATGGACGCCTCGCGGGGGAACAGCCGGTCGGGCTGCGCGTCGCAGTCCGAGGCCACCTCGCGCACCAGCAGCCGCGCGCACTCGATCTCCGTGGCGAGGTCGGCGACCCGGTGCCGCAGCGCCTGGAAGGAGCCGATCGGACGGCCGAACTGCTCCCGCTCGCGGACGTAGGCGACCGCGTCGTCGAAGGCCCGGCGGGCCAGGCCCAGCATGTTGGCGGCCAGGAACAGCCGTTCGTGGTTCAGCCCGGCCATCAGCTGGGGCCAGCCCTGGTCGACCTCGCCGACGACGGCGTCGGCGGGCAGCCGGACACCGGTGAGGAAGACGTCGTTGACCTCACGGCCGCCCATGGTCTCGATGCCCCGGATCTCCACGCCCGGCGTGCCCGCGGGGAGGTGGAACATGGTGAGGCCGCGGTGCTTGTCGGCGCCGGTCCTGGCCACCAGCAGGATGCTGTCGGCGATGTGGGCGTTGGAGATCCACGTCTTCTGGCCCTCGATCAGCCAGCTGCCGTCCGGCTGCCGTTCGGCGCGGCAGCGCAACGCGCCCACGTCCGAGCCGGCCGCCGGTTCCGACATGGCGATGGCGAGGACCGAGCCGTCCGCGGCGGCGCCGAGCACCTCGCGCCGCTGCCGCTCGGAGCCGAACCGTTCGTAGGCCTTGGCGGTGATGACGGTGGTGATGAAGCCCCCGGCGGGCACCATCCCGTAGGAGGTCTCCTCCAGGAACACGCAGGCGTCGGCGAGGCCGCCGCCCGCGCCGCCGTACTCCTCGGGCAGGCAGACGCCGAGCCAGCCGAGCTCGGCGAGCATGCCGTAGATCTTGGGGTTGTGCGGTTCGCGGCCGCCCTGGGTCAGGGCGTCGCGCTGCTCCCGAGTGCCGCACTCGCGCCGTGCGAAGTCACGGACGGCGGCGGCGAAATCCGACTGCTGCGGGGTGAGACGGCTTCCCATGGGGTCCTCCGGATCATCGAGATACAGATATATGATTGTTGTTTCAATGTTGCCAACTGGAGATGTGCCGGTACCGTGAAAGGCACCATGAAGACTTCTGCTAACGACTCCCTGCTCGCGCGGGCCATCGCCCGGCCCGAGACGGAGGAAAAGCTGGCGCGGCAGATCCTGGACGCCGCGGTGGAACAGTTCACGACCTTCGGGCTGCGCCGCTCCTCGGTGGACGACGTCGCCAAACGGGCCGGCGTGTCACGGGTGACGGTGTACCGCCGCTTCCAGAACAAGGACGGCCTGGTCGAGGCGTGCCTGCTGCGGGAGGGCAGCCGCTTCTTCAAGAAGCTCGACTCCGCGGTCGCCCCGTTGCCCACCATGGAGGACCGCGTCGTCGAGGGCTTCGTGGTCACCATGCGGTACACCCGCGCCCATCCCCTCTTCGGCGGGCTGCTCAGGCTCGAGCCGGAGGTCGTCCTGCCCTACATGACCGTGCAGGGCGGGCCGACCCTCGCCGCCACCACCGAGTACCTGACGGGCCACCTGCGCCGCGCGCAGCAGACCGAGGGCCGGCCCGAGAGCGATCCCCGGCCGGTCGCGGAGCTGATGGTGCGGGTCGCGGTCTCCTTCCTCCTCAACCCGTCCAGCTGCATCCAGCTGGACGACGACGAGCAGGCCCGCGCCTTCGCCCGCCGCTACCTCGCCCCGCTGCTGGACGCCTGAGCACCGCTCACCGCCGCTGGTGCAGCCGGCGGGCGAGGGCGATGACGCGGGCCTTCGCCGCGGCCGGGGTGCGGAAGGACGTCAGGTCGACCGGCGCGGCGAAGCGCCGCACGGTCACCGACTGCGGCGCGGTGAACGCCAGCAGTCCGTCCGCCCCGTGGACGCGGCCGAAGCCGGAGTCGCCGGAGCCGCCGAAGGGCAGGGCGGGCACCGCCGCGAAGCCGAGAACCGAGTTGACGGACACCGCGCCCGCGCGCAGCCGGGCGGCGATCGCGGCGCCGGTGCGCCGGCTGCCGGTGAACACCGCGGCGCCGAGCGCGTAGCGGGAGGCGTTGGCACGGCGCACCGCCTCGTCGACGTCGGCCACCGCGTTGACGGCGACGGTCGGCCCGAAGGTCTCCTCGGTCATGGCCGACGAGTCCTCCGGTACGTCGACCAGGACCACCGGGGCGACGAACGGCGCCGACAGCGACTCCGCCCCGCCGAGCGCGGCGCGGGCCCCGGCCGCCAGGGCCTCGCGGACGTGCCGCTCCACCACGGCCGTCTGGGACGGCATCGTCATCGGACCGTAGGCGGCGTCCGCTCCCGCGCCGGGGCGCAGCACGCGGGCCCGTTCCACGATCTTCTCGCACAGCGCCGTGTGCACCTCGCGCACGGCGTAGACGCGCTCCACGCCCGCGCAGGTCTGCCCGGCGTTGCCCAGCGCGCCCCACACCACCGCGTCCGCCGCGGCGTCCAGGTCCGCGTCGGCCGTCACGATCACCGCGTCCTTCCCTCCGCACTCGGCCAGGAACGGCGTCAGCGACTCCGCGCAGACCGCCATCACCTTGCGCGCGGTCTCCGGCGAGCCGGTGAAGGCGACCTTGTCGACACCGCCGCGGACCAGCGCCTCACCCGTCGCCGCCCCTCCGGTGACGACGGCGAGCAGACCGGCGAACTCCGGCACGGCCGCCTCGAAGCACTCGGCCAGTGCGATCCCGGTGCCCGGGGTGTACTCCGACGGCTTGAACACGACGCCGTTGCCGGCCGCGAGCGCGTAACCGACGGAGCCCATGGGGGTGTAGACGGGGTAGTTCCAGGGGCCGATCACCCCGACGACGCCGAGCGGGCGGTGGACGACCGTCGCCGCCTGGTTGGCGGCCACCAGCCCGGTGTGCACCCGGCGCCGGCCCAGCACCCGCCCGGCGTTGCGTGCAGCCCAGTCCAACTGGCCGAGCGCCAGCAGCAGTTCGAGCTGTGCGTCCTGGCGCGGCTTGCCGGTCTCGGCCGACACGGTGTCCGCCACGCGGTCCAGCGACGCGGCCAGCTCCCGCTTGAACGCCAGCAGGTGGGCGCGGCGCCGGGAGGCGGGAAGCCCGGCCCAGCGGGCGGCGGCGGCGCGGGCCCGGTCCACCGCCGCGGCGACCTCGGACGCGCCGTGGACCGGGTAGTGGGCGAGCGGTTCCCCGGTGGCCGGGTCGTGGGAGGCGAACGTGGTGTCGGTGGTGTCGGTGGCTTCAGTGGCTTCGGTGGCTTCGGTGGCTTCGGTGGTGTCGGTGGCTTCGGCGGATTCGGTGGTCTCGGTCGCCTCGGCGGGTTCCGTGGCTTCGGTGGCGCCGGGTCGGCGGGTGGTGTGCGTCATCGCTGCTCCTGCGGTGAGGTTTCTTCGGCGAGCGGGGCGATCGGCCTGCTGTGCGCCCAGTGCGGGCCGAGGTCGTCGAGGGTCCAGCCGAACGGGTAACTGCGGGGCTTGGTGCGGTGCGGCAGCCACTCGGGCCGCGGCGGCAGCCGGCGCACCAGGGCGGCGCGGGCCCGCAGCGTGCGGTGGGCCGCCGTGCGCAGCCAGCGGGGCTGCGGGCGAAAGCCGAGGGCGGCCAGCAGCGGCTCGTCCAGCAGCGCCAGCGAGACCCGGGCGACCAGCGGCCGCAGCGGGCGCGGGAACCAGCCGGTGATGACCCGCAGGGTCGCCGCCGCCACCCGCCGGTTGGCGGGGTCGTAGGCGAACATCTCCTTCTCGTAGTCGTCGTGCAGCCGCTCGAAGCCGGCGTAGTCCTCGGGCAGGTCGGCGATGCCCATCATCTCGCCCATACGCCGTCCGACCAGGGCCATGCTCTCCGTCTCCTGCGGGCACAGTGCGCGCCAGCCGTAGCGGTCGATCCAGCGTTTGGGGCCGACCACGGTGGTGGCCAGGACGTAGAGGTAGTCCTCGTTGGGTATGCGGTAGCGGCCGTGGATGCGGTTGAGGTGGCGGGCGGTGGCCCGGCCGTGTTCGGAGTGCATGCCCTCGCGGACCATCTCGTAGGCGATCAGCACCGTGTCGTCGTACCGCTTCTGGCCCGCGCGTTCGAACTCCTGTGTGCGGTCGAGGAGTTGGGAGATGCGCGGTACGCCGTAGTCGCGCAGGAAGGCGACCGAGACGCCCTGGAGGTAGTCCCAGGGGAACTCGTACTGGGTGAGCCACCAGAAGATCTGCTCGTAGTCCTCGCGCGGGTCGAGTCGTTGGATGCGGTGGAGCCGGCTGTAACGGCCCATGGGTGTCGTCTCCTATCGGGGCCGGCTGTGTGCGCTCAGGTCGGAGAAGTCGACCGTCTCGGCGTCGACCAGCACCTGTCCGGCCTCGACGGCGGTGACCGACAACTGGGGCAGCTGCACGGCGATGGGCAGGTTGGCGGGGACGACGTCGGCCCCGATGCAGATGCGGGGGGTGCTGACGTCGATGACGGGGATGGTGATGGACCCGGTCAGCACGGTGACGTAGATGTCGACCTGGGGGATGTCGAGGTCGACGTCGATCGTCTGCGCCTGGCCGCCGGTCTCCAGCCGGAAGGCGTAGTTGTCGGCCACCAGCCGGTCGGCGTGCACCCACAGCACCTTCATCCGCCCGCCGTCGGCCGTCCTGAGGTAGGTCGCGCCGTGGATGATGGCTCCGTAGGCGGTCAGGCTGTCCGCGCCGACGTCGGGGTAGACGGTGTTGACCGGGTAGGTGGCGCGGGGACGGCCCGGCCGGCCGCCGACGACGACCGGCGGGCGCAGCGCCGTCAGGTCGTCCGGGTCGTCGGGCATCCGGCCGGGTACGGCCTCCCCGGGCTCGGTGCCGTCGCCGGATCCGCCGGGGTCGGGCAGCCCTCCGGTGTCGACGCCGGTGAGGCAGGGGAGGGTGACCTGGTCGCCCTTGGCGGTCCTGTCCTGTCCGTCCGCCGCGGGGCTGCCGGTGCCGCTCTCCTTCCCGTCGCCGGTGCCGTCGCCGGGGTGCGTCGCACCGCCGGACGGCGACGCGGATGCGGTGGCGGTGGCGGTGGCGGACGCGGAAGGGGTGGCGGCGGCAGCGGTGCCGGCGGGGGCGGGGGTCGGCGCCGGGGTCTCCCAGGGCCAGGTGATCGTCGGCCAGGGCACGGGCAGGAGGCCCCGCGCCGGGGCCGCACCCGCGGGGCCCGGGGGGGGGGGGGGGGGGGGGGGGGGGGGGGGAGGGGGGTGGGGGGGGGGGGGGGGGGGGGGGGGGGGGGGGGGGGGGGGGGGGGGGG
>NZ_JBVIIE010000115.1:0-6852 GCF_055569945.1 Streptomyces sp. NPDC031340
AAGGCCGAAGCGGATCACGATCTCACGGTCGACGGGCCGCATCTCGCGGCCCAGGCGATCGCGGCAGGTCTGGTGGACGAGTACCACCTGTTCGTCACCACGAGCGTGGTCGGCGGCGGCAAGCGGTTCTTCCCCGACGGCGTGCGCCTCGAACTCGACCTCGTCGAGCAGCGCGCCTTCGACAGCGGGCTGATCTACGCGCGCTACCGGACCCGCTGAGAAAAGGAGCAAGGCTGACAGAGAACCAGGTCAGCCGCAGTCTCACGGGCCTGGACGCCCTCGGTTCCGACGGCTGGAACAGGGTCGACCCGAACGGTGGGTTCGTCCAGCACCGTCGCAAGACGTGCCCCGAGCGCGTCGCGTGCTCCGGTTGGCGGCCAGCAGACACACCCACACGACGACCAGGGCGGCCGACACCAGGATGCCGCCCGTGTCGGTGCCGTCGGCGATCCGCCACCCGAGCAGCCCTGTGGAGAGGGCCAGCATGGGCCAATACACCTTCGGCCCCCATCGGTTGCCCGGCCTGGTCCACGTAGGCGGCACTCGGGATTCAGAGCGTTGCGGCTGCTTCATGCGCGCTCAACTACCCTCTTGGGCCTCAGACATGACCGCCGGGCGCTTTCGACACGGGGCCGCCCGGCGTGCGCCCGGCCGGCGGAACGGCTCTTCCGGCGGAGCGACGTCGGCCGCCGGAAGAGCTTGCGGGGCTGGTGCCGGACGGGGTCAGCAGCCGCCGCAGTTGTAGTACAGGACGTCCCAGTGGTTGCCCTCGTCGGCGTAGATGTTGCCGGAGCCGGACTGGTACTGGGGGGCGCCGTCGCCGCGCAGGCCGATGTAGGTGAAGTTGTTCTTGATGTAGCTCGTCACGCAGGTGTTCTTGCCGTAGTCGAGCTTGTAGCCGTTCCAGTGGGAGTAGGTGCCGGAGGCGTGGCCGGTCTCGGTGCCGCCGGTGATGTTCAGGGCGCAGCCGCTGGCGCGCTTGAGGGTCTGCGCTCCCTGGGCGGTGGCGAGATTGAGCTGCTCGAAGGACGTGCAGGTGGAGTTGTAGCGGTCGGAGCAGTTGCCGGAGGAGGACCAGGTGATGCCGACCTCGCGGAACATCGAGGTCGCGGTGGCATGACTGATCTTGGTGACCGCGAAGGCGTCGGTGGCGGTGCCGACGACGGCGACGCCGGGGGCGACGACGAGCGCGAGCGCGGTCAGGGCGGACCTGATCTTCATGGGGGGGAACCTTCCTGCGTTGGGACCGTCGACGGTCGCGGGGACCGTGCCGTCTGTGGGGCGGCTGTGCAGGTGGTGCCAGGAGATGGTGCCCGACTTCTACGCGCGTCCGCCAGAGGGCGACCCGTGATCGCACGGAGAAGAGGTTGAAACTTGAACGGAATAGGTCTACGGTCGTCCTTGTTGGGCCTCATTGAAGATTCAACATCCTCCCCACTCGCTTTGGAGCACGCCATGGGCATCTTCGGCCGCAAGACCACCGACACCGTCGAGGCCGCCGGCGCGGCGCCCGCCGCCGTCAACCCCGACCTCGCCGCGCTGACCGGCGACTACACCATCGACCCCTCGCACACCACGCTCGGCTTCGTCGCCCGGCACGCCATGGTCACCAACGTCAAGGGCAAGTTCCTCGACTTCAGCGGCACGCTGCACCTCGACGGCTCGGACCCGGCCAAGTCGACGGCGTCCCTCGACGTCACGATGGAGAGCATCGACACCGGCTCCGCGGACCGCGACGGCCACCTGAAGAGCGCGGACTTCTTCAAGACGGAGGAGTTCCCGACCATGACCTTCCGCTCCACCGAGGCGGAGGCCCTGGGCGGCGACGACTACCGCATCACCGGCGACCTGACGATCCTCGGGGTCACCAAGCCGCTCACCATCGACCTCGAGTTCAACGGCGCCGCGAAGGACCCGTTCGGCAACGAGCGCGTCGGTTTTGAGGGCAAGGCCGAGATCCTGCGCTCCGAGTGGGGCCTGACCTGGAACGCGGCCCTGGAGACGGGCGGCGTGCTGGTCTCCGACAAGATCAAGCTGAACTTCGACATCTCGGCGATCAAGTCCGCGTGACGCCTGAGCGCGTCCGCTCCCCCGAGCGCGCCCGTCCTCCACTCCCCAGCAGAGGACGGGCGCTCGCCCGTACCCGGACCACGTCAGAAGCCTCCGCCGAAGTCGCCGCCGCCCCCGAAGTCGCCGCCGCCGAAGTCGCCGCCGCCGTCGAAGCCGCCTCCGAAGTCGCCCGGGTCGAAGTCGGCGCCTGAGACGTCGCCGCCCTCGTAGCCACCGAAGTCGCCGTAGCCGGAGCCGTAGTCGGCCGCGTACGACGGGGTCGCCATCATGTTGCCGAGCATCGTGCCGACGAGCAGGCCGGGCAGCAGGCCGCCGCCGAAGTAGCCGCCCGCCCAGGGGCCGTAGGCCGGGCCGGCGTCCCAGTACGGGCGGCGGCCGTACTCGGTGTCCACCTCGCGGACCACGGGGTCGCGGCCGTCAGCCAGCCGGGCCCGGTCGGCCGCGCAGACCGGCACCTCGCGCGGCGCGCCGGCCGCGGGTGTCCAGACGACGTCGGCGACGGACGGGCCGTGGCGCGGGTCGAAGAAGCAGGGCGGCCGGCGCTCGGGCAACGGCCGGCCCTCCCGACGGGCGGCGAGCTGGGCGAGCGAGAAGCGGCCGTCCTCCAGGGCCTGGGTGACGGCACGCACGTCCTCCGGTCGCGCCGCGGCGGCCATCGCCCGCTTGGCCAGTTCGTAGGCGTCCAGCGCGCGTTCGTAGTCCGCGCGCATGGCGTCGTCCGCGCCGGACTCCGCCGGATGGAAGTCGAGACGGTCCACTTCCTCGCCGAAGGCCGTGATGTCCTCGTCCACGACGACCCGGAGCTTCTCCAGCGCGGCCCGCTGCTCCTCCTCGCGGTGGCGACGGGACCGCCGGGCGAGGGTGTACACGCCCGCGCCGCCGGCCACCAGCACCGCGCCCACGGCGATCAGCCCGGTGGTGGACACGCCGCCGCCGTCGGAGGACGACCCCCAGCTCGCGGGCGCCGAGCCGCCCATGTTGGCGAGGGCGCGGCTGGTGAAGTCGTTCAACTGCTTCCCGGCGTCCTCGCCCTGCACACTGGCGACGAGGTTCTGCCGGGCGGTGGCGGACATCACCGAGGAGTCGGCGCGGGCGTCGAACCGGTCGCCCAGGCGGATGCCGTACAGGCCCGTGACGCCGGTGGCGGTGCGCAGGTCCGCGAACAGGTTCCGGGTGGGGTAGTCCGCGGGCAGGACCGCGATGAACAGCGGCTTGTCGGCGTTCTTGATACGCCGGGCCAGGGCATCGGCGTCGCGCGCGGACAGCTGCGCGGAGGCGGCCGGATCGACGTACACCGGGCCCTTGCGCAGGGCCGCGGCGATCACCGAGACATCGGTGGCGGCCTCGGCCCGGGGCGCGGCGACGGCGGTGCCGGTCACGGTCAGAACGGCCAGCACCAGGGCGAGCAGCAGCGCCGGGAGGCTTCGGGTCCGTGTGACGGCCTTCATGCTTCGAAGCTACCCGAAGCCCCCGAAGCCTCCCAAAGGTGAGCATTCGCTCAGTGCATCGCTCAGCGCATTCGCTCAGCCGGCGGGCCTCCTCAGGAGGCGGCTCGCCAGGCCGCCGCCAGGCGCTGCACGGCCGCCCCGTACCGTCCGGTCAGCGACAGGTGGTCGGCGTCCGCGAAGGGTTTCGCGAACTCCGCCGTGATGTGCTGCCCCGCCTTCCGCTGGACGATCAGCCGCGCCTTGTCGACCAGCGCGCGGCCGGTCCCGTCGGCCCCGGCCCGCTCCGCGGCCGCGGCGGCCGCCGCGAGCGCCGTCAGGGTGCCCGCCCCGCCGTCCGGCACCTTCGTCAGCGTCGTCAGGCCCCAGCCGTAGGGGTACTGCGGGTCGTACGAGGCGTCGCCGACGTTGATCGGCAGCTGCGCCTCCGACCTCGGCCAGGTGACCGGGAGCCGGCCGGTGAAGGGCCGGCGGCCGTAGAGGACGTCGGCGACCCCGGCGCCCTCGGTGCCCGGCAGCCAGGAGGCGACCAGGGCGTCGATCTCCCCGAGCCGGTCGCCGATCAGCTGCGGGCGCCCGGAGACGATCAGCACCGCGCACTTCATGGCGGCGCACACCTTGTCCACCGCCGCCTTGTCGGCGTCCGTCAGCTCCAGGTCGTTGCCGTTGCCGACGTCGCCGACGCCCTCGGCGTAGGGGGTCTCGCCGACGACGACCACGCCGACGTCGTAGCCGGCCGTGGGCGCGGAGGCGTCCTTCGAGTACGTGACGTCGCCGCCGGTGTCGCGCATCCCGCGCAGGACGGTGGTGCCCTCGGTGTGGGTGCCGGACGCGCCCTGCCAGGTGATGGTCCAGCCGCCGGTCTGGTTGCCGAGGTCGTCGGCGTTCGATCCGGCGACGTACACCTTCTGGTTCTTCCGCAGCGGGAGCACGCCGCCGTCGTTCTTCAGCAGCACCTGCGACTCTGCGGCCGCCTGCCGGGCCACCGCCCGGTGCGCGGCGGAGCCGATCCGGGAGGCGCCCCGCGTGTCGGCGTACGGGTGCTCGAACAGTCCCAGCCTGAACTTCTGCGTGAGGATGCGGGAGACCGCGTCGTCGATCCGCCGCTCGCTGATCCGGCCGGCCTTCGCCTCGTCGACCAGCGTGGTGCTGAAGTCCTTGTAGCCGTACGGGACCATCATCATGTCGACGCCGGCGCCGACCGCGGCGCGCACCTGGGAGGCGTAGTCGCCGGGCAGCTGGTCGATGGCGTTCCAGTCGCTGATGACGAAGCCGTCGAAGCCCATGCGGCCCTTGAGCACGCCGTTGATCATGTCGGCGCGGGCGTGCATCTTCACCGGGCCCCGCCCGTCGCCGACGAGGTCCAGCGAGGAGTACGAGGGCATGACCGAGCCGACGCCCCGGTCGACGGCGGTCCGGTACGGCGCCAGGTGGACGGCCTCCAGTTCCTGCCGGGTGACCCTGGTGACGCCCTGGTCGATGGTGTAGGTGCCGGTGGTGGAGGAGCCGTACGCGGTGCCGCCGTCGCCGACGAAGTGCTTGGCGGTGGCGAGGACCTTGTCGTTCTCCTTCAGGTCCCGTCCGCTCGCGGCTCCTTGGAGGCCCTGGATGATCGTCTCCATGGACTCCACGAGGGCCGGGTCCTCGCCGAAGGACTCGTAGGAACGGCCCCAGCGCTCGTCGCGGGTCACGCAGAGGCAGGGGGCGAAGTCCCAGGGGACGCCGGTGGCGCGGACCTCGGACGCCGTCACGGCGCCGGTCTTCTCGACGAGCCGGGGGTCGCGGGTCGCGCCGAGGCCGATGTTGTGCGGCATGACCGTGGCACCGGCCAGGTTGTTGTGGCCGTGCACCGCGTCGACGCCGTAGATCAGCGGGATCTGGAAGCGGGTGGCCCGCGCGCGCAACTGGAAGCCGTCGATCATCTTCGCCCAGGCCTCGGGGGTGTTGGGCGTGGGTGTCGAGCCGCCGCCGGACAGCAGCGAGCCGAGGGCGTACCCGGCGATGTCGCCCTGGTCGGTCAGCGCGCCGCGCTCGGCCTGGGTCATCTGGCCGGCCTTCTCCGCCAGTGACATGCGGGCCACCAGGTCGGCGACCCGCTTGCGGACCGGCAGCCTGCTGTCGAGGTAGGGCAGTCCATGGGCGTCGACGACGATCTGCGGCGTCTCGGCGGGCGGCTTCGCGCCGGTGACCGTGAGCCGGAGCGGGATCGTCTCGGCGGCCTCGGCGGCCCCGTCCTTCAGGGTGCGGACCCGCACGGTCCGTACGGTGCCGGAGGCGGTGCCGGCCGGGAAGGTGAGGGTGCCCTCGACCGGGGTGTAGTCCTTGCCGGGCCCGGCGGTGCCGCCGGCGGTGGCGTAGGCGACCGTCACCGGTTCCTCCAGCGGCGCGGCGCCGGTGGTGGAGACGGTGACCCGGACGGCGGCGGCGGTGCCCTCCTTCACCGGGTACACGGCGGCGTCGGTGGTGACGGCGGCGCGCAGCGACTGGTCGGCCTTGCCGTACAGCTCGACGCCGTCCATGGCGAAGCTGCCCTTGACGCCGGTGGGGAGCGTGACGGCGTACCCCCACATCTCGGTCAGGCCCAGGACGTGGTCGATGCCGCCGACCGGCTGGTAGTCGGTGCGGTAGGCGAAGTCGGTGAACGGGAGCTCGATCCGCTTCCAGCCGGTGAAGTCGTCGGCGAAGGAGGTGGTCCACAGCTCGGATGCCTCGCCGTGGGCGCCGCCGTCCTTGATCTCGAAGGCGATCCTCTTGCCGCTTCCCCGGCCTTCCCACCAGAAGCGGACGCCCCGGTGGGCGGACCAGTCGTGGGCGGGGGCGTCGGCGGCGAAGTCGTGCGTGAAGCCGCCGTAGCCGCTGATGTCGTAAGCGCCGGTGAGGACCTTGGCGCCGTCGGGGGCGTCGGCGCGTTCCTCCAGGGCGAGCGTGGGCGGGTCGTCGCTGTCGCCGCCCCAGGTGAAGATGCCCTCCGCGGGCTGGGCGGCGAACGGCACCTCCCCCTCGAAGCGGTCGACGGCCACCGGGGCGGGGCCGGGGTCGTCGGCCGCGCGGGCCGCCGACAGCGGCAGCATGGCGGCGAGCAACGCGGCGGAGACGAGCAGGGCGGTTCTCGGCATGGACCTTCCCTCGGCTCTCGGGGTTCACTCAGGGCTTAGCTCACGCCGTGAGTTAACTGGCGCCCCGTCGACCCGTCAAGACGTCGCGTCAGCCTTGTCGTCCCGCCCGCGCCGGGTCCGTCCGGGCGCGGGGGGGGGGGGGGGGGGGGGGGGGGGGGGGGGGGGGGGGGGGGGGGGGGGGGGGGGGGGGGGGGGGGGGGGGGGGGGGGGGGGGGGGGGGG
>NZ_JBVIIE010000116.1:0-5932 GCF_055569945.1 Streptomyces sp. NPDC031340
AACGCCGCCGCGAACACCGGCTGCGCCTCATACAACTCCCGCCCCATCCCCGCCCGCTGCGCACCCTGCCCCGAGAACAACAACGCCACCCGACCACCGGACACCACCGAACCGCGGACCACACCAGCCCCCGGCACGCCTGTGGCCAGCGCGTCCAAGCCGGCCTCGTACCCCTCGATGTCGGAGGCCAGCACCACCGCCCGCTGCTCCAGCACAGCCCTCGACCGCACCAAAGCAGCCCCCACATCCACCGGCGAAGCCGCCGTGAGCGCCCGCAGCCCCTCCGCCCGCGCACGCAACGCCGCCTCCGAACGCCCCGACACCACCCACGGCACCACACCGGAGACCTCACCCGGTGAGTCGTCGTCCCGTGCCGCCGACGGCTCCTCCGGGGCCTCCTCCACGATGACGTGGGCGTTCGTCCCGCTGACTCCGAAGGAGGAGATCCCAGCGCGGCGCGGACGCTCGGTCCGCGGCCACGGCACCGCTTCCGTCAGCAGTTCCACCGCCCCCGCCGACCAGTCCACATGCGGCGACCGCTCCTCCACATGCAACGTCCGCGGCAACACACCCCGCCGCATCGCCATCACCATCTTGATCACACCCGCCACACCCGCCGCCGCGGAGGTGTGGCCGATGTTCGACTTGACCGACCCGAGCCACAGCGGCCGGTCCTCGGCGCGCTCCTGCCCGTAGGTCGCGAGCAGGGCCTGCGCCTCGATCGGATCACCAAGCGCCGTGCCGGTGCCGTGAGCCTCGACCGCGTCCACGTCGGCGGGGCTGAGACGGGCATTGGCCAGGGTCTGCCGAATCACCCGTTGCTGAGATGGACCGTTGGGAGCCATGAGGCCGTTGGAGGCGCCGTCCTGGTTGACGGCGGAACCCCGTACAACTGCGAGCACCCGGTGACCGTTGCGCCGGGCGTCCGACAGGCGCTCCAGGAGCAGCACACCCACGCCCTCCGACCAAGCGGTGCCGTCCGCGGCGGCCGAGAACGCCTTGCAGCGGCCGTCCTTGGCGAGGCCGCGCTGGCGGCTGAACTCGACGAACAGGTCGGGGGTCGGCATCACCGTGACGCCGGCGGCCAGGGCGAGCGTGCACTCGCCCTGGCGCAGGGCCTGCGCGGCGAGGTGCAGGGCGACCAGCGAGGAGGAGCAGGCGGTGTCGACGGTGAGGGCCGGGCCCTCCAGGCCCAGGGTGTAGGCGATGCGGCCGGATATGACGCTGGTGAGGTTGCCGGTGAGGGAATAGCCCTCGACGCCTTCGCCGCCCATCTGCTGCAGGCCGCCGAAGTAGCCGGGCTGAGTGGCGCCGGCGAAGACACCGATGGGGGCCTTGCGGATCCCGGTCGGATCGATGCCGGCACGTTCGAAGACCTCCCAGGAGGTCTCCAGGACGAGGCGCTGCTGCGGGTCCATGGCGAGCGCCTCGCGGGGCGAGATACCGAAGAACGCCGGGTCGAACTCTGCCGCGTCGTGGAGGAATCCGCCTTCGCGGACGTACGTGGTTCCCGGGTGGTCCGGGTCCGGGTGGTAGAGCGCCTCCAGGTCCCAGCCACGGTCGGTGGGGAAGCCGGAGATGACGTCGGCGCCGCTGTCGACGAGCCGCCACAGGTCCTCGGGCGAGGTGACGCCGCCGGGGTAGCGGCAGGCCATGCCGACGATGGCGATCGGCTCGTCGTATGCCGTGCCGGCTGCTGTGACGGTGCGCGCGGCGGTGTTCTCGCCGAGCACCTCGGCGCGGATGAACTCCGCGACGGCGGTCGGGGTCGGGTGGTCGAAGGCGAAGGCGGCGGGCAGCCGCAGTCCGGTCGCGGTGTTGAGACGGTTGCGCAGGTTGACAGCGGCCAGGGAATCGAACCCCAGCTCTCTGAAGGCCCGTTCGGGGTCGATGGCGCCGGGCCCGTCATGGCCGAGGACCGCGGCGGCGTGGGCTCGCACCAGTTCGAGCACGGTGCGGTGCTGCTCGGCCTCGGGCTGCGCGCCGAGCTTTTCGCGCAGCGCCGCTACTGCGGCTTCAAGTTCGGCCGGATCTGCCGTGGACTGCAGGGCGGCGAGGGCCTGCCGGGTCTCGGGCGCGCGGCGCCTGCGCAGCCAGGACGCCATCTGCGGCAGTGCTTCGCGCAGCGGTGTCTTCGCGTCGATCTCCAGAGTGCTGAGCAGGGCGTCCACGTCGTCGTGGTCGACGGCCTGCCAGAACTGCTCCTCGATCTCGTCCCGGGGCGCGGCCAGTTCGGGGGTGAGCCAGTAGCGCTGGTGCTGAAAGGGGTAAGTGGGAAGGTCGACATGCCGGGTACCGGTGGCCGGGAAGAGGCGGTCCCATTCCACGGGCAGACCACGCGTCCACGCCTCCGCCAACGCCGTCACGAACGCCTCCGGCTCCGCACGGCCCTTGCGCAGCACACAGGTCAACAACCCGTCGAAGTCGTCACCCAGGCTCTCCCGCGCCATCGCCGCCAGCACACTCTGCGGACCCAGCTCGAGGAAATGCGTCACACCCTGCCCCGCCAGATGACGGACCCCGTCACCGAAACGCACCGCCGCCCGCACATGCTCCACCCAATACGCAGCCGAGAACTCCTCCACCCGCTCCCCGGTCACATTCGACACCACCCCCATAGAAGGAGCCCGATACGTCAGCGACCCCGCCACCTCACGAAACGCCTCCAACATCGGCTCCACCAACGGGGAATGGAACGCGTGCGACACCCGCAACCGCCTGCACTTACGGCCCCTGGAGGCCAGCTCCTCCGCGATCCGCAGGACTTCCGCCTCCAGCCCGGAGACCACCACCGACTCCGGACCGTTCACCGCCGCGACATCCACACCCGCCGTGAGCAGGGCCCGCACCTCCTCCTCGGTGGCGCGGACGGAGACCATCGCACCGCCCTCCGGCAGCCCACCCATCAGCCGGCCCCGCGCCTCCACCAGACGGCACGCATCCGCCAGATCCAACACCCCCGCCACATGCGCGGCGGCGATCTCCCCCACCGAATGCCCCGCCACAAAATCCGCACGGATCCCGAAAGACTCCACCAGCCGGAACAACGCCACCTCCACCGCGAACAACGCCGGCTGCGTCACCTCCGTCCGATCCACACCCCCACCACCACCGCCGCCGTCGCCGAACACGGCCTCCTTCAAGGGGAGACCGAAACACCCGCACACCTCATCGAACACCGCCGCGAACACCGGCTGCGCCTCATACAACTCCCGCCCCATCCCCGCCCGCTGCGCACCCTGCCCCGAGAACAACAACGCCACCCGACCCGCACGCACCACACCCTCGACCACACCCGCCACCGGCACACCCTGAGCAAGAGACCGCAGACCAGCCTCGAACCCCCCGGCATCCGACGCCAGCACCACCGCCCGACGCTCCAGCGCAGCCCTCGACCGCACCAAAGCAGCCCCCACATCCACCGGCGAAACCCCCACCAGCGCCCGCAGCCCCTCCGCCCGCGCACGCAACGCCGCCTCCGAACGCCCCGACACCACCCACGGCACCAAGCCACCCGCAACCGGCGCCGCCACCACCGCAGGAGACTCCTCCGGGACCGCCTCCACAATCACATGCGCGTTCGTCCCACTGATCCCGAACGACGACACACCCGCCCGCCGCGGACGCCCCACCCCCGGCCACGGCACCGCCTCCCGCAGCAGCTCCACCCCACCCGCCGACCAGTCCACATGCGACGACGGCTCCTCCACATGCAACGTCCGCGGCAACACACCCCGCCGCATCGCCATCACCATCTTGATCACACCCGCCACACCCGCGGCAGCCGCGGTGTGGCCGATGTTCGACTTGATGGAGCCCAGCCACAGCGGCCGGTCCTCGGCGCGTTCCCGCCCGTAGGTCGCGAGCAGGGCCTGCGCCTCGATCGGATCGCCCAGCGCCGTGCCGGTGCCGTGCGCCTCGACCGCGTCCACGTCGGCAGGGGTCAGCCGTGCCGAGGTGAGCGCCTGCCGGATCACCCGCTGCTGGGAAGGCCCGTTCGGGGCGGTCAGGCCGCTGCTGGCGCCGTCCTGGTTGACGGCGGAACCCCGTACGACCGCGAGCACCCGGTGACCGTTGCGCCGGGCGTCCGAGAGGCGCTCCAGGAGCAGCACACCCACGCCCTCGCCCCAGACGGTGCCGTCCGCGGCGGCCGAGAACGCCTTGCAGCGGCCGTCCTTGGCGAGGCCGCGCTGGCGGCTGAACTCCTGGAAGAGCCAGGGGTTCGGCATGACGGTGACGCCGCCGGCGATGGCCAGGGCGCATTCGTCGGCGCGCAGTGCCTGTGCGGCCTGGTGGAGGGCGACGAGGGAGGAGGAGCAGGCGGTGTCGACGGTGACGGCCGGGCCTTCGAGACCGAAGGTGTAGGCGACACGGCCGGAGATGACACTGTTGACGTTGCCGGTGAGGGTGTAACCCTCGATCTCCGGGGGCGGGGTGCCGGTGCCGCCGCCGAGATAACCGGGGTTGCCGGCGCCGACGAAAACACCGGTCCTGCTGCCCTTGAGGGTGGCCGGGTCGAGGCCGGCGCGTTCCAGGACCTCCCAGGAGGTTTCCAGGAAGAGCCGCTGCTGCGGGTCCATGGCGAGGGCCTCGCGCGGGGGGATGCCGAAGAAGGCGGCGTCGAAGCCGGCGGCGTCGTGGACGAATCCGCCTTCGCGGACGTAGCTGCGGCCGGGGGCGTCGGGGTCGGGGTCGTAGAGCGCGTCCAGGTCCCAGCCGCGGTCGTCGGGGAAGGCGCCGATGGCGTCACGGCCCTCGATGACCAGTTCCCACAGTCCTTCCGGGGAGGTGACGCCGCCGGGGTAGCGGCAGGCCATGCCGACGATGGCGATCGGCTCCTGCTCCCGGGCCTCGACGGCCTGCAGACGCCTGCGTGTCTGCTGGAGGTCCGCGGTGACGAGCTTGAGGTAGTCGCGGAGCTTTTCCTCGTTGCTGGTGGCCATCTGAGCGGTGCCTCCGGGAGCTTGCGGGGCTGCGGGTCCTGGGCGGTGGGCAGGGGACGGATACCGGAGGCGGCGTACGACGCCTCCGGCCTACTGCCGTGTGCGGGCGGTCAGTTGAGGCCGAGCTCTTTCTCGATCAGGGCGAACATCTCGTCGTCGGTGGCGGTGCTGAGCTCGGGCTCGCCGCCGGGCTCGGCCGCCCCGCCGTCGCCGTCGGCCTTGCTGTTGCTCTGGTCGAGCTGGTCGTCGAGCTGTTCGAGCTTCCAGAGGAGGGAGCGGAGCCGGTTGACGGCGCGCTCGCGGCCGTCGCTGCCGACAGGCAGGGCGACAGCCGCGGCCTCCCATTCGTTCATGGCGGTGAGGACGGCGGTCTCGGCGGCCGCGCTGTCGGGGTGGATCTCGGCGGCCAGGTGGGCCGCGAGTGCGGCCGGAGTCGGGTAGTCGAAGATCAGCGAGGTGGGCAGGCGAAGTCCGGTGACGGTGTTGAGTCGGTTGCGCAGTTCGACAGCGGTCAGCGAGTCGAAGCCGAGTTCGAGGAAGCCGCGGTCGATGTCGAGGGCGGCCGGGTCGGGGTGGGCCAGTACGGCGGCCACGTGGGTTCGCGTCAGGTCGAGCAGGGTCTGGGCCCGTTCCGTGGGAGCCAGCGAGGCGAGGCAGGCGGCGAGGGCCGCCGGTGCGCCGACGGCCGGGTCCTGGTCGGCGGCCCGTCGTCCGGTGGCACGGACGAGTCCTCTGAGGACGGCGGGGAGCCGTCCGGCGTCGGCCTGTCCGCGCAGTGCGGCCGGGTCGAACCGGACAGGGGCGAGCACTGCCTCGTCGTAGCGGGCGGTGTCGTCGAGGAGGGTGAGCCCTTCTTCGGCGGAGAGAGGCCGCATCCCGCTCCGTGCCATGCGGGCGAGGTCGGTGGTGTCGAGGGTGCCGGTCATACCGCTGGACTCGGCCCACTGCCCCCACGCCAACGACACCGCCGGCAAACCACGATGACGCCG
>NZ_JBVIIE010000117.1:0-4634 GCF_055569945.1 Streptomyces sp. NPDC031340
CGGGTCTGGTGGCGCCCAAACGGATGACCGCACACATTCCCTTACCTGCCCTTGTGGAACCTTTGGGGCCCGACACTTGCGTTTGTCCCACCCCCCCCCCCCCCCCCGCACGCTGTCCCGGCCCCGGCGTCACAACTCCGGCGCCAGCACCGCCCCCGTACCCGTCTCCGTCACCCGGATCGCCTCCAGCGGGCAGTTCTCCGCGGCGTCCAGGACTGCCGTGTCCGGCTCCACCGACTCCCGGACCGGCTGCGAGCGGCCCTTGACGAGGGCGAAGTGCTCCGGCGCCGCATGCACGCACATGCCGGTGCCCGCGCACGCCGTCCGGTCGACGCTCACCGCCCACCCGGTGCCGGCCGTGACGGCCGCCTCCCCGTCGCTCACCACTGCACCGGCAGGGACAGCGGGCCCCGCACGAGCAGACTGGACCGCCACCGGATGTCCTCGTCGGCGACCGCGAGCCGCAGATCGGGGAACCGCTCCAGGACCACCCGCAGGGCGACTCCCAGCTCCATGTGGGCCAACTGGGCGCCGGCACAGAAGTGCACCCCGTGGCCGAAACCCATGTGGTGGTTGTCCTCGCGCGTCAGATCCAGCGCGTCCGGATCCGCGAACACCGCGTCGTCCCGGTTGGCCGAATGGATGTGCACGTACACGGCGTCACCGCGGGCGATCGGCGCCCCGCCGATCTCCAGGTCCTCGGTGGCGATCATCGCCGCGTGATGGCCGGTGCCCAGCGGGACGTACCGCATCAGCTCGTCCACCGCCAGGGGCACCAGCTCCGGCCGCTGTTGTAGCAGCGCCAGTTGCTCCGGGTGGCGCAGCAGCGTGTAGACGAAGTTGGTGATCTGGTTCGCGGTGGTCTCGTGGCCGCCGGCGAGCAGGACGACCGTCAGCGAGACCAACTCCTGCTCGGTCAGCCGGTCGCCGTCGTCCCGCGCCTGGATGAGCGCCGTCAGCAGGTCGCCGCCGGGCCGCTGCCGGCGGTCGGCGATCAGCCGCGAGATGTATCCGACGAGCTCGTTGATGCGCCCGGTGAACTCGTGGTGCGGCAGCGTGTCGCCCTGCATCAGCGCGTCGGCGCCCCGCCGGAACACCCCGCGGTCCGAGTACGGCACACCGAGCAGCTCGCAGATCACCCGCGTCGGCAGCGGCCAGGAGAAGTGCTCCACGAAGTCGGCGGGCGACCCCTTGCGGGCCAGGTTCTCGGCCAGTTCGGCGGCCATCACCTCCACCTTGGGACGCAGCTCCTCCACCCGCCGTTTGGTGAACGCCCTCGTCAACAGGCGTCGCAGACGGGAATGGTCCGGAGGGTCCATGTACATGATGCCCTCGGGGCCGACGCGCATCTCCTGACGGCGCGGCACATCGGCGTTGACCACGGCGGCCCGGCTCAGCCGGGGGTCGGCCAGAGCCGCTCTGACATCGCCGTACCGGGTGACGAGCCAGGCGTCCCCGCCGTACGGCAGCGTCACCCGGCTGACCGGTTCCTCCCTGCGAAGATCAGCCAGAATCGGCTCTATTTCCAGCCCGTTGACGGGAGTGAAGGGAAAATGCCGGGCTGCTGGGCATCTGGTCGGCGAAGGCATGGAACTCCTTGGAGGAGGGGGCTGCGTGGCCCTACAACGGTCCGAGTCCCGCTTGATGCCGGTCAACCCCTACCGGGAACCCCTAGCGACCCTTGAATGCCGGTTCCCGCGCCGGGGGAGATTGCTGTCGCCAACGCCCCGCGGAACCCTGAACCGGGCGCCTGCCGCCGTCGAGCCGTCAGCCGGACGGACCGCGCGGGGCCGCGGGGGACGACCGGCGCGACCGCGGGCCGGCTGCCCGCCGGCGACGGCGGGAACGCCGACGGACTACGACTCGGGTGAAAGGTGGTGCGCGGGTGGCGCACACGGACGACGCGATTACCGCGTCCGGACTCGTCAAGACATTCGGCCGCACACGGGCCCTGGACGGCCTCGATCTGGCCGTGCGCACGGGTGAGGTGCACGGCTTCCTCGGACCGAACGGAGCGGGCAAGTCCACCACGATCCGCGCCCTGCTCGGCCTGCTCCGGCTCGACGGCGGCCGGGCCACCCTGCTCGGCAAGGACCCCCGGCGCGACGCCGTCGAGGTGCACCGCCGCCTCGCCTACGTGCCCGGCGACGTCAGCCTGTGGCGCAACCTCACCGGCGGTGAGGCCATCGACCTGCTCGGCACCCTGCGCGGCGGCATCGACAAGGCCCGCAAGACGGCCCTGATCGAGCGGTTCCAGCTGGACCCGACGAAGAAGTGCCGCGCCTACTCCAAGGGCAACCGGCAGAAGGTCGCCCTGGTCTCCGCGTTCGCCTCCGACGCCGAACTGCTCGTCCTGGACGAGCCCACCTCGGGCCTCGACCCGCTGATGGAGGCCGTGTTCCAGGACTGCGTCCGCGAGGTCAGGCAGCGGGGCCGCACCGTGCTGCTGTCCAGTCACATCCTCGGCGAGGTCGAGGCGCTGTGCGACCGGGTGAGCATCATCCGCAAGGGCCGCACCGTGGAGAGCGGCACCCTCACCGAACTGCGCCACCTCACCCGCACCCGGCTCTCCGCCGAGACCCGGCACCGGGTCACCGGCATCGACGCGCTCGAAGGCGTCCACAACGCCGCCGTCGACGGCAACCGGATCAGCCTGGACGTCGACGACGACCACCTGGACCGCGTCCTCACCCACGTCACCTCGTTCGGGGTGCGCGCACTCACCAGCAGCCCGCCCACCCTGGAGGAGCTGTTCCTGCGCCACTACGGTGACGACGTCGGAGCCGGCGGCGCCGGCCACGCAGGCTCCACTTCGGACGCGGGCCGCACCGCGGCGAGGACGGCCGCCCGATGAGCGACTACACCGCCACCCGCACGCTGCTGAAACTGGCGCTGCGCCGCGACCGCGTCCAGCTCGCCGCGTGGATCTACGGCACCGGCGCGCTCGCCTACAGCGCCGCCAACAGCGTCGGTTCGACCTACCCCGACGCAGCCGACCGCGTCGACGCCGTCAAGACCCTCACCGACACCCCGGCGCTGCTGCTGACCCGCGGCGCACCCGTCGGCACCAGCGAGGGCGCCGTCGCCATGGTGCAGGTCTTCACGTACCTGTGCGTGCTGGCCGCCCTGATGAGCACCTTCGCCGTGGTGCGGCACACCCGTCAGAACGAGGAGACGGGCCGCGCCGAACTCCTCGGCGCGGCCCCCGTCGGCCGCCGGGCACCGCTGACCGCGGCCCTGCTGCTCGCGCTCGAGGCGAACACCGGGCTGTTCGTGATGCTGGCGGTCGTGCTGCCGCTGGCCGGGCTGCCGCTGTCCGGTTCCCTCGCCGCGGCCGCGGCGGCCGCCGCTACCGGACTGTTCTTCGCCGCGGTCGCCGCGATCACCGCCCAGCTCTCCGGCACCGCCCGCGGCGCCAACTCCCTGGCCGGCACGGCCGTCGGCGCCGCGTTCCTGATCCGCGGCATCGCCGACGCCGGCGGGGAGGTGCGGGGCGGCGGCACCTCCGTGGACAGCACCGCACTCGCCTGGCTGTCACCGATCGGCTGGGCGCAGCGCGTCGAACCGTTCGGCGGCGACCACTGGTGGATCCTCCTCGTACCCCTGGCCCTGGCCGCGGTCTGCGCCGTATGGGCCTTCCGCCTCAACGACGGACGCGACCTGGGCGCCGGCCTGCTGCCGGACCGGCCAGGACCGGCCTCGGCGGCACCCGGACTGCTCAGCCCCCTCGGTCTGGCCCTGCGGCTGCACCGCGGGTCCCTGCTCGGCTGGGGCGCGGGCATCGCCGTCCTGGGCGCCGTCATCGGCGGCATGGGCAAGTCGGCCGGCGACGCCCTGCGCGACAACGCCGACCTCAGCGACACCCTCGGCAAGATCGGCGGCGGGGGCGGCGACCCGGTCGACACGTTCTTCGCCTCGATGATCGTGATGGTGGGCGCGGTCACCGCCGGGTTCGCCGTGCAGACCCTGCTGAGGCTGCGCGCCGAGGAGACCTCCGGCCGTCTGGAGGCCCTGCTGGCCACCGCCGTCAGCCGGGGCCGCTGGCTCGCCTCGCACGTGACGGTCGCCGTCGCCGGTTCGCTGCTGCTGCTCCTGGTCGCCGGGGTGAGCGCGGGCCTGACCTACGGGGCCGCCGAAGGCGACCTCACCGGCGGGCTCACGGACCTGACCGGCGCCGCCCTGGCGCAGGCACCGGCGGTGCTCGCGCTGTCCGGGTTCGTGGTGCTCGCCTTCGCCGCCGTGCCGGCGCTCACCTCCGGCGCGGCCTGGGGGGCGCTCGCCCTGTGCCTGGTCGTCGGCCAGCTCGGCGGACTGCTCGAACTGCCGCAGGCGGTGCGGGACATCTCCCCGTTCACGCACCTGCCCGCGCTGCCCGCCGCCGACGCCCGGGCGCTGCCGCTGCTCGCCCTGACCGCCGTAGCGGCCCTGCTGACCTGGGCCGGGTCGAGCCTGTTCGCCCGCCGAGACCTGACCGGCTGAGCGGCGCACCCGCACCGTGGAGAGGGGGGGGGGGGGGGGGGGGGGGGGGGGGGGGGGGGGTGTGGGTGGGGGGGGGGGGGGGGGGGGGAGGGCACACGCCGCCCTCGGGGCGTTGTGGCAGGCTGGCTGCGTCCCGAGGGGGGGTGACGTCGGCT
>NZ_JBVIIE010000118.1:0-4617 GCF_055569945.1 Streptomyces sp. NPDC031340
TTTCCTCCCTCCCCCCCCCCCCCTCCTCCCCCCCCCTCCCCCCCCCCCCCCCCCCCCCCCCCCCCCCCCCCCCCCCCCCCCCCCCCCCCCCCCCCCCCCCCCCCCCCCCCCCCCCCCCTCCTGTGTCACTCGTTGTCGCCCGTTGTCGCTCGTGTCATTTGTGGGCCTTGGCCCGGCGCAGACCGGCGGTGACCGCGGCGCCCAGGCCGCCGACGACCAGGCCGGCTCCCATCCGTCCCCGGTTGCGGGAGACCCAGTCCTGCGGGCTGTGCGCGATCGCCTGGTAGTCGAAGCGTCCGTGCGCCCCGTGGTCCCGGCCGTGCGGCCCGTCCACGGGCGTCCACAGGTTCGGCGGTCCGCCCTGCCCGCCCCGGTCCTGCTGGGAGTCGAAGCCGGTGCGGGCGAGGTAGCGGTCGAGCAGGCCGGGGACCACCGCGTTGGCGATCAGGGTGGCCGCCGTGGAGCCGCCGACCCAGTACTCGCGCCGCCGTCCGTGCGACGCGGCGTGCACGATCGCCCGCGCCGCCACCTCCGGCTGGTACACGGGCGCCACCGGCCGCGCCTGCCCCGGCATCCGGCTGAGCACCCAGTCGAACTGCGGGGTGTTGACGGCGGGCAGCTGCACCATCGTCGTACGGACCCCGCTGCGCGCGTGCAGCAGCTCGCAGCGCAGCGACTCGTTGAACCCCTGGATCGCGTGCTTGGCGCCGCAGTACGCCGACTGCAGCGGAATCCCGCGGTAGGCCAGCGCGGAGCCGACCTGCACGATCGTCCCCCGGTCGCGCGGCAGCATGTGCCGCAGCGCCGCCCGGGTGCCGAACACGTAGCCCAGGTACGTCACCTCGGTCACCCGGCGGAACTCGTCCGGGGTGATCTCGGTGAACGGCGCGAACACGCCCGCGAACGCGTCGTTGACCCACACGTCGATGTGCCCGAACACGTCGACGACCCGCTGGGCGGCGTCGTCGACGGCCTTGGCGTCCGCCATGTCCACCGGGACGACCAGCGCCTCGCCCCCGGCGCGCTGCACTTCGTCGGCGGCCCCGGCGAGTCCCTCGCGGCCCCGGGCCAGCAGGGCGACCCGGTCACCCCGGGCGGCGAAGGCCAGGGCCGTGGCCCGTCCCACGCCGCCGCTGGCCCCCGTCACGACGACCGTCCTGCGCCCCTTCGGCAGGGGTACGCCCCAACGCCCGCGCACCACGCGTCACGCCCTGTGGTGCGGCGGCTCGGGGTCGATGTCGTCCGGCCGGGGAGCCGGGGTGCCCGTGCCGGGTCCGGTGGGACCGGTTGCCGGCGGGCCCGACGCCCCGGCTCCGCCGCCCGGCGCCGCAGGCCACGAAGTCGGCGGCGAGACGGGCGGCGCGGCAGGCGGCGCCGACGGGTAGGAGGTGCCGGCCCCGCCGGCCGGGCTGCCCGGCGCGTGGCCGCCTGCGTGGCCGCCGGTGCCCCAGCCACGGCCCGCGGCCCGTCCGGCCGCGTGGGCCCCGTGCTGGGCGCCGTGCTGGGCCCCGTGCTCCGGAGCCTGCCGGGACGGGTGCGGCCGGGCGGCGGCGCGCAGCGCGTAGGCGACGGCTCCGAGGATCACGGCGGTGATCAGAGCGGCGACCCAGCCGGGCATGCCGAGGGCGAGGGCGAGGCCCACGGTGAGGGCGAGGGCAGCGCCGGCGTAGAGGGCGGCGGCGCCGGACGCCGCGTACAGCATCGCCGTACGCCGCTGCTTGCGAGTCTGTTCGCGCAGTTCGTCGCGCACGGTCTCGCGCGCCACCTGCGCCAGCTCGTCGACCAGGTGCTTGTCCAGATGCTCCAGATGATCCAAGCCTTCCATGGCCGCCGGGTACCCGCGCGCGCGTGCGCATAACGCCGTCCGACGCCGTCCGCACGGCGGCGAGGAGCCGCGTGCGCCCGCCCTCGCGTCGGGTACCCGCCCGCGGACCGGACGGCCCCCCGACAGGAGGAAGAGGATGACCCAGCGCACCGACGTGGTGGAACTGCTCGAGGCACAGCACGCGCGCATCCGGACACTGTTCGACGAGGTGGCGCGCAGCGCGGGCGAGGACCGCAGGCGGCACTTCCACGACCTGGTCCGGCTTCTCGCGGTGCACGAGACCGCCGAGGAGGAGGTCGTGCACCCCTTCGCCCGCAGCCACCTCGACGACGGCGAGACGATCGTCGGGGAGCGGATCGCGGAGGAGGAGAAGGCCAAGCAGGTTCTCGCTCTGCTGGAGGACATGGACACCGACTCGCCCGAGTTCCACGCCCGGTTCGCCGCGCTGCGCCGGGACGTGCTCGCACACGCCGACAACGAGGAGCGCTACGAGTTCGCGCGGCTCGCCGAGGTCGCCGACGAGGGTCGGCTGGAGTCGCTGGCCCGTGCCGTACGGGCCGCCGAAGCCCTGGCGCCCACCCGGCCGCACCCGGGTACCGACACGGCCCTGAAGAACGTGGCGGTGGGCCCGGTGGCGGCCGTCATCGACCGCACCCGCGACGCCATCCGCAAGGCGGTGGGCTAGCTCCTGACCGAGACCGGCCGCCTGCGCCCGGCCCGCTGTGCGGCCGAGGGGGGCCGGGCGCTCCGGCGGGCAGCCGGGCGCTTCCAGGTCTCGCCCACCACGGCCCGGCGGTGGGCCGACCGCCGCCGCAGGCACGGAGAGGCTGGTCCGGCGTCGGCGGAGCGGGCGGCCCGTCGCGTCTCAGGTCGTGCCGGGCTCCCGCTCCGACGTGCGCGGCGGCAGCCCGGTGGCGTCGGGTCGGCGCGCCGCGTGCCGTTCGGCGGTCCGCCTGTTGTGGTCGTCCAGCCGTCGCTGCGCCGTGACCGTCGCCCGCGCGAACCGCCGCACGGGGTCGGCGCCCTGCTCCAGCACGTCCCTCATCGCCTGGACCAGGTCGGCGTGCATGCCCCAGAGCTCACCGACCAGCGCGCCGGTCGCGGCCGGCGATCCGTCGGAGGCGCCGAGCTGCCTGCACGCCTCCAGATGGTGCGGCTTCTCGGCGAACCAGCCCTCTGCCTCCAGCAGGCGGTGGGAGCCGTGCGTCACCGGGATGAAACCGCTCGACTTGTGCCAGGCCGCGGCGGCCTCCGGATTGAGCAGGTACTGCAGGAACGCCAGCGCGCCGTCCTCCACCTCCGGCGACAGCCCGGCGGCCAGGAACAGGGAGTCGCCGCCCAGGACGTGGCCGGAGTACGGCACGGCGCCGTTGCGCGGCAAGCCGGTGGCGACGACCTCGATGCCCGCCTCCGCCCCGGCCGACACCACGGGCTGGGCCATCACCGAGGAGTTGCCGAGGAACGCCACCCGGCCCTCGACGAATGCCTCGAACGTGCCCGCCCAGTCCTGGGCCACGCCGGTGTGCAGGTACAGGCCGTCCTTGTGCAGCCGCTGCCACCAGGTGACCCAGGCCAGGAGTTCCTCCGAGGCCAGGTCCACCTTCCGGGCCCGGCCCGACCGGCCGTTGGCGTGGTCGACCAGCAGGCCGCCCTGCTGACACACGGCATCCTGGAAGAACCAGCCGTCGACAGCCCACGTGATGGCATGCGATGGACCGCCGTCCGCGCGCACGACGGCCCGGCAGGCGGCCTCCAACCCGGCCCAGTCCCGCGGCACCTCGGTGATTCCGGCCGCCCGCAGCATCGTCATGTTCGCGTACAGCAGGCCCGTGGAGACGCTGAACGGCATCGACACCAGCTCGCCGTCGTAGCTGTAGTAGCGGCGCGCGGTGTCGACCAGGTCGTCGAGGACCACCGGCTCGCCGAGGATCTCCCGGCGCCCGCCGACCGCCCGCTGCACCGGGGTGAACAGCGGCCCGCCGGTCGCGGCGACCGCGTCGCGGGCATGTTGGGTTTCGATGAAGAAGACGTCGACGAGCGCCGGAACGCGGCCCTGGTCCAGTACGCGGATGAAATCCTCGCGGCCGGTCTCGGTCCAGTACCGGTACGTCGAGACGCGGACCTCGTACTCGGGATGCGCCGCGCCGAACTCCGCGGCCCGCCGGCGCACCGGGTCCAGGAACCCCTCGAACGGGTGGTCGGCGAACAGTGCTTCGATGACGATCCGGCCATCGCCTCCCACGCCTCAGGCCTCCCGCTTCGCGGTGAGGAACACGAACGTTCCCGGACCGGACTCCTCGACCACGCTCAACCCGGCGGCGGCCAGCCAGGACCGGATCTCCTGCGGCTCGAACAGCAGGTACCCCTCGGGCCGGGCCGGGAAGATGTGCGAGCGCTGGAAGTAGCGGTACACCGGGTCGTCGGCCCAACGGAAGGTCATCAGGGTCAGCGTGCCGCCCGGCCTCAGGCAGCGGCCGATCTCGGCGATCGCCCGGGCCGCGTCCGGCATCGCCTGCAGGGCGTTCCAGCAGTTGACAGCGGCCAGGCCGGCGTCGGCGACGGGCAGTTCGAGGGCGTCGGCCCGGACCGCGGTCACCTGTGGCAGTCGGCCGCGCAGCCAGTGGAGCATGGCGTCGTTGAGGTCCAGGGCGATGACGCGGTCGGCGCCGACGGCGTCGGCGACCACCCAGGTCCAGGGGGGGGGGGGGGGGGGGAGGGGGAGGAGGGGGGGGGGGGGGTGGGGGGGGGGGGGACCCCCCCACCAGCGGGGTACGGGGGCACGCCTCCACCCC
>NZ_JBVIIE010000119.1:0-4301 GCF_055569945.1 Streptomyces sp. NPDC031340
CGCACCGCCCGCGAGCGCATACTCTGCGAAGTGTTCGCCGACGTCCTGGGCACACCGGACATCGGCGTCGACGACAACTTCTTCGAACTCGGCGGGGACAGCATCATGTCCCTCCAGGTCGTCGCCCGGGCGCGTGAGGCCGGACTCCGGATCAGCGCACGCGACGTGTTCGAACGCCGAACGGTGGCCGCGTTGGCCGAGGCGTGCCACGACACGCCCGGGGATCGGACGCCGACGGCGCACGACGAGGGCACGGGTCCCGTGCCCTCGCTCCCGGTCATGCACCAGCAGCGCGAAAGCGGTGGCCGGCTGGCCGATTTCCACCAGTGCGTCCTGCTGACCGTTCCGGCCGGGCTGGGCGAGAACCACCTCATCGACGCCGTCCAGGCTCTGCTGGACCACCACGACGCCCTCCGGCTGCGCGTGGACGCGGCCGACGACGGGCGACGGTGGGACCTCACGGTCGGGCGACGGGGAAGCACGGACGCGGGAAGGCGGATCGTGCACCGCGTGATCGTCCCGGACACCGGGACGGACCCCCTTCCGGACAGCCTGGCGGATCCCGTGATCGCGCGGCACGCCCAGGAAGCCGCCGGGCGGTTGTCGCCCGAGGACGGTGTCATGGTCCAGGCGGTGTGGTTCGACGCGGGACCGCGACGGGCCGGGCGGCTGCTCCTGACGATTCACCACCTGTGCGTCGACGGGGTGTCCTGGCGGATCCTCCTGCCCGACCTCCGGACCGCCTGGGAGGCGCTGTCCGCCGGCCGGCCCGCCTCCCTCCCCCCGGTACCGGTGTCCTTCCGGCGCTGGGCCGAGCACCTGACGGCGCAGGCGCAGGAACCCGAGGTACTCGCTGAACTGCCCTACTGGACAGGGGTACTGGAGGAGTCCGGCCCGCTGTTCGAGGATTACGCCTCCGATGCCGCCGGCGGCAGGTTCACCGTCTCTCTCCCCGCGCCCCTCACCACCGTGCTGCTGTCCGAGACGCCCGCCGCCTTCCACGGAGGGGTGAACGACGTACTGCTGGGCGCGCTCGGGGTGGCGGTGCACCGGTGGCGCCGGGCACACGGTACGGAGACGAGCCAGGACGTGCTGGTCGACGTGGAGAGCCACGGCCGTACCCCGTACGGAAGCGACCGGCCCGGCCTGGACCTGTCCCGTACCGTCGGCTGGTTCACCTCGATACACCCCGTGCGACTGCCGGCCGGGGACAACGACCCCTCGGCCGCTGTCAAGAGGGTCAAGGAGGAGCTGCGGTCGGTCCCCGGCGAGGGCCTGGGGTACGGGCTGCTGCGCCACCTCAACCCACGCACCGCCGCGCTGCTCTCCCGGGCACCCAGGGCACAGGTCCTGTTCAACTACCTGGGCCGTCCCGAAGCGGTCTCCGGCACCGCCGACGAACGTCCCTGGGAGCCGGCCGACGTCGGCGCCGGTGACGACGGGCCCTCGACGCACTGCCTGGAAATCAACGCCCTCGCCGTCCGGACGCCCGACGGCCCCGCCCTGATCACGACGTGGTCCTGGGCCGCGCAGGCCCTGACGGAGCGGGAGGTGCGGGAACTGGCCGACCACTGGACGGACGCCTTGCGTGACGTGGTCAGCGGCCCCCGAGGCGGTCACACCCCGTCCGACTTCCCGCTCGTGGAACTGGACCAGGCGGGCGTCGAGCGGCTGGAGGCCGCCCATCCTGGCCTGGAGGACGTACTGCCGCTCTCCCCGATCCAGGAAGCCTTCCTGTTCCACGCGGCGCTGGACGCACATGGCACCGACACCTATACCGCCCAGCTGCGCCTGGAACTCGACGGGGCGCTCGACGAGCGGTTGATGCGGGCGGCGTGGACGGTTCTCCTGCGCCGGCACCCCAATTTGCGCGCCGCCTTCCTGGCGGACTCCGGTGCCGGCGCTCCCGTCCAGGTGGTGCTGCCCGATCCGGAACTCCCCTGGAAGACGGTCGACCTGTCCGGCCTGCCGGAGCCGGAAAAGCGCACGGCCCTGGACCGGCTGGCGCGCAAGGAACGCGGCGAGCGCTTCGACATGGCCCGCCCGCCGCTGCTGCGGGTGGCGTCGGTCCGTCTCGACGCGCGCCGGCACGTCCTGCTGCTGACCAACCAGCACATCCTGCTGGACGGCTGGTCCACGCCGGTCCTCCTACGAGAACTGTTCACGCTGTACGCGTCGGGCGCGGACCCCCGGCACCTGTCGCGGACCACCCCGTACGGCGCCTACCTGGCCTGGCTGGCGGACCGTGACCGGGACGCGGCGCGCGACGTGTGGCGGGAGGCCCTGCGCGGGGTCGACGGGCCCACCGAGCTCGCCGGTGCGCTGCGCGGGCCTGCCGGGCACACGGAGCCCGCCACGCCCAAGGGGCCGGCGGACGGGAACGGCACCGACCACTTCGACCTCGTCCTGTCCGCGGACAGCGTCGCCGCCCTGCGCGACCTCACCCGTGCCAGGGGGCTGACGCCCAACACGGTGATGCAGACCGCCTGGGCACTGCTGCTCAGCCGTTTCACCGGACGGCAGGACGTGGTCTTCGGCGCCACCGTCGCCGGCCGGCCGCCGGAGCTGCCCGGCGCCGAATCCATGATCGGCCTGTTCATCAACACCCTGCCGGTCAGGGTCCGGCTCGATCCCCGGGAGACGGTCGCCGCACTGCTGGCGCGGGTGCAGGGCGAACAGGCCGCGCTGCTGGCCCACCAGCACCTGGGCCTGGCCGACATCACCCGGTGCGCCGGCCACGACCGGCAGCTGTTCGACACGCTGCTGGTCTTCGAGAACTACCCGGTCGACCGCGCCGCGCTCCCGTCCCCGGACGGAGCGCTGCGGCTGACCGGCGTGCAGGGCCACGAGAGCACCCACTATCCCCTGAGCGTCGTGGTGCACGAGGGGAGCACCGTCCGCTTCGGCTATCGCACGGACGCCTTCGACCGGGCGACCGTGGAGCGTCTGGCCGGAGATTTCGCGCAACTGCTGGAGGCCCTCACCGCCCACCCCGACCGTGCCGTCCGCCGCGTTTCCGCGCCGAGCGGCATCGAAGCCCACGGAGCGCCCGCCCAGCGGCAGGCGCCGGCGGTGGCTGTGCCACAGGCCGCCACCCTGCCCGCGGCGTTCGCCGCACGGGCGGCCCGCGATCCGCGGGCGATCGCGGTCACCTGCGGCGACCAGCACATCGGCTACGCCGAACTGGACGAACGTTCCAACCGGTTGGCCCGTCTGCTCATCGAGGCCGGGGTGGGGCCGGAGACGCTGGTCGCCGTGGTGATGGAGCGCTCGGTCGATCTGGTGGTGGCCCTGCTGTCGGTCCTCAAGGCAGGTGGCGCCTACGTGCCGATCGATCCGGCATACCCGGCGGAGCGCATCGCCGACGTGGTGGCGGATGTGCGCCCCCTCGTGGTCCTCGCCGGCGAATCACGGGGGCGGACCTGGTTCGAAGCCGTCCCGGGCGACCCGCTGTGGCTGTGCTGGGACGACGAGGACGTGCGGGCCCGGGCGGCCGCCCAGGACGCCGGAGCGGTCACCGACGCCGACCGCCGGGCGCCCCTGCTGCCGGCCCACCCCGCCTACGTGATCCACACCTCCGGCTCCACCGGCCGCCCCAAGGGCGTGGTGGTGCCGCACCAGAACGTGACCCGCCTGTTCGCCGCCACCGACACGTGGTACGGCTTCGGACCGGATGACGTCTGGCCGTGGTTCCACTCCTACGCCTTCGACTTCTCGGTGTGGGAGCTGTGGGGGGCTCTGCTGTACGGCGGCCGGCTGGTCATCGTTCCGTTCGACGTGTCCCGGTCTCCGCGCGACTTCCTCGACCTCCTCGTCCGTGAGCGCGTGACGGTTCTGAACCAGACACCGTCGGCGTTCTACGCACTCATGCGGGCCGAGGCCGAAGCCAGGACCGGGGGGCGGGAACCCGCTTCCCGGCCGGCACTGCGCACCGTGATCTTCGGCGGGGAGGCGCTCGACGCGGCACGCCTCAGGGACTGGTACGCCTGCCACCCGGACGACACGCCGGCCCTGGTGAACATGTACGGCATCACCGAGACGACGGTGCACGCCACTTACCTCCCACTGTCCGCCGGGGACGCGGAGGGAACCGCTCAGGGAGCGATCGGCCACGGCATCCCGGGACTGCGCCTCCACGTGCTGGACGGGTGGCTGCGTCCGGTGCCGCCGGGCGTGGTGGGCGAGCTGTACGTGGCGGGAGGGCAACTGGCCCGCGGGTATCTGGGGCGGCCGGGGCTGACGGCGGAGCGCTTTGTTGCCGATCCCTTCGGTCCGCGGGGAAGCCGTATGTACCGTACCGG
>NZ_JBVIIE010000120.1:0-4274 GCF_055569945.1 Streptomyces sp. NPDC031340
CCCCCCCCCCTCCCCCCCCCCCCCCCCCCCCCCCCCCCCCCCCCCCCCCCCCCCCCCCCCCCCCCCCCCCCCCCCCCCCCCCCCCCCCCCCCCCCGGGCTCGCCGGGGGTGTCCTCTCCCGGCCCGGGCCCCGCTCGGCGGTGGTCGTCACGCTCATGACCTCGTGTTCCGGTTCCGGCGGATTCCGAGCGCCGGAACCGGGGATGTGCGTGGGGTACGCGGCTCACCGGGGCCCGGCGAGGCGCTTCCGCGTCTCCACGTGATCAGCGTGGGACCGCGCGGTGGGTTCGGCAACGGCCGCGGCGTGACCGAAGGCGCAGGCAATCCCCGGACAACGCTTGCTTAACACAGGCGCTCGGCTCGGTGATTCGCCTCCGAGAGGAGATCAACTGCATCGCACGGACGTGAACTGCGGTACCTGGTCGGAGGTGCCGTTGAACCCGGCGGTCG
The DNA here is from genome assembly GCF_055569945.1 of Streptomyces sp. NPDC031340. Lineage (NCBI taxonomy): Bacteria > Bacillati > Actinomycetota > Actinomycetes > Kitasatosporales > Streptomycetaceae > Streptomyces > Streptomyces sp. NPDC031340. The sequence continues at coordinate 451 of NZ_JBVIIE010000120.1, forward strand.
CCGTCTCGCCCGGATTGAGGATCTTGTGCCAGTCAGGCGCGTGGACCATGACCGTCGAACCCGTCTGCATGAAGGTGCCGTTCCAGCCGTCGCTCACCTTGACGCCGTCCGGCATCGTCCACTGCACGGCCCAGTCGGTCATCTTCCTGGAGCCGTTGTTGGTCACCGACACGCTCGCCTGGAAGCCGCCTTGCCAGCTCTTCTCCACAACCACCGAGGCCGAGCAGTCGGCCGGCGGCGGAGGCGGCGGGGGCGTCGTCTGGTCGTCGCCGAGGATGACGTCGGAGCAGTTGTAGAAGGTCTCCGTGCTGTCGGAGCGCTGCCAGACGCTGTAGATGACATGACGGCCCGTCAGGCCGTCCGGCAGGTGACCGCGCAGGTGGTACGCGCCGTCGGTGAGCGGGGGTTCCGGGTCGGCGGTGAGGAAGGGTGCGGACTCCAGGTCGTCCCAGTGCAGCGGCTTGGTCGGGTCGTAGCCCTGCTTGGTGATGTAGAGGCGGAAGCTGCCGGGGTGGGGCACCCACGCCGCGTAGGTGAAGTCGTAGTCGCTTCCCGCGCGCAGACTCTGGGTGGGCCAGTCGGCACTCGGGATGTCGAGGCCCGCGTACTTGGGCGAGCCACCGCTGCACAGCTGCCCGTCGGGAATGAACCCGCGGGTGCGTCCGGCTCCGTCGGAGCGAAGGACCCCGTACCAGTCGTAGAGAGGCTGGGTGCCGGAGGCGGCCACCGCCGCGGCGCATGCCGGGTTGACCGGGACGATCTCCCCGCTGGGCTGCAGGCCGTCCACGTAGCAGGCGTAGGCGCGGCTCGCGGGCGAAATCATGGAGCCGTGCGCGTCGGCCCGCTGAGCGAAGAACAGGGCCATGAGAAGGGTGAGCAGCGTGATGCCCGTGCAGGTTCTCACGACTGTTTGACGATGCGTCATATGCGTTCATCCATCCGGAAGACGAGAAGGGCGGTCCGTCGCAGGGGTCCTCGTGTGGGAGGGGTCGGGCGCGACGGAGCGGCCGGGCGCCGCTGGGGCTGCCTGGCGTTCCGGTGGGGTAGCGGATCGGCGCTCCTGGGTGGGAGCGCTCCCATCGAGGTGCATCATGGGCCCGCATGGTTGAGGGGTCAAGGGACCTTGCGATGTTCGGGACAGGGTTTTCGGGTTGCCGGCCGCTGCGCAGCCGATCTCGTGCGCCGCTCTTGACAGTCACCGAGGACCGCTGGCTACATGTCACCGCGCCGACACGATTCCGAGAACCCACCGCCCGGCATGGATGGTTGGGTTGCTGTACGGCCGCCTGGAGCCCGCCGCCGCCGGTTCCCTTCGGCCACGCCGACAGGGAAGCGCCCTCCCACCCGTGCTGCCCGCGCTGCAGCACGTGCCCTACGAGTCGTGGATCACGTTCCTCCTGTCACTTCCGCGTGCCTGCCGGGGGAGCGCGGGTCGAAGCCGCTTTCCGGCGCGGTGCCTGACCGCGTCAGGCACCCGTCTCCAGACCACCGACGGGGCGCCCCCTCTCCTCCCACCGCCCCGTCGGTTCCGTCCGACCGAGCACCACCCCAATCGACCGAAAGCGAGAACCCATGCCCGCGCCACCCCCTGCCACGACGCACCCACGGCGTGTGCTGAAAGGCACCGCGTCCGTGCTGCTGGGCCTGACCCTCGTGGTAGCGCCCGCCCTCACGGCCGCGGCCTCGGCCGCACCCGCCCAGGAGCGTCCCGGAACCACGGCCATCGCCCCGCCGCAGGACGACTGGCTGCACGCGAACGGCAACCAGATCGTCGACGGGGCCGGCAAGCCCGTCCGGCTCACCGGGGTCAACTGGTTCGGCTTCAACACCTCCGAGCGGGTGTTCCACGGACTGTGGACCGCCAACCTCGAGACGGTGACCCGGCAGATGGCCCAGCGCGGCATCAACATCGTCCGGGTGCCGATCTCGACCCAGCTGCTGCTCGAATGGCAGGCCGGCAACCTCTCACCGGCCACGGGAATCAACACGGCGGCCAACCCGGAACTCGCGGGTATGAGCACCCTGCAGATCTTCGACCACTGGCTCGACCTGTGTGCGCAGTACGGCCTGAAAGTGATGCTCGACGTCCACAGCGCCGAGGCGGACAACGCCGGCCACGTGTACCCCGTCTGGTGGAAGGGATCCATCACTCCCGAGAAGTTCTACCAGGCCTGGGAGTGGGTGACCGCCCGGTACAAGGACAACGACACCGTCGTCGCGATGGACATCAAGAACGAGCCGCACGGCAAGTTCGACGAGACCCCGCGCGCCAAGTGGGACGGCAGCACCGACACCGACAACTTCAAGAACACCTGCCAGACGGCAGGACGGCGCATCCTGGCCATCAACCCCAAGGTGTTGATCCTGTGCGAGGGCATCGAGACCTACCCCAAGGACGGCACCAGCTGGAACTCCACCGACCCCAAGGCGTTCTACAACGACTGGTGGGGCGGCAACCTGCGCGGCGCGAAGGACCACCCGGTGGATCTCGGCGCGCACCAGTCGCAACTCGTCTACAGCCCGCACGACTACGGCCCACTGGTGTACCAGCAGCCCTGGTTCGCAGGGGACTGGAACCGCGAGACGCTGGAACGGGACGTGTGGGACCCCAACTGGTACTACCTCCACAAGGAGAACACCGCCCCGCTGCTGATCGGTGAATGGGGCGGATACCTGGACGGCGGTCCCAACGAGAAGTGGATGACGGCGCTGCGCGGACTCATCGAGGACGAGGCACTCAGCCACACCTTCTGGTGCCTCAACCCCAACTCCGGTGACACCGGTGGCCTGCTGAACAGCGACTGGACAACCTGGGACGAGAAGAAGTACGCGTTTCTCAAGCCCGTCCTGTGGCAGCAGCAGGGCAAGTTCGTCGGCCTCGACCACCAGGTGCCGCTCGGCGGCGAGGGCAGCACCACCGGCATCAGCCTCTCCGAGGCCACGGGGCAGGCTCCCGGGCCCGACACCGAACCACCCACGGCTCCGACCGGCCTGTCCGCGACCTCCACCACCAGCCGGGTCACACTGAACTGGCACTCGGCCACCGACAACGTCCGGGTCACCGGCTACGACGTCTACCGTGACGGTACGAAGATCGCCGGCCCCGTGACCGGCACGACTTACACCGACCGGGACCTCGCCGCGGCCACCGCCTACCGGTACACGGTGAAGGCGCGGGACGCGGCCGGCAACGTCTCGCCGGCCTCGGTCGCGCTCACCGTCACCACGCAGGAGCCCGGCGTCCCCAGCGGTGACCTCAGCGTGCTGTACCGGAGCAACGACGACACCACGGGCGACAACGCCCTCCGGCCGCACCTGCGCGTCGTCAACCGCAGCGACCGGACCGTAGACCTACGGGACGTGACGGTCCGGTACTGGTTCACCCGTGACGGCGACTCACCCGTCAACGTCTGGTGCGACTTCGCGGCCGTCGGCTGCGCCAACGTGAAGCTGAGCGTCAAGAACCTGAGCGAGCGGCTGGACGGAGCCGACACCTACCTCGAAGTCTCCTTCACCGGCGGCTCGCTGGAGCCAGGCGCCGGCACGGGGGACATCCAGCTCAGGGCGAGCAAAACCGACTGGTCGAACTTCGACGAGACGGACGACTACAGCCACGGCCCGTCAGGTGACTACGCCGAGGCACCGCGGATCACCGCCTACGCGAGTGGTGGCCTCGCCTGGGGCAACGAACCACGCTGAGCCGGCGCCCCTCCGGACGACCGCACCGGTGGTGGGGGGGGGGGGGGGGGGGGGGGGGGGGGGGGGGGGGGGGGGGGGGGGGGGGGGGGGGGGGGGGGGGGGGGGGGGGGGGGGGGGGGGGGGGG
>NZ_JBVIIE010000121.1:0-4134 GCF_055569945.1 Streptomyces sp. NPDC031340
CACCCCCCACCTACTCCCCCCCCCACCCCCCCCCCCCTCACCCCCCCCTCCCCCCCCCCCCCTCCCCCCCCCCCCCCGCCCCCCCCCCCCCTCCCCCCCCCCCCCCCCCCCACGGCGGGGGCAGGCGTCAGCCGTTCGGGGCGATCGGCCTCGATCAGCTCGCTGCGGCCGCCCCGACGGGGCCGGGTTCGGAGTCGGGGACGGCGACCGCCCGGTTCAGACCGCGGTGTAGGCGCCGTCGACGAGGTGGTAGCTGCCGGTCACGAAGGAGGCCCGGTCGGACAGCAGGAAGACGATCAGCTCGGCGACCTCCTCGGGGCGGCCGAGCCGGCCGGCGGGGTGCAGCCCGACCAGACCGTCGTAGGCCGCCTTGTCCATGCCCTGCAGCAGCGGCGTCTCGATGAAGCCGGGGCCGACCGCGTTGACCCGGATGCCCTTGGCCGCGTACTCGGCGGCCGCCGTCTTGGTCAGCCCCACGACGCCGTGCTTGGCGGCGACGTAGGCGGGGGAGCCGGGGAAGGCGACCGAGCCGAGGATGGAGGCCACGTTGACGATGGCGCCGCCCTTTCCGGCCGCCTCCAGCACGGGCAGTTCGTGGCGCAGGGAGTAGAAGACGCCGTTGAGGTTGGTGCTGATGACGCGTTCGTAGGCCTCGATGTCGTACTCGCCGGTGGGGGCGCTGGGGCCGCCGATGCCGGCGTTGTTCACGGCCAGGTCCAGGCCGCCGAAGGTGTCGACGGCGAAGGCGACGGCGGCGGCCACGGACTCGGGCCGGGTGACGTCCAACTCCACGGCGGCGGCGGAGATGCCCTCCGCCTTCAGTACGGCGGCCGCCTTCTCGGCCCCTTCGGCGTTGTAGTCGGCGATGACCACATGGGCGCCGCCGGCACCCAGTCGGCGCGCGGTGGCCAGGCCGATGCCGGAAGCGGCGCCGGTGACCAGGGCGGTCTTCCCGGCGAACTCGGTCGCGTAGTCGGTGACGGAGGGGGTGTCGGTGCTCATGGTGCTCTCACTCTTCGGTGGTGCTGTGCGCGGCCGCGGACGCGGCCTCGCCGGTCAGGGCGTCGTAGGCCCGCTCCACCAGGGCGGCGAGGTCTGCGGCTCCCGAGTCGTGGTGGCCGTCCGCGCGGGCCCAGACGCGCAGGGCGGCGGTGAGGACGCCGGCCGCGGCGTCCACCACGACGGCCGGGCGCACGTCCCGGACGTCGTCGGCGCCGAGCCGGTCGGCGATGATGCGGATCGACTCCTCCTGGGCGTCGACCCGGATGCGTTCGTAGGCGGCGAACAGCGCGGGCTCGCCGTCCACCAGGCCCAGCAGGCGCCGCATCCGGGGGCGCACGTGCCAGGCCGGGTTCTCACGGTCGGCGAGCCACTCGCGCACGGCCCGACGGTAGGCGAGCAGCGGCGGCTCCGCCGGGGGCCGGGCGCGCAGCAGCGCGTTGATGCGGTCGCCGTCGCCGCGCACGAAGTCCAGGGCCGCGTCCTCCTTGCCGGTGAAGTACCTGCTGAAGGTGCGGCGGGTGACGTCCGCCCGCTCCGCGATCGCCTCCACCGTGGTCGCCGCCAGCCCGCGCTCCAGGATGAGGTCGAGGGCGGCCCCCGCCAGCGCCTCGCGGGTCTGCCGCGCCTTGCGCTGCCGACGGTCCTCCGTGCCGGACATGGACCGCATCGCCTCCCTCGCCTCCCATGTCTCCATCGTGCGCCCTCCACCGGTCACTCTAGCTCTTGATGTCCCATTGGGACAGATGTCCCATCGGGACATCTTGCGGGAACCGGTAAGACGAAGGAATCGAGCGTATGGACAACGGAAACAGCGGCCAACACTTGTCCGTGCGATATTTTCCGTCGTAGGGTCCGGCTGTTCGATCGGTACGCGACATCCCGAGGTGACCCATGGACCGCTCCCGCCTGCAGGACCTGCTGGCCCGCGAGAGGGCGGAGGCCGTGCGCCGCTGCCCGCGCTCGAAGGACGCCTACGGGCGTGCCGACCACCTGTTCGGGCGGGTGCCGATGACGTGGATGAACAAGACCGCCGGCCCCTTCCCGCGCTACCTGGCCACCGCGCGGGGCGCCCGCGTCACCGACATCGACGGGCACGAGTACATCGACTTCTGCCTGGGGGACACCGGCGCGATGGCCGGTCACTCCCCGGCCGTGGTGGCCGAGGCGGTCCGGCACCGGTTCGCCGACCTGGGCGGGGCCACGGCGATGCTGCCGACGGAGGACGCCGAACTCGTGGGCGCGGAACTCACCCGCCGCTTCGGCCTGGCCCGGTGGAGCTTCTCGCTGACGGCCACCGACGCCAACCGGTGGGCCATCAGGCTGGCCCGCGCCGTCACCGGCCGCCCGAAGATCCTCGTCAACAGCTACAGCTACCACGGCAGCGTCGACGAGTCGCTGATCGTGGTCGGGCCCGACGGCGAGGGAACGGCCCGCCCCGGCAACGTCGGGGCGCCCTGCGACGTCACGCTGACCAGCCGCGTCGCGGAGTTCAACGACCTCGACCAGTTGGAGCGCGAGCTGGCCCACGGCGACGTCGCCGCCGTTCTGATGGAGCCCGCGCTCACCAACATCGGCATCGTCCTGCCCGAGCCGGGCTACCTGGCCGGAGTGCGGGAGCTGACCCGCCGGCACGGCACCCTGCTCATCAACGACGAGACGCACACCTTCTCGGCCGGACCCGGCGGCTGCACCGCCGCCTGGGACCTCGAGCCCGACCTGCTCACCATCGGCAAGGCCATCGGCGGCGGCATCCCGGCCGGCGCCTACGGACTGTCCGCCGAACTGGCCGAGCGCCTGCTGGACCGGGACGACCTCGACCTGGTCGACATGGGCGGCGTCGGCGGCACCCTCGCCGGCAACGCCCTGTCGATGGCCGCCGTGCGCGCCACGCTGGAGCACGTCCTCACCGACGAGGCGTTCGCCCGAATGGACGAACTGTCGCAGCGGTTCGAGGCGGGCGTGCGCGCGGGCATCGAGGCCCACGCGCTGCCCTGGTCGGTGAGCCGGCTCGGTGCCCGTACCGAGTACCGCTTCGCCGACCCGGCGCCGCGCACCGGCACCGAGTCCGCGGCGGCCGCCGACCCCGACCTGGAGGACTTCCTCCACCTCTACCTGGCCAACCGGGGCATCCTGCTGACCCCGTTCCACAACATGGCCCTCATGTGCCCCGACACGACCGAGCAGGACGTGGACGCCCACACGGAGCTGTTCGCCGCGGCCCTGGCCGAACTGGCCGGCTGACACGGCGACCGCGGCAGGAGGAAGGAAGGGACGACGCACGTGGACGAGATCGACCGGGCCATCCTGCGCGAGCTGCAGACCGACGGCCGCATCGCCTACGCCGACCTCGGGCCCCGGGTCGGGCTGTCGGCGTCGGCCGCCCGGCAGCGCCTGCAGAGGCTGCTGGACTCCAAGGCCGTCCAGGTCGTCGGCGTCACCGACCCGATGTCCATGGGCGGGCAGGCCATGGCCCTCCTCGGCATCCGCGTGGACGGCGACCCGCGTCCCGTCGCCGACGAACTCGCCCGGCGCGCCGAAGTGGTCTACTCGGTGCTGACGTCGGGCGGCTTCGACCTGTTCGCCGAGGTGGTCGCGCCGGGGCCGCGGGAACTGCTCGACTTCGTCAACGACGTGGTGCGGCCGATCGAAGGCGTCGAACAGATCCAGCCGTTCCCCTACTTCGGCATCCACACCCACCGGTTCCTGTGGGACCTGGGCTGATTGCCGGGCGCCAGGCGGGTACCCGAGCCGTCCCGGAACGAGAACGCTGGAGGAGGTTCGGACGACCAGCAGCACGGAGACCGGCCGCGTCACCGGTACGCAGGACAAGGACTACAACCTGATCTGGTACGTCGAGGCGTGCCTGGACAACGCCCTGCGCCTGGAGACCTACATCCAGGACGCCGAACGCGCGAAGGACACCGAGGCCGCCGACCTGTTCCGCAAGGCGCGGGCGGACAGCCGCAAGGGTGCCGAACTCGGCAAGGAACTGCTGCGGGCGCGCCTCAACGGCGGCTGACGACGACTCACCGGGCCCGGGGGGGGGGGGGGGGGGGGGGGGGGGGGGGGGGGGGGGGGGGGGGGGGGGGGGGGGGGGGGGGGGGGGGGGGGGGGGGGGGGGGGGTGGGGGGG
>NZ_JBVIIE010000122.1:0-3728 GCF_055569945.1 Streptomyces sp. NPDC031340
GGACAGAACAACGGGAGGACAACCCAGCAGGGCGTCAGTCAGTGCCCGAGCCACGACCACCGGAACCTGCGTACCACTATCAATGTCAGTGCCGCCGGTTACTGTGAGTGAGCATTGATCGACTGCGCACAGGGGGAGACATGTCAGCGCACACCGACCACCGGACCATGCGACGCGTCCTGCACCGCGAGATCGCGGGCACGATCGGCCTGCTCACCGACGAGCACGACTTCCACGCCATGCGGCGCTACCGCAGCTTCACCTTCCACGACCACACGGCCTACCTCCAGCAGGTGGAGGCGCTGCTCAAGACGCGCGCCTCCCAGGGCAGCCACACCACGGTCGCCCTCTTCGACCCGCAGGAGTACGCCGCCTTCTGCGCCGACACCGGCCTCGACCCGGACGAGGCATCGAGCCGCACACGCTTCACAGCCGAACTGGCGGCCGCGGGACCCGCCCTGCCCTACGAGGGCCAGCCACTGGCCGACCTGGTCCCCGCCCTCGTCGACGAGGCCGTCCGCCAGGCCACCTGGGAGTACGCCTCCACACTCCTGACCCGGCTCGGCCCCTGCGCCTCCTGCGGCGAGGACATCGGCCGCGCCGCCTTCACCCGCGCCTCCCATCTCCTGGTCCGCGTCCTCGACACGGCGGGACCGGGAGACCGGCACCTCGTATGCAGCGTCACCGGAACCCCGGAGACCCTCGTCGCCGTCCTCCACGCCGACCAGGAGCCGGACGGCGAAACCCGGCTCGACGAGGCCGAGGCCCTCGAATTCGCGACCGTCCTCGCGCTGGGCATCGCCACCCAGAATCCTGCGGGCCTCGTCATGCGCACCAGCGCGCCCGGCACCGCGGACCGCGTCTACGGCTGGCGCGTGCGCGGAGAGGGCCTCCAGCCCCTGACCGCGGGCGAGGTCTTCGACGCCTACTGCACCGACATCGACTCCGGAGACATCATCTCGCCGGAATCGGACGTCGACTACTGCGTACCGCCCGACCTGGGCGAGGAGGGACCGGCGCCGGGCCACCACCACTGAAACGACAGCGGGGCGCCCCGGAAGGGGGCGCCCCGCCACAAGCCGGCAGGTCACGCGGGCCGGTGAACCGGCCGGCGGCTACTCGCCGGACAGCACCGCCTGAGCCGCGTTCCGCGCGTCCTCGGCGCTGTCCGTGGCCCGCGCCGCCGCGGCGGCCCGCTCGCACTGGGCCAACGTGTACTTGCTCAGCGCCGCCCGGACGTACGGAATCGACGCCGCACCCATGGAGAGGGAGGTGACGCCCAGACCGGTCAGCACACAGGCCAGGAGAGGATCGGACGCGGCCTCACCGCACACGCCACAGCTCTTGCCCTCGGCCTTGGCCGCCTCGGCGGCCAGCGCCACCAGGTCGAGCAGCGCCGGCTGCCACGGATCCTGCAGTCGGGACACGGCGCCCACTTGGCGGTCCGCGGCGAACGTGTACTGCGCGAGGTCGTTGGTGCCCAGCGACAGGAACTCGACCTCCCGCAGGATCGAGCGTGCCCGCAGCGCCGCCGACGGGATCTCGACCATCGCGCCGAACTTCGCGTGCAACCCCGCCTCGCGGCACGCGTCCGCGAACGCCTTGGCGTCGGCCCGGTCCGCCACCATGGGGGCCATGACCTCGAGGTGCACCGGAAGTCCCTCGGCGGCCTTCGCCAGTGCGGTCAGCTGCGTGCGCAGCACCTCGGGGTGGTCGAGCAGGGTCCGCAGACCGCGCACGCCCAGCGCCGGGTTCGGCTCGTCGGCCGGGGTGAGGAAGTCCAGCGGCTTGTCCGCGCCCGCGTCGAGGACCCGGACGACGACCCGCCCCTCGGGGAAGGCCTCGAGCACCTGCCGGTAGGCCTCGACCTGCTTGTCCTGCGACGGCGCCTTCTTGCTGTCGTCGAGGAAGAGGAACTCGGTGCGGAACAGACCGACACCCTCGGCCCCGGCCTCCACGGCGGCCGGTACGTCAGCGGGACCGCCCACGTTGGCCAGCAGCGGCACCTTGTGACCGTCAGAGGTGGCACCCGGCCCGGAGGAGGAGGCCAGCGCGGCCTTGCGCTCGGCTGCCGCGGCCTCCAGCTCGGCGCGCTTCTCGGCATTCGGGTTCACGAAGATCTCGCCGGAGCTGCCGTCCACGGCGATCACCGTGCCCTCGGCCAGCTCACCGGCGCCCGGCAGCGCGACCACGGCCGGAACGCCGAGCGCCCGCGCGAGAATCGCGCTGTGGCTGGTCGGCCCGCCCTCCTCGGTGACGAAACCGAGGACCAGCGTCGGGTCCAGCAGCGCCGTGTCGGCCGGCGCGAGGTCCCGCGCGATCAGGACGTACGGCTCGTCACTGTCCGGGACGCCGGGCATCGGAACCCCCAGCAGCCGGGCGACGATACGATTCCGCACGTCGTCCAGGTCGGCCACCCGCCCGGCCAGGTACTCACCGGCACCGGCCAGCAGGGCGCGGTAGGCCGCGAAGGCGTCGTACACCGCGCGCTCGGCCGTGCTGCCGACGGCGATACGCCGCTCCACATCCGCCATCAACTCGGGATCCTGCGCCATCATGGCCTGCGCCTCGAGAACCCCCTGGGCCTCTCCGCCGGCCAGATTGCCGCGCGCGACCAGGTCGGCCGCCACAGCGTCCACGGCCTTGCGGGCGCGACCCTGCTCGCGCTCCGCGTCCTCCGCCGGGATCTGCTTGGCGGGCGGTTCGAGGACCGCTGTTCCCATGTGCCGAACCTCGCCGACCGCCACACCGTGGCTCACGCCGACGCCTCGCAGCGTTGTCTCCATGTCACCCGTCTCCGATAGTGCGGCGGGTCCCGCCGCCGCGGTGGTTGTCCTGCTCGCCGTCGCACGACGGCACCGGGGTCACTCCCATACGAAGAGGCTGTCGCCGGCCTTCACATCACCGTCTTCGCGGAGTTCGGAGAGAGCGTCGGTCGTGGCCTCGAGCGCCACGACCGGGCAGACGGAGGACTTGCCGGCGGCCTCCACGGCAGCCGGGTTCCAGCGCACGATGCCCTGGCCACGGGTCACGGTGTCGCCCTTGTTCACCAGCAGCTCGAAGCCCTCGCCGTTGAGCTGCACGGTGTCGATGCCGAGGTGGGTGAGCACCCCATGCCCCTGCTCGTCCACGACCACGAAGGCGTGCGGGTGCAGAGAGACGACGACTCCGTCCACCGGCGCGACGGCCTCGGAAGGCTCGCGCACGGGCTCGATCGCGGTGCCCGGGCCGACCATGGCCCCGGAGAAGACCGGATCAGGGACTGCGGTGAGTCCGATGGCGCGTCCTGCCAGCGGGGACGTCACGGTGGTCATGGGAAGCCTCCCAGGGTGGAGATTCATGTAGGGGCCGTCACCGCGTGTCCCTGACGGCGCACTGTCCAGCAGGGTATGTCATGCGAAGTGCCGGTTCGGAGGGAAGATACCCGTTAGAGGTCTAGACCACCAGCCTGATCGATTTGCACCCGATCGGCGGCCCCGTGTAGAGTCGTATCCCTGCTTGAGGATGAGCGACGCGACCAAGCGCCCTCGCTCGGCAGGCATCCATACTCGTCAGATCCTATCCCGGGTCGCCTTCTGCGTGTCCGCAGAACGGTGGTCAGGGAGGCGGAAAAACACTGATAGAGTTTGGAACACCGAAGGGAAGCGCCCGGAGGAAAGCCCGAGAGGGTGAGTACAAAGGAAGCGACCGTTCCTTGAGAACTCAACAGCGTGCCAAAAATCAACGCC
>NZ_JBVIIE010000123.1:0-3576 GCF_055569945.1 Streptomyces sp. NPDC031340
GTCATAGAAAAACAGAAGGAAGGGGAGATGGCCATGTTTCCTGCACCGCCAACCCCCCCCCCCCCCCCCCCCCCCCCCCCCCCCACCCCCCCCCCCCCCCCCCCCCCCCCCCCCCCCCCCCCCCCACCGCCGACGACGACGTCAGCCGCCCAGGGCCGCCATCACCACGTCCTTGGCCTCCTCCTGCACCTGGCGCAGGTGGTCGGGGCCGCGGAAGGACTCGGCGTAGATCTTGTACACGTCCTCGGTGCCCGAGGGGCGGGCCGCGAACCAGGCGTTCTCGGTGGTGACCTTGATGCCGCCGATGGGCGCGCCGTTGCCCGGAGCCTCGGTCAGCACTCCGGTGACCGCCTCTCCGGCCAGCGTGTCCGCGCCGACCTGGGCGGGCGAGAGCTTGGCGAGCAGCGCCTTCTCCTCGCGGGTCGCCGGGGCGTCGATGCGGGCGTAGGCGGGCGCGCCGAAGCGGGCGGTGAGGGCCGCGTAGTGCTCGGAGGGCGTCTTGCCGGTGACGGCCAGGATCTCGGAGGCGAGCAGCGCCAGGATGATGCCGTCCTTGTCCGTGGTCCACACCGAGCCGTCGCGGCGCAGGAACGACGCGCCGGCCGACTCCTCGCCGCCGAAGCCGAGCGAGCCGTCGACCAGCCCGTCGACGAACCACTTGAACCCGACGGGCACCTCGACCAGCCGGCGTCCCAGGTCCGCGGCGACGCGGTCGATCATCCCGGACGACACCAGCGTCTTGCCGATCCCGGTGCCGGCGGGCCACTGCTCGCGGTGGGCGTAGAGGTAGGCGATGGCGGCGGCCAGGTAGTGGTTGGGGTTCATCAGGCCCGCGTCGGGCGTGACGATGCCGTGCCGGTCGGCGTCGGCGTCGTTGCCGGTGGCGATCTGGAAGCGGTCGCGCTGTTCGATGAGAGAGGCCATCGCGTACGGCGAGGAGCAGTCCATGCGGATCTTGCCGTCCCAGTCGAGCGTCATGAACCGCCAGGTGGGGTCGGCGAGCGGGTTGACCACGGTCAGGTCGAGCCGGTGCTGCTCGGCGATGCGGCCCCAGTAGGCGACCGACGCCCCGCCCAGCGGGTCGGCGCCGATGCGCACCCCGGCGGCGCGGACCGCGTCCAGGTCCAGCACGCCCGGCAAGTCGGCCACGTAGGCGCCGAGGAAGTCGTGGCGGGCGGTGGTGGGCGCGGCGAGCGCCCGGGCGTAGGGGATGCGCCGTACGTCCTTCAGGCCGCCCGCGATGATGCTGTTGGCGCGGTCCTGGATCCAGGAGGTGGCGTCGGAGCCGGCCGGTCCGCCGCTCGGCGGGTTGTACTTGAAGCCCCCGTCGGCGGGCGGGTTGTGCGAGGGGGTGACCACGACGCCGTCGGCGAGCCCGGAGGCGCGTCCGCGGTTGTGCGTGAGGATGGCGTGCGAGACCGCGGGTGTGGGGGTGTAGCCGTCGGCGCTGTCGATGAGCACCGTCACCTCGTTGGCCGCGAACACCTCCAGGGCGGTGACCCGCGCGGGTTCGGACAGGGCGTGGGTGTCGGCGCCCAGGAAGAGGGGGCCGTCGGTGCCCTGTGCGGCGCGGTACTCGCAGATGGCCTGGCTGGTCGCGGCGATGTGGTCGTCGTTGAACGCCGTCGCCAGGGACGATCCGCGGTGCCCGGACGTGCCGAACGCCACTCGCTGCGCCGGGTCGGCCGGGTCCGGGTGCAGCGCGTAGTACGCGGTGACCAGCCGGGCGACGTCGACGAGGTCCTCGGGACCGGCCGGCCTGCCCGCTCGCTCGTGCTGCATGTGCCCGCTCCTCCACATCGGTTGACCTGTGTTGCCTGCCGGCCCATCTTCCCCCGTCACCCCGGCGACGTGCGAGAGCGCACGGAACAGGGCTGGTTCCGGGGGGTGGCCGGCCGGGAGGCGGGCTCAGCCGGGCCGGGGGCGCAGGCGGGCGGTCAGGACGGCGATGTCGTCGTCCGCCCGCGGCGTCGCCAGGCGGGTGACGATCTCGTCCAGGATCTGCCCGGCGTCCCGACCGGGGCGCAGGCGCAGCCGGGCCAGCCGGGAGAGCGAGGTGTCGATGTCCTCGCCGCGGCGTTCGACGAGTCCGTCGGTGAACATCACCAGGGTGTCGCCGTCGCCCAGCGGCAGGGTGGTCGTCGTGTGGTCGGCCGGCCCTGCGCCCAGGGGCGGGCCGGCGGGCAGGGGCACCAACTCGCCGGTGCCGTCGGGGTGGAAGACGGCCGGCGGGAGGTGCCCGGCGGCGGCGAGGGCGACCGAGCGGCCCACCGGGTCCAGGAGGGCGAGCAGGCAGCCGGCGGGCCTGCGCCGGGCGTCCGCGGCGGCGATCGCGTCCATCCGGCGCAGGACACGGTGCGGCGGCAGGCCGGCGGCGGCGATGTAACGCAGCGTCGAGCGGTAGGCGTTCATGTCGACCGCCGCGTCCAGACCGTGCCCCATCACGTCGCCGACGACGAGTAGGGTGCGGCCGTTCCGTAGGCGTACGGTCTCGAACCAGTCACCGCCCACCGCCGCGCCGTGGCCGGCCGGCACGAAGCGGGTGGCCACCTCGACGCCGGGGTGCGGGCGGCCCGGCCCGGCGGACGGGCCCGCCGCGAAGGGCGGGTCCGTGTCCGCCGGCGGGCGGTGTCCGGCGTCGTGGCGCGGATGGGTCATCTGGTGCGGTTGGGCTCCGCCCTGGTGCGGATGGGTGGCCTGGTGCGGATGGATGGCGTGGTGGAGATGGGTGGCGGTGAGGCGGGCGGCGTAGTGCACCGCGGCGGCCTCGCCGTCGTCGAACGCCCGGCCGGCGCGGACGGCGAGGACGACTCCGTAGGCCCGGTCCCAGGCCAGGAGCGGCACGGACAGCGCGGCCACCGGCTCCTGGCCGTCGAGGCTGACGGAGTCGGTGATCGGATGGCCCGCGTCCAGCGCGCGGACCAGGACGTTCCGCCGCGGCACGTACCGCAGGCCGTCCAGCAGGTCGCGGCGGCCCGCCGCGGCGGCGGCGCGCAGTGCGCCGCGCCGTGCCCGCGGGCCCGCCGGCCGCGTGAGGAGGTCGACGGCCGCGGCGTCGCACAGTTCCCCGACCAGGAAACGGGCGCACTCCGCGGCCGTGCCGCGTTCGTCCGGCGTGGTGCCGATCGCGGCGACGGCCCGTTGCGCCAGGGCGAATCGATCGGCCGGCCCCTGGCGGGGCGTGGCAACCCGTTGACGTTCCACCATCGTTCCCTTCTGCCGTTTCCATCCCAGCATCAGCGGGGCCGACGGGCGGGTAGCGACCCGGTCGGGATGCGGCGGCGGGGACGGCCGGGGGGACGACGGCCGGGGCGGCAGCGCGGCCAGGTCGGGGACGACGGCCGAGGTGGCAGCGCGGCGAGGCCGGGGACGACGGGCGAGGTGGCAGCGCGGCCAGGTCGGGGACGACGGCCGAGGTGGCAGCGCGGCGAGGCCGGGGACGACGGGCGGGGGCCGGCGCCTGGCACAAACGGGGGCCCGGGGGGGGGGGGGGGGGGGGGGGGGGGGGGGGGGGGGGGGGGGGGGGGGGGGGGGGGGGGGGGGGGGGGAGGGAGGGACGAGTGTCTTCTGTATGTT
>NZ_JBVIIE010000124.1:0-2578 GCF_055569945.1 Streptomyces sp. NPDC031340
GCGCGGACATGCAGAGCGTCCCGGTCCGGGTCGGCGTAGACGGCCACGCTCGCGATACCGGCATCCCGGCAGGCCCGGGCGACACGGACAGCGATTTCGCCACGGTTGGCGATGAGCACCTTGCGCACGATAGAGGCTCCCTCCTTGAAACAAGCCGAGTTTAGGGACTGCCGACACGGCGCATCGACCCGTCCCCAGTGGTGAGCTTGCCCACACGGAGCGTGATTCGAGGCTCGCTCAACCGGCGAAATCCCTTGTCGCACCGCAATACGCAGGACTCCTCCCGGAAACCCTAGTCCCCTCATGTGGTCAAGGTCTCTGTGAGAGCGTGCTGCGGGCCACCCGGTTTCTTTGTGGAATCCCTACGAACGGCCCAATGAATCTTTGCCACCCACCGGACCCTTGTCCCGCGGTTTACCCGTTAGTAGCGTTCGCGATGTATCGAAACGTGACTTCGGGTAACAGGCGTTCGGCTCGAGAGTGGGTGGGGACCGGTGGTGCGCAGACCGGTGGCGTGGATCGTGGCGCTCTTGCTGTTCGCGGAAGCGGTCGGCGTGGCGGCGCTGAACTGGTTCCTCGGAATCGTCGTCGACCGCCAGGACATGTCCCTGGCCGGGCTGGACCCGGACATGATGTCGGTGTCCTCGAAGGCGGGCGGGATCGTCTTCGGCCTCTACTTCGGCCTGTGCGGACTGGTCGCCCTGCTCGTCGCCCTGCGGGACCGTCCGCCGGCCGGCTTCGGGCGGGTCCTGCTGGTCAGCGTCGCCGTCGTGCACGGGCTGCTGGGGGCCTTCGCGTGGAGTCTGGTGGGCTGGCCGGCGTTCGTGTTCATGGTGGTCGTGCTCGCGCTCGTCGTCCTGCTGCTGATGACGTACGACGCCCCCCAGGGCCCCGCCCCGGCCGAGGAGCCCCGGGACGGCGCCGGGCCCGGCGGCAGCCCGGTCACGCCCGGTCCGGCGCCCACAGGTCCGTGATGCCGACGCCCAGCTGCGCCAGCAGCTTGCGCACGAGGGGCAGGCTGATGCCGATCACGTTGCCGTGATCGCCCTCGATGCCCTCGATGAACGGCGCCGAGAGACCGTCGAGGGTGAACGCCCCGGCGACGTGGAGGGGTTCGCCCGAGGCGACGTACGCGGCGATCTCCTCGTCGGTGGGCTCGCCGAAGCGGACGACGGTGGAGGCGGTGCCGGAGGAGTAGCGGCCGGTCCCGGCGACGTAGACGCAGTGGCCGGTCTGCAAGGTGCCCGCGCGCCCGCGCATCGCCTTCCAGCGGGCCGTGGCCTCCTCGGCGTCGGCCGGCTTGCCCAGCGCCTCGCCGTCCAGGTCCAGCACCGAGTCGCAGCCGATCACCAGCGCGCCCTTCACCTCGGGCCGGGCGGCCACCACGGAGGCCTTCGCCTCGGCGAGGGCGAGCGCCAGGTCGGCCGGGGTGGGCGCGGTGACGGCGTCCTCGTCCACGCCGCTGACGATCACTTCGGGATCGAATCCGGCCTGGCGCAGCAGGCCGAGCCGGGCGGGGGACTGGGAGGCGAGCACGAGGCGGCGGCGCGGCTGATCGGTCATGCGGTCAGCGTAGCGAGCTGTCCCCGCCGGCTCACCTCAGGCCGATCACGATCATCGCCAGCACCATGGCCAGGGCCATGAGAATGCCGAGCCGCCGCAACATCTCCTGCGTGTCCCGCAGTTCCTCGGGCGGCTCGTTCTCGGGATCGGACCACAGCATGCTTCCAGCGTGCTCCGGGCGGAGGTCCGGACGCCTGAGTACGGGTACTCAGGTTCGCCCGGACTCCCCGTCTCCCGGCCGTGGTCGCCCCCCCCGGGCCGTGATCTTCCGGCCCGCGTACCGGCCGCGGTCTCCCGTCTCCCGGCCGTGGTCTTCCGTCTCCCGGCCGTGGTGTCCCGGTCGTGCTCAGGACGGCCAGTAGGTGCGCGCCCACGTCGTGCGCCCGGGCTGGGGCAGGCGGTGCGCCGCGATGCGGGACGGGTCCGACCAGGAGTCCCTGTCGTGCGTCTCGCTCGGCACCGCCGCGGCCACGGCCATGGCGCGCGCCCTGACCACCGCGAGGGCGGCGGCGAGTTCCTCGGGGGTGGGGTTTCCCCGGACGACCTTGATCACAGCGGCTCCTTACAGGGGGATGTTGCCGTGCTTCTTGGGGGGCAGGGTTTCCCGTTTGGTGCGCAGCTGGCGCAGTCCGCGGACGATGTGGCGGCGGGTGTCGGAGGGCATGATCACGGCGTCGATGTAGCCGCGTTCGGCGGCGACGTAGGGGTTGAGGAGGGCGTCCTCGTACTCCTGGATGAGCCGGGCGCGGGTGGCCTCGCCTTCGCCGGCGGTCTCGGCGTCGGCGATGGTGCGGCGGTGCAGGATGTTGACGGCGCCCTGGGCGCCCATGACGGCGATCTGGGCGGTGGGCCAGGCGAGGTTGAGGTCGGCGCCGAGGTGCTTGGAGCCCATGACGTCGTAGGCGCCGCCGAAGGCCTTGCGGGTGATCACGGTGATCAGGGGGACGGTGGCTTCGGCGTAGGCGTAGATGAGTTTGGCGCCGCGGCGGATGATGCCGTCGTGTTCCTGGTCGAC
>NZ_JBVIIE010000125.1:0-2571 GCF_055569945.1 Streptomyces sp. NPDC031340
GACGACTTCGACGGGTTGTTGACCTGTGTGCTGCGCAAGGGCCGTGCGGAGCCGGAGGCGTTCGTGACGGCGTTGGCGGAGGCGTGGACGCGTGGCCTGCCCGTGGAATGGGACCGCCTCTTCCCGGCCACCGGCATCCGGCATGTCGACCTTCCTACTTACCCCTTCCAGCACCAGCGCTACTGGCCCCGTTCCGAGCCCTTCGCCGCCGCCGGTGTCGAGGCCGCGGGGCTCGAAGCGCCGGACCACCCGCTGCTGGGTGCCACCGTGGTGTCCGCCGACGGTGGGCAGGTGTTGCTCACCGGGCGGTTGTCGCTGCGCAGCCACCCGTGGCTGGCGGACCACGCGGTGGCCGGGACGGTGCTGCTGCCGGGGACCGCGTTCGTGGAGCTGGCCCTGCGGGCGGGCGAGGAGGCGGGCTGCGGTGTCGTCGAGGAGCTGACGCTGGAGGCACCGCTCGCACTGCCCGAACGCGGATCCGTTCAAGTGCAGGTGCTCGTGGGGCCGGCCGACGAGGACGGCGGCCGGAGCGTGAGCGTCCACGCACGTCCCGAGGGCGGCGACGCGGTGTGGGCCCGGCATGCCGAGGGGCGCCTGGCCCCCGCCGGGGCCGTGGCCGCGGAGGCCGCCGGATGGGCCCTGGCCTGGCCGCCGTCGGGCGCGGACCCCGTCGACCTCGACGGGTTCTATGAGGGGCTCGCCCTGGCCGGTTACGGGTACGGCCCGGCCTTTCAGGGGTTGGCCCGCGCATGGTGCCGGAGCGACGGTGATGTCGTGTTCGCCGAAGTGGTGCTGCCCGACGCGCAGCGGGAGGAGGCGGGCCGGTTCGCTCTGCATCCGGCCCTGCTCGACGCTGCGCTGCACGGGCTCGCGCTGTCCGGGCCGGCTGCGGACACGGGTGATGTGCGGCTGCCCTTCGCCTGGAGCGAGGTGCGGCTGCAAGCCGTGGGCGCCTCCCGGTTGAGGGTCCGGTTGACGCCCACCGGCCCGGACACACTCGCCGTCGACGTGGCGGACCCGGCCGGCCGCCCGGTCGCGTCCGTGGCGTCCCTGGCGACCCGCACCGTCTCCGGCGAACGGCTCGCCGCATCCCTGGCGGGCGCCGGACGGCCCGACGCGCTGCACCGGCTGGAGTGGACCGCCGCCCCGCCTGTCTCCCCCCGGGCGGGGACGGCCCGCGCCACCATCGGAACCGGTGCCGTGTACGCCGACGTGGCCGCCCTGCGCGCCGCGCTCGACGCGGGCGCCACGCCGGTGCCCGCGGAGGCCGTCCTGTACGCCCCGCAGGCGGACGGCGCCGGCATCTCCGAGTCGGCCCGCGCCCGCACCGGCGCCCTGCTCACGCAGCTCCAGGACTGGCTCGCCGACGAGCGGCTGGAGGCCGTCCGGCTCGCCGTCGTGACCTGCGGCGCCGTCGCCGTACGCCCCGGTGAGGACGTGGACGACCTGACGCAGGCCCCGCTGTGGGGTCTCGTACGGGCGGCACAGATCGAGCACCCGGAACGGTTCGTGCTGTGCGACGGTGACACCTCCGACGAGCTGCTGGACGCGGTGTTCGCCGCCGACGAACCCCAGCTCGCCCTGCGGGACGGGGCGCTGTTCGTGCCGCGGCTGGTGCGCGCCGACGCGCCCGGGCAGCACACCGCCCTCGCACTGCCCGCCGGCGCCTCCTCCTGGCTGCTGAGCACCTCCAGCGCCGGAACCCTCGACGGCCTGGCCTTCGTGCCGTCCGACGCCCACGAGATCCGGCTCGCCGCGGGCGAGGTCCGTGTCGCCGTGCGGGCGGCCGGCCTCAACTTCCGTGACGTCCTCATCGCCCTCGGCATGTACCCGGGCGACGCCGCCATGGGCAACGAGGGCGCCGGCGTCGTCACCGAGGTCGGACCCGGCGTGACGGACCTGCGGGTCGGCGACCGGGTGACCGGACTGATCCGCGGCGCCTTCGGCCCGGTCGCCGTGGTGGACCGGCGCCTCGTGGTCCGTATCCCCGACGACTGGACCTTCGAGCAGGCCGCGGCGATCCCGACGGTCTTCCTGACCGCCTACTACGGCCTGGTCGACCTCGCCGGCCTCCGGCGTGGCGAGCGGGTCCTGGTGCACTCCGCGGCCGGCGGCGTCGGCATGGCCGCCGTGCAGCTCATCCGCCACCTGGGTGCGGAGGTGTTCGGCACGGCGAGCGAGGGCAAGTGGGGCACCCTGCGCGCCCACGGCCTGGACGACGACCACATCGCCTCCTCCCGCGACGCGTCTTTCGAGGACACGTTCCGCGCCGCGACCGGTGGCGGGGGCATGGACGTGGTCCTGGACTGTCTGGCCGGTGAGCTGGTCGACGCCTCGCTGCGGCTGCTGCCGCGCGGCGGCCGGTTCCTGGAGATGGGCAAGACCGACATCCGCGACCCCGAGGACGTGTCCCGCATGTTCCCGGGCGTCGCCTACCAGGCGTTCGACATGGTCGAGGGTGCCGGGCCGGAGCGGGTCGGGGAGATGCTGCGGGAGCTGGTCGGGCTGTTCGAGTCGGGTGCGCTGCGGCCGTTGCCGGTGCGGGCGTGGGATGTCCGGCGGGCTGCGGAG
>NZ_JBVIIE010000126.1:0-2082 GCF_055569945.1 Streptomyces sp. NPDC031340
ATGTGGCACTCGTCGCCGCCGGCGGAGTAGTCGCCGAAGTAGTCGACGACGTCCTCCGGCCACTGGTTCGCCTCCGCCAGCAGCACCGTGTCCGGATACATCGCGTCGATCTCCTTGCGCACCCGCCTCAGGAACTCGTGGGTGGCCGGGAGGTTCTCGCAGTTGGTGCCCTCGGCCGCGTACAGATAGGGCACGGCGTCCAGCCGGAACCCGTCGATGCCCAGGTCCAGCCAGAAGCGGAGGGCGGCCAGGATCTCCTCCTGCACGGCCGGGTTCTCGTAGTTGAGATCCGGCTGGTGGGAGAAGAACCGGTGGAAGAAGTACTGCTTGCGGACCGGGTCGTAGGTCCAGTTGGAGGCCTCGGTGTCGACGAAGATGATCCGCGCGTCCGGGTACTGTTTGTCGTCGTCGGCCCACATGTAGTAGTCGCCGTAGGGGCCGTCGGGGTCCTTGCGGGACTCCTGGAACCACGGGTGCTGGTCGCTGGTGTGGTTCATGACGAAGTCGATGATGACGCGCATGCCGCGCTGGTGGGCGGCGTCCACGAACTCCACGAAGTCGGCGAGGTCGCCGAACTCCGGCAGTACGGCCGTGTAGTTCGCGACGTCGTAGCCGCCGTCGCGCAGCGGGGACTTGAAGAAGGGCGGCAGCCAGATGCAGTCGATGCCCAGCCACTGCAGATAGTCGAGCTTGGCGGTCAGTCCCTTGAGGTCGCCGACGCCGTCGCCGTTGCTGTCCTGGAAGGAGCGGACCAGGACCTCGTAGAACACCGCGCGCTTGAACCATTCGGGGTCCCGGTCCTTCACGGGGGTGTCCTCGAAGGTGTCCGGGACGGGCTGGTTGACTGTCATGACGCTGTGACCCTCCGATCTGTGGCTATGCGGACGACCGCTGGACGTGGAGCACGTGTGCCGGGGCCCTGCCGGGTTCCAGGCGCACATAGTTGCTCCGCCCCCAGTGGTAGGTGTCACCCGTCAGTTCGTCGTGCGCGGACATGAACGCGCTCCAGTCCAGGCCGAGTCGCGGCATGTCCAACGAGACCGTGGCCTCCTGGGTGTGGTGCGGGTCGAGGTTGGCGACGACCAGGACGGTGTCCTCGCCCCTCGTCTTGCTGTAGGCGATGACAGCGTCGTTGTCGGTCGCGTGGAAGCTCAGGTTCCGTAGCCGGTGCAGGGCCGGATGCCGCCGCCGGATCTCGTTGAGGCGGGTGATGAGGGGGGTGATGGTGCGGCCCTCGCGTTCGGCGGTGTCCCAGTCGCGGGGTTTGAGCTGGTATTTCTCGGAGTCGAGGTATTCCTCGCTGCCCTGGCGCAGTGGGGTGTTCTCGCACAGTTCGTAGCCGGAGTAGACGCCCCAGGTGGGGGAGAGGGTGGCGGCGAGGACGGCGCGGACCTCGAAGGCGGGGCGGCCGCCGCGCTGGAGGTACTCGTGGAGGATGTCGGGGGTGTTGACGAAGAAGTTGGGCCGCATGTAGGCGGCCGCCTCGCCGGACAGTTCGGTGAGGTATTCGGTGAGCTCCTGTTTGGTGTTGCGCCAGGTGAAGTAGGTGTAGGACTGCTGGAAGCCGGTCTGGGCGAGGGTGTGCATCATCGCCGGGCGGGTGAACGCCTCGGCCAGGAAGATCACGTCCGGGTCGGTGGCGTTGAGGTCGGCGATCACCTTCTGCCAGAACACGACCGGTTTGGTGTGGGGGTTGTCCACGCGGAAGATCCGCACGCCGTGTTCCGTCCAGTGGCGCAGCACCCGCAGGGTCTCGGCGATCAGGCCGTCCATGTCGGCGTCGAAGGCGATGGGGTAGATGTCCTGGTACTTCTTCGGCGGGTTCTCGGCGTAGGCGATGGTGCCGTCGGGGCGGTGGTGGAACCACTCGGGGTGCTTGGCCACCCAGGGGTGGTCGGGGGAGCACTGCAGGGCGAAGTCGAGGGCGATCTCCATCCCCAGCTCGCGGGCCCGGCCGACGAACCGGGCGAAGTCGTCGATGGTGCCCAGGGCGGGGTGGACGGCGTCGTGGCCGCCCTCGGGGGAGCCGATGGCCCAGGGCACGCCGACGTCGTCGGGGCCGGCGGAGAGGGTGTTGTTGCG
>NZ_JBVIIE010000127.1:0-1904 GCF_055569945.1 Streptomyces sp. NPDC031340
CCTCCACGTCCTCTCCACACTGCTGGGCGTGGACTCCCGCGGGCCGGCCGGTGCGGACTCCACGGCCATGGACCTCTCCGACGGCGATGACGCCCGTGCCGACAGCCCCATGGAAGACGTCTCCATGGAGGAAGACACACCGACGTGGGAGGAAGCTCTCTGGGCGAGCGACTCCGAACCGCAAGACCAGGGAGCGGCGCGGAACACGGACCCGGACGTCTTCCCCGCGGTGACCTACTCCAACGGGGCGAACGTCACCGGCCCGTCCGCCCGGTCCCAGCTGCACGACCTGGTCCGCACACTGGGCAGCCAGCGGGCAGTGGCCAGGGAGCTGGGGGTTGGCAAATCCCTCGTGAGCACCTGGCTCATCGGCAATATGCCGCTGAGCGCAGACGCCGTCAGAAGAATCGACGAGCTGCACAGCCGCCTCGCGACCGGCGACGTGCGGCCACCGGAGACCGCCGCGTCCTTCAGGGACATCCTGGAGTCCCTGTACGTGAAGGAGCGGGAGAACCACGCGGACGACGCGTCCGCGCTCCGGGCGGTGGCCGACGCACTCAGCGGCGGTACGGTCGAGGTGAGCCGGGACGACGTGTACCACTGGATGTCCGGCAGGCGGGGCGGGCGTCCCCTGGACCCGGCGGTGCGCGAGCGGATCGCCGAACACGCCGCGCTCGTCCTCCCCGACGGACCCACCACCGCACCGGCCGACACCCCCGCTCTCCACACGGTGGAGACCCGCTACCTGGTGAACCGGCTCGGCCCCGACACCACGGCAGGACTGCTCACCGTCACACCGCAGGTCCTGGAATCCCTCCACGCCGGCACTTCCTCCCCGACGCTGGAGGTGGCGGAGCGGATCACGGCAACCACCGACCTGCTCCTGACGCAGAACACCACACCGACCGCCGACGACGTCACGAACCACGTCCGCCAGCGCAGAACCCCCCTCCAGAACGACATCGCGCACCTCACCAGCCACCTGGAAGACCAGGCGGCCGTGGCACGCGTGCTCGGCTGCGACTCGAGGACTGTGGGCAAGTACCGCCGTGGTGGTCATGAGGCGAGGATGCCGAAGAGGACGGCCGACCGGATCCGCGCTGCACTGACCCTGCTCGACGAACACGGTGCCGCCGACGTCACCGCCGACGCGGTGACCGAACGCGTCACACCGGACGCCACCACGGCCACACTCCGGGCGTTGAGGGACGTGGCGAGCAGTGAAAATGACCTGGCCAGAGAGCTCCAGGTCCCGCGGGCGACGCTGCGGGAGCAGCTCGACGGCGCGCAGGTCTCCGGGGAGTTCGCCGAGCGGGTGGACGCGCTGGTCGCACAGTGCGAGCAGTTGGGGATCGACGTCCAGCAGACCGCGACCGCCGGGGCCGACGGCAATGCGCCGACCACGCTCGTCCAGGCCAGGATGAGGCTGCTGCTGAACCGGCTGGACCCGCAGGAGAACGAGGCCCGTTCAGAGGGGGCCGCGGCCAAGGTACTGAACGTACGTCAAGAGGATGTACGGGCTTACCTGAACGGCACGAGAACGCCTCCGCCCGGTACCACCGGTATGCGGCTCAAGGCCGCCGCCGACCTGCTGCTCGAACGTCCCGGACCGGTCACCGCCGAGGAGGTGACCGAGCGGGTCAGCCGTGCTCGCGGCCCCTGGCAGACGAAGACGCAGACGCTGTGGGACGGGCTGGGAAGCAACGAGAACGTCGCCGACGTGCTCCAGATCAGCCGACAGGCGGTGAAACAGTTCCGCTTCGGCGAGGTGACGAACCCCCTCAGGGAGACGGCCGACCGGATCGACGCGGCACTCGCCCTGCTCGACCGACACGGTCCCGCCGGCGTCACCGCCGACACGGTGAGCGACCACGTCACACCGTACGACGCCCGGGACAAGATGC
>NZ_JBVIIE010000129.1:0-1779 GCF_055569945.1 Streptomyces sp. NPDC031340
CGGCACTGACATTGATAGTGGTACGCAGGTTCCGGTGGTCGTGGCTCGGGCACTGACTGACGCCCTGCTGGGTTGTCCTCCCGTTGTTCTGTCCGGCTGCCGGGGCTTGTTCTCATGGCTTCGGCCGGGCGGAACATGACCTGATAGGAGCTTGGTCAGAAGCCCCCTCAATGTCCTGTCTGCGCCACCCGGCCGACGCCTGCCTCCGGACTGGGAAGGCGTTACCAGCATGGCAGCAGTGACGGCACAGGACACAGCCGATGAGATCGTGTGCGGCGGGGTCGACTCCCACGCCGACACGGTTCACGTCGCGGTCATCAGCGACAACGGCGGTCACCTCGCGGACGCCGAGTTCGCCACCACCGCCGCGGGTTATGCCGCGGCGCTGGCCTTCCTGACCGCGCACGGTCACGTGATTGCAATCGGCGTGGAAGGCACCGCCTCCTACGGGGCGGGCTTCACCCGGGCCGCCCGCTCGGCCGGCCTTCACGTGGTGGAGGTCAACCGGCCCGACCGGGCCGAACGGCGCCGCATCGGAAAGTCCGATCCCATCGACGCCTACGCCGCCGCTCGCGCCGCCCTGTCCGGACGGGCCTCCGGCGCGCCCAAGGACGACACCGTCGCCGGGATACGCGCCCTGCACAACGCCGCCCGCTCCGCCGTCAAGGCCCGCACCGCCGCCCTGAACCAGATCGGGCACATCCTCATCAGCGCGCCCGAGGCCGTCCGCGCCAAGTACGGCCGACTGAAGGGAACAGAGCGCACCGACACCCTGGCCCGGCTGCGGCCGGGCGGGGACGCCGTCCACACCGCGGTCCTCACCGCGCTCAAAAGCCTCGCCCGGCGTGTCAGAGAGCTGACCGTCGAACACGAAGCCCTGACCCGGGCTCTGGACAGCGAGGTCACCGCCCACAACCCCGGCCTGCGTGCTGTCCACGGAGTCGGCCCCGACACCGCGGCCCAGCTGCTGGTCACCGCCGGCGGCAATCCCGACCGCATGCGGACCGAGGCTTCCTTCGCCGCCCTCTGCGGAGCCGCCCCGGTCCCCGCCTCCAGCGGCAGAACGAACCGGCACCGCCTCTCACGCGGCGGCGACCGGGCGGCCAACGCCGCCCTCTACCGCATCGCCCTGGTCCGCATGTCCAGCGACTCCCGCACCCGCGAATACGTGGCGCGGCAGACCGCCGCCGGCCGGACCAAGAAGGAGATCATCCGGCTCCTGAAACGGGCCATCGCCCGCGAGATGTTCCGCTGCCTGACCACCACCGTCGCCGTCCCCGGCATCGCCGACCTGCGGCCTCTGCGCCAGTCCAAGAACATCACGCTCACCGCGGCCGCCCGTCACTTCGGGGTCTGGCCGGCCACCGTCTCCACCCTCGAACGCGGGATCCGCCGGGACGACGACCTCGCCCAGGCCTACCGCGACTGGCTCCACGCGGCCTGACCGTTCGACGCGAACACCACTTCACTCATAGACAGTCGCGGCCTGAAGCGCTCTGGCCAGGAAGGCCCAGTCCCCGTCTTCAGGGAGATCCTTCCCCACGTTCTGGTACCAGCCCGGCGAGTCATGCACCCACGCCGCAAGGGCCTCAAGGAAACCGTCGAGGCTCTGGTTCTCCCACTCGTGTCCCCGACGGAGGTAGTCCTGACGCAGTTCTCGAACGAAGGAGACCAGTTCGTCGCGGCTGCGGACTTCGTCGTCGGGAGTCAGTGACATGCAACGAAAGTACCTTGCGCCTCCTGCCTCAGAGCGCTTGACGAGCAATAGGAGCATCAACG
>NZ_JBVIIE010000130.1:0-1644 GCF_055569945.1 Streptomyces sp. NPDC031340
AAAGAGTGTAGCGGGGGGCGGTTATACCGTGGGCGGTTGTTCTCTCTTGTCGTTGCTGCTTCTTTCTTCCCCCCCCCCCCCCCGCCCCCCCCCCCCCCCCCCCCCCCCCCCCCCCCCCCCCCCGCTCCGGTGGTCCTCGACGCCGCTCAGGCGGGACGGTTGGTGTCGGGGATGTCGAGGTGGATGGGCCTTCCCTCGGAGAGGAACAGCAGGACGAACTTGCGGATGACCTCCTCCACGGTCCAGGCGGCCGCGGGCACCAGCGGCAACGGGATGAGCCCTTCACGGAAGGCGACCAGCAGCGGCCAGGCGGCGCTGATCAACGGCTCCCAGAACGGCTCCTTGTCCAGCCCGATCAGGTCGCCGGTCCGGTCGCCGAGCGTGTAGCGGGCGAAGCCGCTGACCAGGGGCCGGGTGAGGCCGGCGTCGAGCTGCGCAACGATGCCCAGGAGGACGTCGGTGAGCTCCATGCCCTCGGGCGTGGAGGCCAGGACGGGGTCGAGGACCTGCCTGGACTGGGCTTCGGCCGCGTCCCAGGAGGCGGGGATGTACTCCGTCCATCGCTTCGAACTCCTCCTCGAGTTCTGTGCACCGGTGTCGGTTTTGGTACGATGAAACACATCGTGCTTCTGTGTTTCATCAGGGGAGCACAAAGGCGCCGTGAATGCCAGAGGCTGCACAGAATCAGGGAGACGAACGTGGAACCTGTCCTGCCGGCCCCCGTGGGTCCGTCCGGCGCTCCGTCCATGCTGGAAACGGCGTTCACCGAGGCCGTGGAGGGGACCGATCAGGACGACGAGGCGTCGGCGCGCCTGCTCGACGCCGCCTACGAGCAGTTCTGCCGCATGGGCATCAGACGCTCGACCATGGCGGACGTGGCACGGCTGGCGGGGGTCTCACGGATCACCGTCTACCGCCGCTTCGCCACCAAGGACCAACTCGTCGAGCAGGTCGTGCGGCGGGAGTTCCGACGCTACTTCGACCGCTTCATCCTGGACATCCGGGACGCCGAGACCGTCGCCGACCGGGTCGTCCTGGGATTCGCGAGTTCGCTGCGGGCCATCCGGCGCAACCGCCTCATCGGCGGTCTCATGGCCGCTGAACCGGACGCGGTGGTGCCGTCCATGACCGGTGACGGTGGCCGCACGCTGTCCGTGGTGCAGCAGTTCGTCGCGTCACGGCTGAGCCAGGAGCAGCATGCGGGCAACGTCTCTCCCGACGTGGACGTGAACCTGGTGGCCGAGATGATGGTCCGGGTGTCCGCGTCGTTCCTGGTCATCCCCAGCCATGTGGTCGACCTCGACGACGAGGAGCAGGTGCGCGCGGTGGCACGCCAGTTCCTCGTGCCGATGCTCGGACCGCCGTACTCGACTCCCGCGTAGCCGCCGCCTGTCGGCTGTACGCCGATAGGCATGATCGTCCCCGGCGCGGTCGACTCCTGGGCCGGCTGCGTTCCCCCATCGGCCTCGATCTCGGCGCCCGTGCGCCGGAGGAGACCGCCCTGTCCATCGCCGCGGAGCAGGAAGCGGGGGGGGGGGGGGGGGGGGGGGGGGCGAGGGGGGGGGGGGGGGGGGGGGTGGGGGGGGGGGGGGGGGGGGGGGAGGGGGGAGGGGGGGGGCCGTGCGCCTCGCCACCATCCGCCCG
>NZ_JBVIIE010000131.1:0-1641 GCF_055569945.1 Streptomyces sp. NPDC031340
ACCAGGCGGTCGCGCACAGCGGTCAAGTCGTCGCTCCGGCCGCGCAGCTCCTCGGGCCCCAGTTCGGACAGATACTTGTCGCCGCCGCTCATGTCTGCATCCCTAAGTTTGTAGGTGTCTGGGGTTGGTGCCCTGGATGCCCAGGGCGGTGGGGTGTAGCTGATGTCTGTTTGCAGTTGTTGTGGCTCCGGAGGAATGGCTGCCCCACCGTGCTGGACACTCCGGCCTCTGATTGAGATCTGATGCGAGTCGTCGCTGGTTAGGGACCTGATGGCGGGGTTGTCCACGGGCTTGGCTTGCCTGAACGGAAGTGTGAGAGTGGCTCAACGCCAACAAGTCTGGATCGGTATCGACGTCGGCAAAGTCGGCCACCATGTGTGCGTGGTCGACGAGAACGGAAAAGTGTGCTGGTCGGGCAAACTGGCCAACGATCAGCGGGCGATCGAGGCGGTGATCGACCGGGCCCGCAAGACCGGGATCGAGGTGCGGTGGGCGATCGATCTGATCAGTCCACTGGCCGCACTGTTGATCACCGTGCTGCTGGCCGCCGGCGAGTCGGTGGTCTATGTGCCCGGGCGCATGGTGGCCACCATGACCGGAGTGTTCCGCGGTGAGGGCAAAACCGACGCCAAGGACGCCCGCGTCATCGCCGACACCGCCCGCATGCGCACCGACCTGCAACCGGTGACCGCGCCCGACGACCTGATCGCCGAGCTCACCCAGCTGTCGAGCTACCGCACCGACCTCATGGGCGACTGGGTGCGCGGGGTCAACCAGCTGCGCGCCATGCTCGCCTCGATCTTCCCCGCCCTCGAGGCCGCGTTCGACTACTCGACGCGCTCGCCACTGATACTGGTCGCCGGCATGTGCACCCCGGCCGAGATCCGAGCCGCCGGAACAAGCGGGGTCAGCACATATCTCACCGAGAACGGGGCCTGGCGCAAAGGCATCGACGCCATGGCTGCAACAGCAGTGGCCGCGGCCGCAACCCAGGACATCACCGTGCCGGGCGAAGCCACCACAGCCATGCTGATCAAACGACTGGCAACCAAACTGCTCGACCTCGACCGCGAGATCAAAGACCTCGACAAACAGATCACCACCCGGTTCCGCGAACACCCCCAGGCGGCGATCATCGAATCGCTGCCAGGCATGGGACCCCACCTGGGCACCGAGTTCCTTGTCAATACCGGCGGCGACGCTCTGGCCGAGTTCACCACCCCGGGCCGGTTGGCTTCCTACGCCGGGCTCGTACCGGTGCCCCGCGATTCCGGCCGGATCAGCGGCAACCTGCACCGACCCAAACGCTACAACCGCAGGCTGCGGCGCGTGTTCTTCATGGCCGCCCTGTCCTCCCTCAAAACAGAGGGGCCATCGCGGACGTTCTACCAGCGCAAACGCACCCAGCGACTCGTTCACACCCAAGCCCTTCTAGCGTTGGCCCGGCGCCTGGTCGACGTCCTGTGGGCCCTGCTGCGCGACAACCGGCCCTTCGACACCGAGCCCCCGAGCGTCAACGGAGTTCCGGTCCCGGCTTGACATCGTCATTGAGATTCCTCCCGGCTCCGGGTCGTCATGGGTTCGGTCCTCGCCGCCGGTATAACCACTTTCTCGCTGCGTTATCTCCCCGGGCCCTCCGCA
>NZ_JBVIIE010000132.1:0-1613 GCF_055569945.1 Streptomyces sp. NPDC031340
GGTCCTTCACCTTCGAGCTGGAGGACTCCGCCAAACCGGCGTGCGCGGCCGAGTCCCTCACGCACTACTACCCGTGACGGGCATCAGGGAGCGCTGACGTAAGGGGGGGTGCCTCTATGTTCTTCGTCAAGTGAGTCGAGGGGTCCTCGGCTCGTAGAAGGTTCCGTCGCGGAGCATGGCGAACAGGACGCTGATGCGGTGGCGGGCGAGGCGGAGGAGGGCCTGGGTGTGGGTTTTGCCGCGGGCTCGGCAGCGGTCGTAGTAGGTCCGGGAGGCGGGATCGTGGAGGGCTGCGAACGCGGAGAGGAACATCGCGCGTTTCAGCTGCCGGTTTCCGCCTCTGGGGGCGTGTTCGCCGTGGATCGAGGTGCCGGACTGCTTCGTGGCCGGGGCGAGACCGGCGTAGGAGGCCAGGTGGCCGGCGCTCGGGAACGAGCTGCCGTCGCCGACGGTGGTCAGGAGGACTGCGGCGGTCCTGACGCCGATGCCCGGCATCGAGGTCAGGACCGGGGAAAGAGGGTGGGCCTCCAGCAGTGCCTCGATCCGGGCTTCCAGGGCCCGGCGTTGCTCGTGAACGGCGGCCAGCGACTTTGCCAGTGAGGGGACGATGACGTCGAGGGTGCCGGTGCCCGGGACGGTGACGGTCTGCTCGTCGAGCGCGGTGAAGATGTCGTCGACCAGCCGCTCGGCCATGCGCGGGGCCCTGGGGCGGACGACTTCGACCAGCTTTCGGCGGCCGGCCTTGCGCAACGCCTGCGGGGATCCGTAACGCTCGAGGAGCCAGGTCACCGCCTGGTGGTCCAGACGCGGCCCGAGGACCCGTTCGAGGCTGGGGTGGAACTGGGTGAGCAGGCCGCGGATGCGGTTGCTGGTGCGGTTGGCCTCGCCGGCGAGGTCCTGGTCGAAGCCGACCAGCATGGTCAGTTCCGCGGTGATCTCATCGGCAAGGTCGAGGGTGCGCAGGGTGTGGGGCATGGTGCGGGCGGCGTCCGCGATGACCACGGCGTCCTTCGCGTCGGTCTTGGCCTCGCCGGGGTAGAGGTCGGCGATCCGGCGCATCGCCAGTCCGGGCAGGTAGGCGACCTGGCAGCCGGCGTCCCGGGCGACGGTCAGCGGGAGGGCGCCGATGGAGGCCGGCTGGTCCACGACCACCAGGACGGTGCCGAACTTGGCCGTGAGCTTGTCGAAGACGGCCCGCAGCTTCGGTTCGCTGTTCGGCAGCGGCTTGTCGAACACCGTCTTCCCGGCCGGAGTCAGACCGTGGCCGTGATGCGTCTGCTTGCCGACGTCCAGGCCCAGGAAGACGCCCACCCCGTCGATACTGATCACCGTGCCCCCACAGGTCTCGCAGCGTGCCGGCCCCAGGGTCGGGAGCCGTTCTCGCGCATCCACGTTATGCAGACCTGCCGCCCGAAAGCGGCCGGGCATTGCGCCCGACCGGACGGTGGTCGGACCTCTGATCAGCGTCTCCGACGGCACCCCTCGGACCCGGTGACACCACCCCCCAGGTCATCCCATCGACAGGGGGCAACAGCCATGCCGGGCCCGGAGGCCAGCGGCCCTCTTGCAGGACCGCAAAAAACATAACGGGGGCGGGTCAGGCCGTGAGGGCT
>NZ_JBVIIE010000133.1:0-1588 GCF_055569945.1 Streptomyces sp. NPDC031340
ATGTGGCACTCGTCGCCGCCGGCGGAGTAGTCGCCGAAGTAGTCGACGACGTCCTCCGGCCACTGGTTCGCCTCCGCCAGCAGCACCGTGTCCGGGTACTGGGCGTCGATCTCCTTGCGCACCCGCTTCAGGAACTCGTGGGTGGCGGGGAGGTTCTCGCAGTTGGTGCCCTCCTGCTGGTACAGGTACGGCACCGCGTCCAGCCGGAACCCGTCGATGCCGAGGTCCAGCCAGAACCGCAGCGCGGAGATCATCTCCTCCTGTACGGCCGGGTTCTCGTAGTTCAGGTCCGGCTGGTGGGAGAAGAACCGGTGCCAGAAGTACTGCTTGCGTACCGGGTCGAAGGTCCAGTTCGACACCTCGGTGTCGACGAAGATGATCCGCGCGTCCGGGTACTGCTTGTCGTCGTCGGCCCACACGTAGTAGTCGCCGTACGGGCCGTCGGGGTCCTTGCGGGACTCCTGGAACCACGGGTGCTGGTCGCTGGTGTGGTTCATGACGAAGTCGATGATGACGCGCATGCCGCGCTGGTGGGCGGCGTCCACGAACTCCACGAAGTCGGCGAGGTCGCCGAACTCCGGCAGCACCGTGGTGTACTCGGAGACGTCGTAGCCGCCGTCGCGCAGCGGCGACTGGAAGAAGGGCGGCAGCCAGATGCAGTCGATGCCCAGCCACTGCAGATAGTCGAGCTTGGCGGTCAGTCCTTTGAGGTCGCCGACGCCGTCGCCGTTGCTGTCCTGGAAGGAGCGGACCAGGACCTCGTAGAAGACGGCGCGCTTGAACCACTCGGGGTCCCGGTCCTTCGCGGGGGTGTCCTCGAACGTGTCCGGGACGGGCTCGTTGACTGTCATATGGTGGGTGACCCTCCGATCTGCGGGGTGGACGGTCGCAGGACGGTGAAGACGTGCGCGGGTCGGGTGCCCGGTTCGAGACGCACGTAATTGGCCCTGCCCCAGTGATAGGTCTCACCGGTGAGCTCGTCGCGCACCGGTACCGACTCGTGCCAGTCCAGGCCGAGTTGCGGCATGTCCAACGAGACCGTGGCCTCCTGGGTGTGGTGCGGGTCGAGGTTGGCGACCACCAGAACCGTGTTCGAACCGCTGCGCTTCGAGTACGCGATCACCGCGTCCTTGTCCGCGTGGTGGAAGTGCAGGTCGCGCAGTTGCCGGAGCGCCGGGCTGGAGCGCCGGATCTCGTTGAGGCGGGTGATGAGGGGGGTGATGGTGCGGCCCTCGCGTTCGGCGGTGTCCCAGTCGCGGGGTTTGAGCTGGTACTTCTCGGAGTCGAGGTACTCCTCGCTGCCCTGGCGCAGTGGGGTGTTCTCGCACAGTTCGTAGCCGGAGTAGAGGCCCCAGGTGGGGGAGAGGGTGGCGGCGAGGACGGCGCGGACCTCGAAGGCGGGGCGGCCGCCGTGCTGGAGGTACTCGTGGAGGATGTCGGGGGTGTTGACGAAGAAGTTGGGCCGCATGTAGGCGGCCGCCTCGCCGGACAGCTCGGTGAGGTATTCGGTGAGCTCCTGTTTGGTGTTGCGCCAGGTGAAGTAGGTGTAGGACTGCTGGAAGCCGGTCTGGGCGAGGGTGTGCATCAT
>NZ_JBVIIE010000134.1:0-1585 GCF_055569945.1 Streptomyces sp. NPDC031340
CCGAGTTGGCGGCCGAGACGGACGGGGCCGGACGTCGCCTGGTGGTCCGCAACGGCCACCATCGGCCCCGCACCGTGACGACCGCCGCAGGCGCCGTCGAGGTCACGGCCCCGCGCGTGAACGACAAGCGGGTGGACGCGGCCACCGGAGAGCGGATGCGGTTCTCCTCGAAGATCCTGCCGCCCTGGTGCCGCAAGTCGCCCAAGGTCAGCGAGGTGCTGCCGCTGCTCTACCTGCACGGGCTGTCCTCGGGAGACTTCGTGCCCGCGCTGGAGCAGTTCCTCGGCTCCTCCGCCGGCCTGTCGCCGGCCACCGTGACCCGGCTGACGAAGCAGTGGCAGGACGACCACGCCGCCTTCCATCTGCGCGACCTCGCCGACAGCGACTACGTGTACGTGTGGGCGGACGGCGTGCACCCCAAGATCCGGCTCGGGCAGGCGCACTCCTGCGTCCTGGTGCTGATGGGGGTACGCCTGGACGGCACCAAGGAACTGATCGCGCTGGCCGAGGGCCTGCGCGAGTCCACCGAGTCGTGGGCCGACCTGCTGCGCGACTGCCGCCGCCGGGGCATGCGCGATCCCGAGCTGGTCGTCGGCGACGGCGCGATGGGCCTGTGGAAGGCACTGGCGGAGGTGTTCCCGGCCGCCCGCCACCAGCGGTGCTGGGTCCACAAAGCCAGGAATGTCGCGAACGCCCTTCCGAAATCCGCGCAGCCGGGCGCGACGAAGGCGATGCAGGAGATCTACAACGCCGAGGACCGCGCGCACGCCGAGAAGGCGATCGAGGCGTTCGCGCGGACCTACGGCGCCAAGTTCCCCAAGGCCGTCGCGAAGATCACCGAGGACCGCGACGAGCTGATGGCGTTCTACGACTTCCCGGCCGAGCACTGGATCCACCTGCGGACCACGAACCCGATCGAGTCGACGTTCTCCACCGTCAAGCTCCGCACCAAGGTCACCCGCGGCGCCGGCAGCCCGGCCGCAGCCCTCGCGATGGTGTTCAAGCTCGTCGAATCCGCTCAGGCCCGCTGGCGCGCGGTCACCGGAGCCCACCTCGTCGCCCTGGTCCGCGCGGGCGCCAGGTTCGAGAACGGTGTCCTGATCGAGCGGCAGGAGCAGGCCGCATGACCTGGGCGAAGGCCGTGATGCAGCCCTCTCCCGGTGGCAGACTCCGCGCTATGACGTACTTCTGGGTGAGCGACCAGGGCGACAAGTACCACGGCTGGGAAAGCTGTTGGGCCCTTGAAGCCGGGCAGACCTCCGCCGATTCACAGGAGGGCTACGAGCGGCGCAACGTGACGCGGTACGACAGCGAAGATGCCGCTCGGGCTGCTGCCTTGAAGCACGCCCGGTGCGAGGCTCGCGGATGCTTCGCCCGGGGACGCGGTGCGGGGCTCGCCCGACTGTCGGAGCAGGTCCACAAGGATCTGGATGATCCGAACTGGCTGGCGCGACATGACCTGCCAGCCGAGGACTGAGATCTCAACGCTGTTTGGACCGCAGCTTCGCAGACGAGCCCCCGGACCTCGGCAGACTTTGATGTTTACCGCCGCCCCCAGATCCACAGGTATTGACTATTCCTCCCG
>NZ_JBVIIE010000135.1:0-1408 GCF_055569945.1 Streptomyces sp. NPDC031340
TGAGGGTGGCCGTTTGCCGGACAGCAAGGCGGCCTCTGCTTGATCATGTGTTTCCGCCAAGAGACACGTCGATCAACCAAAGGCCGTGATGGACAGTCTGCAAGAAGGGGCCCGCCGCGTCGAGGCGTTGACCGCCTTGTCCCGGTTCCGACAGGAGTTCTTCGCCTGCCTGACGCGGAGGCCCGACGCGTTGTTCGAAGTGGTGGACGCGGTCCTCACGGCGGACGGCCCGGTGGACTCGCTGGTCGAGCTGTCGCTGGAGAAGACGTTCAGGCGTGGGCACGGTGCCCTCTATGACGCTCTGGCCTGCGGTGATCTCGACGTTCGAACCCTGCACGGGCTGCTGGCACGGTCCTGGCGACCGGCCGACCACGGGCCGGTGAAGGTCGCGGTGGACGTCTCGTCCTGGCCGCGCCCGCACGCCGTCACCAGCGACGAGCGGTGCTTCTGCCACGCGTCGTGCCGGTGCACCACCACACGCAAGGCAGTGCCGGGCTGGCCCTACTCCTTCGCGGCCGGCCTGGAATGGGGCGCAACCTCCTGGACGGCCCTGCTGGACGCGGTGCGGCTGACCGCCGACCAGGACGCGACCGTCGTCACGACCGAACAGGTCACGCGGGTGGCAGCAGCGCTTCAGGAAGCCGGCCACCTGGCCCACCGGCCCGCGCCGCTGTTCGTCTTCGACGCCGGATACGACCTGACCCGCATCAGCTACCTGCTGGCCCTGCAAGGCCCCGCCGTCCAGGTACTCGGCCGCATCAAGGCCAACCGGGTCTTCCGGGCCGATCCCGTCCAGCGGCCCCGCCACCTGGGCGGACGCCCCCGCCGCCACGGCAGCGAGTTCAAGCTCGCCGACCGATCCACCTGGACCGCCCCCGACGTCACGCTCGCCGCTTCCAGCAACCGCCACGGCACCGTGAAGGTCCAAGCCTGGCACCGGCTGCACCAGGAACTCCAGCGCGACCGCGGCTGGAAGAACCACACCGGCGACCTGCCCATCGTCCCGGGCACCCTCATCCTCATCGAGGCCGAACGCCTGCCCGGCCACCGCAGCCCCAAGCCGATGTGGCTGTGGCACACCGCCCCCGACGACACCGACTTCGACCTCGACCTGCTGTGGCGCGCCTACCTGCGACGCTTCGACATCGAGCACACCTTCCGGCTCCTCAAACAGCAACTGGGCTGGACCACGCCACAGATCCGCACCGCCGCTCAGGGCGACCGCTGGACCCGGCTGATCCTGGCTGCCCACGCCCAACTCCGCCTCGCCCGCCACCTCGGCCAGGACCTACGCCGCCGCTGGGAGAAACCAACCCCCGCAGGCCGAACACCGACACCCGGACGAGTCCGGCGAAGTTTTGCCCGCCTGGCACGCCGACTCGGCACTCCCGCCAAACAGCCAAAACCC
>NZ_JBVIIE010000136.1:0-1400 GCF_055569945.1 Streptomyces sp. NPDC031340
GAGACTCGAGCCTTCGGCTCATGCGCTTTCGAGGCCGAAACGGCGAGACGGGCCTCAACCCTTTGAGGTGTCTCGTAAGACTCGACGCAGGGGGTTGCGTCGGCGTTCGACGTCCAGGTCCAATGCTGAGCTGTGTGTAGTGCGGTCCTTGGTCCGGGTGCTGACTAGCTGTACTGACCTGAGAGGTTGGGAACGCGGGCTGCTGGTGGGTGTCCGCCGAGTGCGGTGTGGCCGCGGTGATGATTGTAGGTGTGTAGCCAGGTCGTGAACTCGTGGCAGCGTTCGGTGTCGCTTCGATAGGCGCGGGCGTAGGCCCATTCGTCGGCGAGGGTCCGGTGGAAGCGTTCGACCTTGCCGTTGGTTTGGGGTCGGTAGGGGCGGGTCCGTTTGTGGACGACCGGGCCGAGGGCTTCGGCGAAGGTGCGGGATCGGTAGCAGGAACCGTTGTCGGTCAACACCTTGGTGATGGTGACGCCGTTGCCGGTGAACCAGGCTGCGGCGCGGGACCAGAACGCGGCGGCGGTGTCTTTGCGTTCATCGGCGAGTAGTTCGCTGTAGGCCAGGCGGGAATGGTCGTCGAGTGCGGTGTGCAGGTAGTGGTAGCCGATCACCGGGTGACCCGAGCGGCTGCGGGCCCGGGTGTGGTTGCGGGCGTTGCGGCTGCCGCCGGCGCGGCCGAGCACCCGCCAGCCACCACCGTCGGGGATCTTGCCGAGTTTCTTCACATCCACGTGCACCAGATCACCGGGACGGGCATGTTCGTAGCGGCGGATGATCTGTCCGGTTGCCCGGTCCAGCCACGCCAGCCGGGCCAGGCGGTAGCGGACCAGGACCCGGTGCACTGTCGAGGGATGCAGACCGAGGAGATAGCCGATACGGGCCGGGCCCCAGCGGCGCAGGACCCGCACTTTGATGATGCGCCGCTCGGTGCGTGTCGGTGTCCGGGCAGGGCTGTGATGCGGGCGGCTGGACCGATCGGTCATCGCCGCGGCACCGGCGAGGCGATATCGGTCGGCCCACCGTTTGGCGGTGGTCGCCGAGACCTGGAATCGTTCGGCGGCGCGACGCAGGGGCCAGCCGTCCTCGACGACACAACGAGCCAGCCGTAACCGGCCCAACTCCGACAACGGGGCATTACGGTGGACCACGAAGACCTCCGATGGATGAGTGCGTTCCTAGACAGCTCGCACTTCACTCGGAGGTCTTCGCCTTTGTCAGCTCGACACGCCGTCACCAACGTTCATGGTCAGTACAACTAGCGGGGTCCGTGGTCCTCCGGGACCATTTCGGCCGGGACCGGGGGTGGTGGGGGTGTGCCGTCGCCGAAGGGACGGCCGCCCAAAGATTCGCGGCCGTGGGGGGCGAGCCAGTTGGTGAGGTTCGGGCCCTTGGGGACGATC
>NZ_JBVIIE010000137.1:0-1303 GCF_055569945.1 Streptomyces sp. NPDC031340
GGCGCTTTCTAGGGGTCGTCGCAACACGTGGTCGTGTTGGTCAGGCCGCGAGCAGTTTATGCAGGCGCTCGGCTGGGGTTTCCCAGCCGAGCGTTTTGCGTGGGCGGCCGTTGAGTTCGGCGGCCACGGCGGCCAGGTGCTCGCGGGTGTGGGTGGAGAGGTCGGTGCCCTTGGGGAAGTACTGCCGCAGCAGGCCGTTGGTGTTTTCGTTGGAGCCGCGCTGCCAGGGGCTGGCCGGGTCGCAGAAGTAGACCGGGACGTCGGTGGCGATGGTGAAGGCGCCGTGGGCACCCATCTCGCTTCCCTGGTCCCAGGTCAGGGACCGCACAAGGTGGGACGGCAGGGTCTGGACCGTCGTGACCAGTGCGTCCCGGACGCTTTCGGCGCCGTGGTCGCCGGGCAGGTGCAAAAGCATCACGTAGCGGGTGGCGCGCTCGACCAGTGTGCCGATGGCCGACTTCCCGTCCTTGCCGATGATGAGGTCGCCCTCCCAGTGTCCGGGCACGGCCCGGTCTTCCACCTCGGCGGGCCGTTCGCTGATCATGACCATGGGGGTGGAGAACCGCGGCTGGCGCTGCTGGGCCTGGCGGCGCGGCTTGCGGCGGGCCCGGCCGGTGCGCAGGGCTCGGGCGAGCTCGCGGCGAAGCTCTCCCCGTCCTTGGACGTAAAGGGCCTGGTAGACCGTCTCGTGGACCACGTGCATCTCCGGCCGCTCGGGGAACTGTGTCCGCAGAGCCTGGCAGATCTGCTCCGGACTCCACCGTAGATGCAGGCGGTGCTGGATGAAGTCCCGCAGTTCGGGGTTCCGGCTGATCTTGCCTGGTTTGGGGCGGGGGCGGCGGGCATCGGCACGGGCCTGGGCGGCGTGCGGCCGGTACTGGCCGTTGCCTGGATGCCGGTTGCGGCGGATCTCGCGGCTGATGGTGGACGGGCTGCGGCCCAGCTCGGCGGCGATCGCCCGAACGGTGGCCTTCTCCCGCATCCGGTCGGCGATGTAGATCCGGTCGTCCTCGCGCAGGTACCGGGACGGACCGGAAGGCGGCACCACCGTGTTGATCGGGGGTGCCGCCTTCTGGTGGCGGTCGGCGCTGCGGCCGTTACGCCATCGCCGGCCAGTTTTTTCGTTGATGCCGACGATCCGGCATGCCTCTTTGTTGCTCAGGCCCTGCTGCATGAGCTGGGAGTATGCCTCCCGCTCACGCACCAGCTGCTTGCGGCCCTGAGCCACTGTCCGCAGCTCCCGAATCTTGAAGTCCATCGCATCCCCTGAGCTGGGGTGTTGCGACGACCACTAGAACGGAAG
>NZ_JBVIIE010000138.1:0-1266 GCF_055569945.1 Streptomyces sp. NPDC031340
TGCCGTGGCACTGGTTCCGGGAGGAGCTGCGGCTGCGTCCGGCGGGGGCGACGACGCTCTTCCTCGACCTGCACGCCGACCCGGAGGCCTGGCGGTCGCTGTGCGCGCCGGGCCCGGGGCCGTCCCCGCTCGACTGCGGGCGGGACAACGCGGTGTACGGCCGTGTCGCGCCGCCGCCGTCCCGTCGCGCGGTGGCGGCACCGTCGTACATGAAGGCGGTCGCGACGATTCTGCGCAGCGGGTGGCGTCCGCCGGACGAGGAGCTGCACCAGCAGGCGCTGACGAGGATCGCGCCGGAGAGCGCGGGCACCGATCTGCCGCTGGCGCAGCGGGGGCCCGTGCCGGGGGATCCGCACGCGGCCGTCACCGCGGCGGTGCGCGCGGGCCGGCACGCGGACGCCGACGCGCTCGCGGCACGGCTGGAGCAGGCGGCCGTCCTGGCACACGGGCCCGTCTCCGAGGAGGTGCTGCACTGGACGGAGGTCCGGGCGGACCTGGCGATGCTCGCCGGGGACGCGGCGCGCAGCTGCCGGGCGGGGGTGACGGTCGCCGGCACCCGCCTGACCGCGGGGCAGCCGGGCGACGCGCCCGCCGTCGAGGCGGCCGTGGACCGGGCGCACCACCAGTGGGGCCGGATCACCGACCCGGCCAGGGCCCGCGAACTGGGCACCGCCCTGGCGGAGCTCCGCGCCCGGGTGCCGGGCCGCCGCGAAGGCGCCCTGGACCACGTACGACGCCAGCTGGACCAACTGCAGACCCAGCCCTGACCACCACCCGCCCGAACTGGACGGACCGGCTGGTCAGGGCGTGCCGTCCGGCCGGGCGAGCGGACAGGGCGGCGTCGCGACTGCGCGACGGCCAGGGCGGGGCCCGACGGGACGGCTGGGCGGGAGCGCCGTCG
Source organism: Streptomyces sp. NPDC031340 (assembly GCF_055569945.1). Taxonomy (NCBI): domain Bacteria; kingdom Bacillati; phylum Actinomycetota; class Actinomycetes; order Kitasatosporales; family Streptomycetaceae; genus Streptomyces; species Streptomyces sp. NPDC031340. Next base: position 902 of record NZ_JBVIIE010000138.1, read on the forward strand.
GTCCGGGCGAGTGGGCCGGGCGAAATGGACGGGGGGGATTCCCGGCGCGGGCGGGGTGGGGAGGCGGTTGGGGGGTGGGTGGGGGTGGAGGGGGAGGAGAGGCTGGTGGGGGCACGAGGGGAGGGGGGGCTCCTCTTGTGTGCCTCTGCCCCCCCCGCTCCAGTACGTTTACGGCTCCGCCTGAACGGGAACCCGGATCGCTTCGCGCACCGGGAGTCACTCCCCGGAGGGGCGGGAATTCCGACTCAGAACTTCTGATAAAGTCGGAGTCGCCGGAAAGGGAAACGCGAGAGCGGGAACCTGGAAAGCACCGAGGAAATCGGATCGAGAAAAGATCTGATAGAGTCGGAAACGCAAGACCGAAG
>NZ_JBVIIE010000139.1:0-1258 GCF_055569945.1 Streptomyces sp. NPDC031340
TGGGAGGGGGCGCGCTGGGGACAGAAACGGTACTCAACCAAAAGCCCCGCTCTGGGGCGCAACCGCAGAAACAAAAGGAGCGGAGCGGCCCCCGCCTCGGCGGGCCCCGCTCCGTTCCGTCGTCGCCGGGACTCACCAGGTGGCGCGCACCTGGCGGATGATCCGCCGACGCAGCCGCACCCTGCGGCTGCCGTCGCGCATCAGGCTCAGACGGTCCAACTCCCAGTGACCGTACTCGGCATGGTCCGTCAGCAGACGTGTGGCGTCCTTGCGGGAGACCCCGCGCGGCACGTACACGTCGACAAATTCGTATTCCGGCATCGCATCTATTGTGCGGGCTGGGGGCTCGTACGGATAGCGTCTGCACTATGTCTGATGCTGCGCAGCCCACCGCTGCAGAGGTACGCGCCGCGGCCGAGGCGGTCAAGACCGCGCTCGACCGCCACCTGGCCGCGGTCGAACGCCGGTCGGGGGAGGACGACCCGGCCGTCTACGAGGCGTTCAACCAGCTGGCGGCGGCCGCCGAGGCGTACGACGAGCTGCTCTACGACCGGTACGACGAGGTCACGCCCTTCGAGATCCCCGGTGCGGAGGACACGCTGCCGCCGTACACGGGTCCCGAGGAACCGAACGCGCTGAGCGTGCTGATCCGCCGCGACTACGCCGTGGTGGAGCCGCAGCGGCTGCTGGCGCAGGCGCAGCGGATCGAGGCCGCCGACGACGAGGCGGACGGGGCGGAGGTCTCCGCGACGGTGCACGGTGCGCTGGGCATCCTGTTCGGCGAGTTCGAACCGGACGAGATCGCCTCCCGGCACAAGGAGTTCGGCCTCGAGGAGGGCGACTCCACGCTGTGGGTGACGGCCGCGGACGACGCCGCCGAGCCCGGCGAGTGGCTGGAGGCGCCCTTCGACCAGGTCGACCCGCAGCGGGTGGTCTGCCGCTTCGACGTCAGCGCCGTGTTCGACGACGACGTCGAAGACATCGAGGACATCGACGAAGCCGACGACATCGAGGACGTCGAAGACATCGACGACGAGGACGACGAGGACGCGGACGACGACGACGCGGACGACGCGGACGACGATCTGGAGCCGCTGGACGCGGACCGCTGACGGTCCGGCCGTGTCGGCCGCGGGGGGGGGGGGGGGGGGGGGGGGGGGGGGGGGGGGGGGGAGAGGGGGGGGGGAGGGGGGGACGCCTAGCTCAGACCCAAACACCCCAATACGTAGACTTTGTTGGTGGGGTGGGTGGGGGGTAG
>NZ_JBVIIE010000140.1:0-1228 GCF_055569945.1 Streptomyces sp. NPDC031340
GCGGTCACGCGGTTCCCGGAGACACCGGTACCAGAGACCACCGAGGCGCCGGCCGAGCCGGTGCCGTGAACCTTGGCGGCGGGCGCACCGGACGGCTTGCCGTGAGCCGTGGCGGTGGGCTGGGGGGTGTCGGTCGCAGCGCTGGCCGCTCCCCCCGCCGTCGCGATGGCTGCGGCGGTGGCCGCGATGAGCATGATCGGGCGGATACGCATGAATCAGTGTCCTTTCCTGCGGGCGTCCGGTTGATGCCCGCGCCCCTGTACGCCCCTCGGTGCCCGTGCGGTCGCACCCAGGACACGTGGTCCATGTCACAGGACGTGGGCGCGACCTGGGGACGGCGCTCGTGCGTACAGGCTTGAGCGGCGCGAGGCTCCGCCCGGGAGGCACGGCTCCACCGCCGTGGTCGAGGAGTGCTTCCCGGCGAACCGCCTGTGATGCGAGCCGATCGACAGCACCAGGAGAGAAGCCGTTGATGACGCCACAGGAGTTCGACGCGTTCTACGCAGCGTCCTTCTCCCGCCTGACCGGGCAGCTCTACGCGATGACCGGCGACTGGTCCGAAGCACAGGACGTGGTCCAGGAGGCCTTCATCCGCGCGTGGGACCGAAGGCGCACGTTCGACCCCGACGATGCCCCGGAAGCCTGGATCCGGACCACCGCCCGGCGGCTGGCCGTCTCACGTTGGCGTCGTCTGGCCCGGGGTCTGCATCTGGCCGGACGCCACCACCATGAACCCCGCACCGTCGAGCCGCCCGCTGAGGAGTACTTGATGCTGGTCATCGCGCTCCGCGACCTGCCCGAGGCGCAGCGCAGCGCCATGGTCCTGCACCACATGTGCGACCTTTCCATCGAGCAGGTCGCGGCCGAGACCGGCGCCAGCGTCAGTGCCGTCAAGAGCCGCCTCGCCCGCGGGCGGACCGCGCTGGCGGCCCGGCTCGGCGACCAGCCCCCGACCAGCGAGGAAGGACGACTCCATGTCTGACCCCCTCCACGACACCCTGGGCGACCGGCTGCGGCTGCTCGGCACGCAGATGCCGGCACCGACCCTGCCCGCCGCGGAGATCCGCCGACGCGCCGACCGGCGCCGCCACCGCCGGCACGCCCTGGGCGCGACCGCGGCCTGCACCGCGGCAGCCCTGTGCCTGGCTCTCCCGTCCGTGCTGCACTCACCCGGCCCACGGCACGGAGCAGCCCCCGCGGACACCTCCTCCGTGTCAGCTTCCCCCCG
>NZ_JBVIIE010000141.1:0-1224 GCF_055569945.1 Streptomyces sp. NPDC031340
GACTTCCTGGCCTTCCTCGACGGCGACCTTGACGATGGTGCCCTGCATGGGGGAGGCGAGGGTGTCGCCGGAGGCGACGGGGCCGGACTTCTTCGCGGCGCGGCGCTTGGGTTTGGCGCCGGCGGCGAGGCCGGTGCGGGCCAGGGACATGCCGAGCGAGGCGGGGAGGGAGACTTCCAGGCGCTTGCCGCCGACCTCGACGACGACGGTCTCGCGGCCGGCGTCCTCGTCCGCTTCGGTGTCGGCGGGGGCGGCGAAGGGCTTGATGTCGTTGACGAACTCGGTCTCGATCCAGCGGGTGTGGACGGTGAACGGGTCGGTGGAGCCGGTGAGTTCGGGGGCGAAGGCGGGGTCGCGGACCACGGTGCGGTGGAACGGGATCGCGGTGGCCATGCCCTCGACGGTGAACTCGTCCAGGGCGCGGGCGGCGCGCTGGAGGGCCTCGGCGCGGGTGCGGCCGGTGACGACGAGTTTGGCGAGCAGGGAGTCCCAGGCGGGGCCGATGACGCTGCCGGACTCCACGCCCGCGTCCAGGCGGACGCCGGGGCCGGTGGGCGGGTCGAAGCGGGTGACGGTGCCGGGGGCGGGCAGGAAGCCGCGGCCGGGGTCCTCGCCGTTGATGCGGAACTCGAAGGAGTGGCCGCGCAGCGGCGGGTCGTCGTAGCCGAGCGGTTCGCCGTCGGCGATGCGGAACATCTCGCGGACCAGGTCGATGCCGGCGACTTCCTCGGTGACCGGGTGTTCGACCTGCAGGCGGGTGTTGACCTCGAGGAAGGAGATCGTGCCGTCCTGGCCGACGAGGAACTCACACGTGCCGGCGCCCTCGTAGTGGGCTTCCTTGAGGATGGCCTTGGAGGCGCGGTAGAGCTCGGCGACCTGCTCCTCGGACAGGAACGGGGCGGGGGCTTCCTCGACGAGTTTCTGGTGGCGGCGCTGCAGGGAGCAGTCGCGGGTGGAGACCACGACGACGTTGCCGTGCTTGTCGGCCAGGCACTGGGTCTCGACGTGGCGGGGGCGGTCGAGGTAGCGCTCGACGAAGCACTCGCCGCGGCCGAACGCGGCCACCGCCTCGCGCACCGCCGAGTCGTACAGCTCCGGCACTTCTTCGAGGGTGCGGGCGACCTTCAGGCCGCGGCCGCCGCCGCCGAAGGCGGCCTTGATCGCGATGGGCAGGCCGTGCTCGCGGGCGAAGGCGACGACCTCCTCCGCACCCGAGACCGGGTC
>NZ_JBVIIE010000142.1:0-1083 GCF_055569945.1 Streptomyces sp. NPDC031340
CGGCCTACACCCTTACCCCGGGACAACCACCGCCCGGGATGGACTACCTTCCTGCGTCACCCCATCACTCACCTACTACCAGCTCGGGTCACCGGCTCCACCACTCCGACCTCGTCCGAAGACTCAGCCGGCGGCTTCACGGGCTTAGCATCACTGGATTCGATGTTTGACGCTTCACAGCGGGTACCGGAATATCAACCGGTTATCCATCGACTACGCCTGTCGGCCTCGCCTTAGGTCCCGACTTACCCTGGGCAGATCAGCTTGACCCAGGAACCCTTAGTCAATCGGCGCACACGTTTCTCACGTGTGAATCGCTACTCATGCCTGCATTCTCACTCGTCAACCGTCCACGACTACCTTCCAGTGCCGCTTCACCCGGCAGACGACGCTCCCCTACCCATCACAGCCTCCGTTGGGAGTACATGCTGCAATGACACGACTTCGGCGGTACGCTTGAGCCCCGCTACATTGTCGGCGCGGAATCACTAGACCAGTGAGCTATTACGCACTCTTTCAAGGGTGGCTGCTTCTAAGCCAACCTCCTGGTTGTCTCTGCGACTCCACATCCTTTCCCACTTAGCGTACGCTTAGGGGCCTTAGTCGATGCTCTGGGCTGTTTCCCTCTCGACCATGGAGCTTATCCCCCACAGTCTCACTGCCGCGCTCTCACTTACCGGCATTCGGAGTTTGGCTAAGGTCAGTAACCCGGTAGGGCCCATCGCCTATCCAGTGCTCTACCTCCGGCAAGAAACACACGACGCTGCACCTAAATGCATTTCGGGGAGAACCAGCTATCACGGAGTTTGATTGGCCTTTCACCCCTAACCACAGGTCATCCCCCAGGTTTTCAACCCTGGTGGGTTCGGTCCTCCACGAAGTCTTACCTCCGCTTCAACCTGCCCATGGCTAGATCACTCCGCTTCGGGTCTTGAGCGTGCTACTAAAACGCCCTGTTCGGACTCGCTTTCGCTACGGCTACCCCACCCGGGTTAACCTCGCAACACACCGCAAACTCGCAGGCTCATTCTTCAAAAGGCACGCAGTCACGAGAACAAGGCAAGCCTTGTTCCGACGCTCCCA